>NZ_BLXW01000017.1:0-120731 GCF_054784495.1 Geomonas sp. Red276
ATCAGTACCGCTTTAACCGTCGTTTCGATCTTGCTGCTATGCTTCCCCGCCTCGCTGCTGCCGCTGCCCGGACTGGCAGCCGACCAGAGCGGTGGTTACGCCTAGCGGAAGATTGGCGCTAATCAGGAAGACTTTTAACTTAGAACATAGAACCTAGAACCTAGAACAGTCTTAAATCTACGAGGCACTATGAACACGCACATTCTGGTCGTTGACGACGAACTCAGCATGCGGGAGTTTCTTGCCATCCTTCTCGAAGGGGAGGGATACCGGGTCGACCAGGCGGAGAGCGCCGAGGAGGCGCTTCAGTTCCTGGCCCGGGAGAGCTACGACATGGTCCTCTCCGACGTCAGCATGCCGGGACTCTCCGGCATCGATCTCCTGGCGTCCATCAAGGCCCAGGCCCCCGACACCGCCGTCCTCATGATCACCGCCTTCACCACCTCCGAGCAGGCGGTCGAGGCGATGAAGCTCGGCGCCTATGACTACCTCTCCAAGCCGTTCAAGGTCGAGGAGGTCAAGGTGCTGGTGAAAAACGCCCTCGAGAAGCGGAGCCTCGTGGTGGAGAACAAGCGTCTCAAGGCGGAGGTCCAGGAGCGCTTCAGCTTCAGCGGGCTGGTCGGCAAGAGCCGCAAGATGCAGGAGGTCTACGACCTGATCGGCAAGGTGGCCGAGAGCATGGCCAACGTGCTGATCATGGGGGAGAGCGGCACCGGCAAGGAGCTGGCCGCCCGCGCCATCCACTACAACAGCCGCCGCAAGGCCCTCCCCTTCGTGGCGGTCAACTGCGGCGCCATTCCGGACACCCTCATCGAAAGCGAGCTCTTCGGCCACATGAAAGGGGCCTTCACCGGCGCCACTTCCGACCGGCCCGGCCTCTTCGAGCAGGCCGAGGGAGGTACCCTGTTCCTCGACGAGATCGGGGAGGTGCCGCTGCAGCTGCAGGCCAAGCTCCTTAGGGTCCTGCAGGAGCGCGAGTTCAGAAGGATAGGGGGGGGCGCCCCCTTGAGGGCCGACGTCCGCATCGTGGCCGCCTCCAACCGCAACCTCGAGGAGCAGGTGCGGGAGGGGACCTTCCGCGAGGACCTCTTCTACCGCCTCAACGTGGTCCAGGTCCGCATGCCCTCCTTGAAGGAGCGCATCGAGGACATCCCGGTGCTGGTCGAGCACTTCTACAAGAAGTTCGCCCTCTGGTCCGGGACCGGCGACATCATCACTCCGGATGCCCTGGACGCCCTCTTCAACTACCCCTTCCCCGGCAACGTCCGCGAACTGGAGAACCTGGTGGAGCGCTGCGTGGTGCTCGGGAGCCGGGTGATCAACCGGGAGTGCCTCCCGCCCAGCGTCCGGGAGTACCGGATCCCGACCCCGCCGGCCAACGAGCTGGCCATCCCCGACGGGGGGATGGACCTGCAGGCCTACCTCGACGGGCTGGAGAAAAAGCTCCTGGTCCAGGCGCTGGAGAAGTGCGGCGGGGTCAAGAAGAAGGCGGCCGCCCTCCTGGGGATGACCTTCCGCTCCTTCCGTTACCGGCTGGCCAAGTTCGGCATGGACGACGAGTGACAAAAAACGTCACCGCTCGGGGACTAATTTTGTCCCTGTTACTAATGAGAGAGGTGCCGTTTTCGGGCTCTTTTTCGGCGACTTTCGTAAAAACGGTTAGTTATCGCGTTTAATCTTTTTGGCCTGCAACTTGCTCTACGTTTGTTCGTCTTGTCGTGATCTTTCAATCACCAAACTTGCCGTATCAATCCAGTGCAACAACACGAACGAAAGGAGAAACTACATGTTACGTAAACTCAGAAGCAGCAAAGGCTTCACCCTGATCGAACTCCTGATCGTCGTCGCCATCATCGGTATTCTGGCGGCCATCGCGATCCCGCAGTTCTCCTCTTACCGCGCCAAGGCCTACAACTCCGCCGCCAACGCCGACCTCAAGAACATGAAGACCGGTATGGAAGCGTTCATGGCCGACAAGCAGCAGTACCCTGGCAGCCTGCTGTACCAGTAATCACTAACTAAAGAGGAGAACATCTCTATGAAAAAGATTATTGCACTTTCCGCTTTCGCACTCGTTCTCGGCGGCATCGCCTACGCAGGGAGCTACGGCCCGGGCGCCGGCGTGACCATGGATTCCAACCTCGCCGACCCGGCCTCCAAGACCGGCGCCTCCCTGTACGGCGACATCACCACCGCCTCCACCTCGACCGTGCTGATCGGCAAGACCTCCACCGGCGTCGGCCTGGGTGCCCTGACCTCCGCCAACGGCTACGCCATGGCTACCCAGCACAAGTCCGGTAACCGCGCCTTCGGCACCGCTTACGACTCCACCTCCGTCTACTACAAGGACGTGACCAACGTCGGCACCGCCGTCGAGACCCTTCCGACCAAGTCCGACTCCACCGAGTTCTCCTCCTGGAGCTCGATGTAAGCAAGCCGTTCCCAACGTACGTCGGCGGGATGCCTCGGCATCCCGCTTTTTTTTCGGGTAATTCATGCAAGAGCGGATAACTGCGCGGACCAGCGTGCTGCTTGTGGTGCTTGTCGTCCTGGGGGTCTACTACCCGGCCATCTTCGCCCCCATCAACTCGATCGACGATCCCGGCACCATCACCTACCTGCTTAATACCGACTCTTTCAACCTGCGGGACATCTTCACCCCCGGGGCCGTCTACTTCCGCCCCCTGCTGCTCCTCTCCTTCATGGCCGACAAGTACCTGTGGGGGCTGCAGGAGAGCTTCATGCACCTGGAGAACGTGCTGTTCCACCTGGTGAACGCCCTCCTTTTGCTGGCGGTGGCCCGCCGGGTGGCGGCCCGCCTGGCGATCGCCTCTCCCCTGGTTCCCCTGGCCGCGGCACTTCTGTTCGCCCTCCACCCGATCAACACCGAATCAGTCAACTGGATCTCCGGACGGACCGACCCGCTGGCCTGCATCTTCATCCTGGCCTCGCTCTTTTTCCTTTTGAAGCCGGCCGAACCCTCCAGAGTCGCGCCGGCCGCGAGCGTGCTCGGCGCCCTGTCGATCCTGGCCGCCTGCCTGGTCAAGGAAACCTCGATCTTCTTCCTGCCCGCGGCCCTGATCTTCCCTTTTTTCCTTTCGGGGAAGGGGGGGGGGCGGATCCCGCTGCGGGAGGCCCTCCTGCGCAACTGGCCGCACCTTTTGGTCATGCTCTCCACCGGCATCGGATTCTTCGTCTTCCGGCGGATCGGCTCCCACAGCCGCGACGCGGGGGTGGCCCGGGTGGTGACCCACGTGGCCGGGCACGACAGCGCGGGGGCCGCGGTCAACGCACGGCTGGTTTTCAAGGCGGCGGGCTTTTACCTGAAGAAGCTGTTCGTCCCCTTTCCGCTCAATTTCGGCATCATCCACGTCTCCGACCTCTATCTCCCGGTCGGCGTGGCGGTCTGCCTGTTGGGGCTTTGGCTGCTGAGGCGGCGGACCTTGACCGCGTACTTTTTCCTCTGTGCGCTGGCGGTCGCCTGCTCGGCCCTCCTGGTCCCCCTGTTGAACCTGACCTGGACCCCGCTCGCCGAACGGTACCTGTACGTGCCGAGCGCCTTCTTCGCCCTGGGATGCGTGTTCGGGGTGGAGAGCCTCCCCTTCGCCGGCCGGCACCGGAAGGGGGTGAGCATCCTTTTCCTTGCCCTGCTCGGTATCGCCGTCTGGGGGACCGCCACCCGGACCATGCTCTGGCAGGACAACCTGGCCCTATTCCAGGATACCCTCAAGAAGTCCCCCGGCTTCGTGCCGGCCCAAAACGAGATCGCCATCGCCCTCTACGACCGCGGTGAGACCCGCAAGGCGACCGGCGTCCTGAGCTCCATGGAGACCCCCGCCTCGCTCATCAACTACCAGTACGGCCTGATGACCAAGGCGACCGTGGAGATCAGGAAGGGGGACCTCGACGCCGGCCAGGCCGTGCTCGAGAAGGCGCTGGCCGAGCCGGGCAAGCACGAGGCCGACATCATCCGCCGGCTGCTCGCCGTGTACGACCTGAAGGTCCAGAAGGACAAACGGCAAAGCGCGAAGCTGTACCCGAAGTCGGTGCGGCTTCTCACCCGGCTGTACCAGATCACCGGTGACCCGTTCTACCAGTACCGGCTCGGCATCATCCACCTGGCCGAACACCAGGATGCGCTGGCCAGGGAATGTTTCGCGACCGCCGCGGCCAGGGCCCCGGCCAACGCGGTCTACCGGCAGCCGGCCCTGAAACTTGCCCAGAAACTCGCCAACCGCACTTCACCTTAAGGAGCTAGCACCCATGTTCGACATTGTCCGCATCACGGTCAAAGGCATCTTCCGTGACCGCGTATTCCACGGTATCCTGATGGCGGCTCTGCTGCTGCCGTTGATCCCGAGCATAAGCCAGCTTTCCATGAGGCAGGTGACCGAGCTTTCCATCACCCTGTCGCTGTCGCTCATCTCTTTCATCCTCCTGCTTTTGGCGGTCTTCCTCGGCGGGACCTCGCTTTGGAAGGACATGGAAAGACGCTACACCTACAGCGTCCTCTCCCTCCCCATCACCAGGACCAGCTACCTGCTCGGGCGTTTTTTCGGGGTGGCGCTCTTTTTGCTCATCACCGCCGTCTTGCTCGGCTTCGTGGCCAGCGTGGTGGTCACCATCGTGGCGGGTAACTTCCCCCCCGACCGCCCGGTGGTCTGGAACAACATCTACCTCTGCGTGCTGTTCGACGCCTTCAAGTACATCCTCCTTCTGGCGGTCGCCGTTCTCTTCTCCACGGTGAGCACCTCCTTCTTCCTCCCGATCTTCGGGACCATCTCCGCCTTTTTGGTGGGGAGCGCGAGCCAGCAGGTGTACGACTACGTCCATTCCTCCGCAGGCCAGGTGCTTTCCCCCCTGGTGCGCCAGGTCGCCACCGCGCTCTACTACGTCCTCCCCAACTTCAGCGCCTTCGATCTCAAGGTGAACGCCATCTACGGTGTCCCGCTCAACGCCGGAGGGATCGTTTTGACCGTCTGCTACCTCGTGGTCTACGCGGCGGTCCTTCTCTCGGTGGCCGCCATCGTCTTCTCCAAAAGGGAAATGAAGTGATGGCCGCCGGGAATCGAGGGCTTAGCCGCCTGGCCCGCCCGCTCGCGGTGACCTGCCTCTTCATCGCCTGCTACGGGGCGCTCATTGGCCCCTTTGCGAGCTACATGCGCAACAAGCCGTTCGTGGAGAAGCTCGGGACCCTGCCGCGGGTGGAGGTGCTGCGGGTGATCGCGGCCGATCAGAAACAGGTGGTCGCCGAGGGGCTCATCCTCGACGTCCTCATGTACTTCGGGGGGCTTTTGGGGAAGGAGAAGGGGAAGGTCAACCCCCCCCCCGACTTCCAGTCCATGTCGCGGCTTTTGCACGGCGCGGTCCAGCTCGACCCGTACAACATGGACGCCTACTACTTCGCCCAGGCGATCCTGGTCTGGGACGTCGACCAGGTTAAGCTCGCCAACAACCTGATCGACTACGGCATGAAGTACCGGAGCTGGGACTGGTACCTCCCCTTTTTCGCCGGCTTCAACTACGGCTACTTCCTGAAGGACTACCCGATGGCCGCCAAGTACTACATGAAGGCGGGGGAGCTCTCCGGCAACGAGCTCTTCATCAACCTGGCCGGCCGCTACCTCAACGAGTCGGGGCAAAACGACCTGGCCATCGCCTACTTGAAGACCATGGCCAAGGGGGCCAAGAACAAGGTGATGTGGGAGTCGCTCACCACGAGGCTCAAGGCCCTGGAGGCGGTACGGGCGATCGACATGGCCCGGGACGCCTTCCGGCGTGCCACCGGGCATCCGGCGGGCTCGGTCGAGCAGCTCTTGTACGCGGGGTACCTGAAGGAGATCCCCAAGGACCCCTACGGCGGCACCTTCTACCTCGCCGCCGACGGGACGGTGAAGACCACCAGCAACCTGGCCTACCCGGTTAAAAAGAAGAAATGACCACACGCACAGAGGGTAATCGATGAACGCGATAGAAATTTCCGGCCTCTCAAAGACCTTCAAAGGCAAGCGCTTCACCCGCGTGGAGGCACTCAAGAACCTGAGCCTGACCGTGGGGCAGGGCGAGATCTTCGGTTTTCTCGGTCCCAACGGGGCCGGCAAAAGCACCACCATCAAGACGCTCATGGGTCTCATCGAACCGTCCGCCGGCTCCGCCAGCATCATGGGGATCGACATCTCCTCCCCCAAGGCCCGCCGCCGGGTCGGCTACCTCCCGGAGAACCCGGCCTTCTACGACTACCTGAGCGCGGAGGAGTACCTGGCCTTCGTGGGGACTACCTTCGGCCTGGAACCCGAGCTCCTCGCCAAAAGAAGCGAAGAGGTGCTGAAGCAGCTCGAGCTTTGGGAGGCCCGCCGGCGCCCGATGCGCGGCTACTCGAAGGGGATGGTGCAGCGGGTGGGGCTTGGCCAGGTGCTGATCCACGACCCCGACGTCTGCATCCTCGACGAGCCGATGAGCGGCCTCGACCCGGTGGGGCGCGCGCTCGTCAAGGAGATCATGATCGATCTCAAGAAGCGCGGGAAGTGCGTCTTCTTCTCCACCCACATCATCGCCGACGTCGAATCGGTCTGCGACCGGGTGGGGATCATCCTGAAGGGGGAGCTGCAGAGCGTGGAGCGGGTGGAAGACATCATGACCCGCGGCGTGATCGGCTACCACCTCACCCTGCGGGAGAAGGAGGGGGCCACCTCCGAGCTCTACGTCCCCAAGGACGAGCTCTCCGGCGCCCTCGCCTCGGTGCGGGACAAGGGGGGGGAGGTCACCCTGATCGAGCCGAGAAGAAAGAGCCTCGAGGACTTCTTCCTCGACATCATCAAGGGGAAGAACGGTTAAACCGTAGTCTCTTCAGGAATTTGGCGCTTGCGCAAGATTCCCGCGCTGTGGCATACTGGGCCGCGAAAACCGCCAAGCGAGGCATCACGACTGTTGAAGATAACCGCCTATCTCAAACTGCTGCGTCCCGCCCAGTGGTTGAAAAACCTGATGCTCTACTTCCCTCCTTTTCTCGGGGGGGCCATCCTTCAGCACGGCATGGTGCAAAGGGGGGCGCTTCCGTTTTTCTCCTTCTGCCTCGCCAGCAGTTCCACCTATGTCCTTAACGATCTTCTGGACCGCCACCGGGACATCCACCACCCGCGCAAGAAGGGGCGGCCGATCCCGTCCGGGGCCGTCCCGGTCTGGGCCGCATCGGTTCTCGGGGCGATCTGCCTCGCGGCGGGGCTCTATCTTGCCGTCGGGGTCTCGACCACCTTTGTGCTCCTTCTGCTCGCCTACCTCGTGGTATCCGCCTGTTACTCGCTGAAATTGAAGGAGCTGCCGGTGGTCGATCTCTTCTGCATCGCCTCGGGGTTCCTGCTGCGGCTGGAGGCGGGGGGAGAGGCATTCGGGATCGAGATCTCCCACTGGCTGTTTCTTTCCGTCTTCCTCCTGGCGCTCTTCCTCGCCACCGGGAAGCGGCTGGGCGAGAAGCAGAGCCTCGGGGAACAGGCCGGCGAGCACCGAAAGTCGCTGCTGTCCTATCCGGACGGCTTTCTGCCGGGAGCCATGTACATGACCGGCGGCGCCGTCTTGGTCACCTACACCCAGTACGTGATCCTGCGCCATGCCCTGGTCTACACGGTCCCCCTCTGCTGTTTCGGCCTGTTGCGCTTCATCCTGCGGGTCCAGAGCGGGGAAGGGGGGGATCCCACCGAGTCGCTGTTGAAGGACCTTCCCCTTTTTATTGTGGGGGTTTTATGGGCTGCTATGGTAGGATGGGGCGTCTACGCCGGCTACTGACTGTATCGGGAACCGTATGAGGCTTTCTTCTTTCGAAAAGGATGTCATAGTGGCCTCGGTCCATCAGTTCGATCCCGCCGCGGAAGTGTACCTCTTCGGCTCGCGGACCGACGACAGTAAGAGAGGCGGGGACATAGACATCCTGATCCGCTCCGATCTGCTTGCAAGGGGGAGGGTGGAAGACATTCGTGAAGAAATCTTCCGCCACCTCGAAGAGCAGAAGATCGACCTGGTACTGACCGGCAAGAGCGCTATGAGCGCCTTCGCCAAAATGATCCTCGCCAAGGGGGCGATCAGACTTTGTCAGAAGACGAACTGAACTATCTTGCCGACCTGCTGGCCAAGCTTCGCAGGGCAAGCGACACGCTTCGCTACTCTTACGAGATCTGCCGCCGCATCGGCGTAAAGGCCGTGTACGACGAGGAGGAGCGGGACCGCTTCGAATCCCTTACCTCCAAATTCGCCCGGCTTTCCGACCTCATCGTGAAGCAGGCCATAAAGATCATTGATCTGCTTGACCTGGAGAGCGCGCCGGAGTCCGTCCGTGACGCTATCAACCGCGCCGAAAAAAAGGGCTTGATAGCGTCGGCGGTCACCTTCGTGGAGATCCGCAAGCTCAGAAACAGGATTTCCCACGAGTACGTAGAGCCCGATGGCGGCATCGACGAGATTTACCGTGCGGCCGTGGCCATGGTGCCGGACCTGTTCGACTGCGTGGAGCGGGTGCACCGTTACAGTGAAAGGTATTTTCGCAGTGGAGAGGCATAGCTAGCGGGGATGCGACAGGCGCTGCTCAAATCGACATACCGGCTTTTCCCCTTCGACCTTAGGGGCGACTGCGAGGTTCCCCCCGCCCGCGACGGGATCAGGCTTTCCTGCGTGATCAACTTCTACGGCCGGCTCGACCTTCTGGCCGGGATCCTCCATTCGCTTGCCCAGCAGGACCTTGCGGCCGACCAGTTCGAGGTGGTGCTCGTGGAAGACCGCGCCGGGACCGAGGCGGGGAAAAGGATGGCCGAGGAGTTCTCGGACCGGCTCCCGGTGGTCTACGCACCGCTCGACAGGAATTTCGGCTCCATGGGGTACTCCAGAAACCACGGCGTGGCGGCCTCCCGCGGCGAGTACCTACTCTTTCTCGACGACGACACCGTGCTGCTGCAGCCCGACTTCCTCTCCACCCTCCTCGCCGAGTTCGACGCGCATCCGGAGGCGGCCGCCGTGGTACCGCGCGGGGGGGCGAGCTTTTCCTTGGTGAAGGGGCGCTACCACCATCACGACGAGTTCTTCATGACCAGCCGCTGCACCGCCTACCGCCGCGAGATCGTCGCCCGGCTGGGGGGCTTCATGTCCGCCTTCATCGGCCAGGAAGACGTCGAGTTCGTGGTCCGCTTCCTGGTGGCCGGCGCGAAAAGCGTCAACTCGCACCGGCTCCAGTACTACCATCCGCCGCTTCTGGTCGGCAACTTCCGCAAGCCGATGGCGGTCGGCCAGTCCTTCTATCGCCTGAAGGGGCGCTACTCGTGGCCCCTTTGGCTCCTGGTGCTCGCCAACTGCTCACGCCACGCGCCGCTGTACCTCTTGCCGGGGAGGAAGAACCGCGAGATGGGGCGCTTTGGCCTGGGCTTCATCGGCGGGGTGATCTCGTCTTTGTTCAGGAAAAAGGAGTTCCAGTACGGCTGACATGAACGAACAGCGTGAGATCGTCATCCGCCCCGGGATGGGGGAGCTCAACTACTGGCGCGATCTCTGGCGTTACCGGGAGCTTTTTCTCTTCCTCGCCTGGCGGGACATCCTGGTCCGCTACAAGCAGACCGCCATCGGGATCGCCTGGAGCGTCATCCGTCCGCTGGCCACCATGCTGGTGTTCACCGTGGTCTTCGGCAAGCTCGCCAAGCTCCCCTCCAACGGGGTTCCCTATCCGGTCATGGTCTACGCCGCCATGCTCCCCTGGCAGTTCTTCGCGAACTCCCTTTCCGAGTGCGCGAACTCCCTGATCGACAACGCCAACCTCCTCACCAAGGTCTACTTTCCGCGGCTGATCGTGCCGGCGGGGGCGGTGGTGGTGAGCCTGGTCGACTTCGCGATCTCCTGCGTCATCCTGGGGGGGATCATGGCCTGGTACCGTTTCGTCCCCGACGCGAGGATCGTGCTGGTCCCGCTGTTCCTTTTGATGGCACTCGCCGCCTCGCTCGGGATGGGGCTCTGGTTCGCCGCGCTCAACGTGAAGTACCGCGACTTCCGGTACGTGGTCCCCTTCCTGGTGCAGTTCGGCCTCTACATCTCCCCGGTCGGCTTTTCCAGCTCCATCGTGCCGGAGAAATGGCGGCTATGGTATTTTCTCAACCCGATGGTCGGGGTGATCGACGGCTTCCGCTGGGCCCTTTTGGGGGAAGGATTCCCGGTCCAGTGGACCGGCTTTTTGCTGTCGGGTTTACTGGTCTTGGCCATCCTGGCGGGCGGCGTGATCTACTTTCGCCGCATGGAACGAACCTTCGCGGACGTGGTGTAGCCGATGCCGACCGTGATCAGTGTCGACAACCTGGGGAAGAAGTACCTGCTCACCCACCAGGCAGGACAGGGCTCCTACGTGGCGCTTCGCGACGTACTGGCCGAAGGGGCCCGGTCGCTTGGGCGCCGGCTGGCCGGGAGGCACTCCGCGGCTCCTTCGCGCACCGAGGAGTTCTGGGCCCTCAAAGAGGTCTCCTTCCAGGTCGGGCAGGGGGAGCGGATCGGCATTATCGGCAGAAACGGCGCTGGCAAGTCCACCCTGTTGAAAATCCTGAGTCGGATCACCGAGCCGACCGCCGGGAGCGTCCGCATCAGGGGGAGGGTGGCGAGTCTTCTCGAGGTGGGGACCGGCTTTCACCCCGAGCTTACCGGACGCGAGAACATCTACCTAAATGGCGCCATCCTCGGGATGGGGAGGGGGGAGATCAGGCGCAAATTCGACGAGATCGTCGACTTCGCCGAGATCGAGAAGTTCCTCGACACCCCCGTCAAGCGTTACTCGAGCGGCATGTACGTCCGCCTCGCCTTTGCCGTCGCCGCCCATCTCGAGCCGGAGATCCTGGTGGTGGACGAGGTGCTGGCGGTGGGCGATGCCCAGTTTCAGCAGAAATGCCTGGGGAAAATGGAAGAGGTTGGGAGGGAAGGGCGGACCGTGCTCTTCGTGAGCCACCAGATGGGGGCCATCAACCGGCTGTGCGGGCGCGCCATCCTGCTCAGCGAGGGGAAGGTCGCCGTCGACGGCGACGTCGGCACCGTGACCAAGGCCTACCTCGATGCGGCGCTCTCTTCGGCCGCGACCTCGGCCAAACGGCTCCCCGACCCGGGCAAGGCGCACCAGGTCACCGGCATCCGCATCTGCAAGGGGGATGGTACCCCCCTGAGCGGCCCGGTCGGGGTCGACGAGCAGTTGGCCGTGCAGGTCGACTGCCGGCTGCAGAGTGACCTCCCCGGCGGGTATGCGGTACTGGCGGTCAAGGACTTGAAGGGGGAGTACGTCCTCTTCTCCGACAGCCGGGACCACGGTGGGTCGGCAAGCTTCTCCGCGGCGGGTGAGGTCTCGGCCACCGTAACCATCCCCGCCCCCCTGCTCGCGCCGGGGCGCTATGGTATTTCCGCCTACATCGGCCGTCCCCCCACCGGGACGGTGGATGCCTGCATTGACGCGGTGACCTTCGAGGTCGAGGACCTGCACGGGGTGAGGACCTCCCGCCCCGGGCACATCTATCTCCCTCTCAAGTGGCAGCAGGACGCATCCCCCTTAAGTTGAGGCACCCGATGGACAAAGCCGCCCCCGACATTATCGCCCTCATCACCGCCCGCGGCGGCTCCAAGGGGGTGCCGTACAAGAACATCCGCCCGGTCGGCGGGAAGCCCCTGATCGCCTGGAGCATCGAGGCGGCCCGGGAATCGTCGCACCAACTGCGGGTGCTGGTTTCCACCGACGATGCGGAGATCGCCTCGGTCAGTGCCGGGTACGGTGCCGAGGTGCCGTTTCTGCGCCCGGCCGAGCTTGCCGGGGACACCGCCGGCTCGGAAGCGGTGGCCCTGCACGCCCTACGGTGGCTGGAGGAGCGGGAAGGGTACCGCCCCCGGCTGCTCCTTTTGCTCCAGCCGACCTCCCCCCTGCGGACCCCCGCCGACATCGACGAGGCCGTCAGGCTGCAGGCGGCCTGTGACGCCGATGCCGTGGTGAGCGTCACCCCCAACGAGCGCCCGGTGCAGTGGTTACGCAGGGTGGACGACGGGGGGCTTCTGGTCCCCTGGATGGCCGGCGAGCGGCTGGCCAGGCGCCAGGAGGCCGAAGAGATCTACCGGTTAAACGGCGCGATCTACCTGATCAAGAGCGAGGTGCTGATCAGGGAGAAGACCTTCTACCCGCCGGCGACCCGCCCCCTGGTCATGCCCGCCGAGCGGTCCCTCGACATCGACACCGAATTCGATCTGCTGCTGGCCGATCTGTTGCTGACCCGCCGGCAGGGGAAGGGAGAATCACCGTGATGAACTGCATACGGATAGCCGGCCGAGCCGTGGGGCCGGACCATCCCCCGCTGGTGTTGGCCGAGATCGGCATCAACCACGAGGGGGACGTCGAGAAGGCCCGGCGGATGATCGACGATGCCCATGCCGCGGGGTGCGAGTGCGTGAAGTTCCAGGCCCACGTCATAGAGGACGAGATGGTGCCCAACGACGTGGTGCCGGGGAACGCGACCGAATCGATCTGGCAGATCATGGAGCGCTGCGCGCTGACCGAGGAGGAGGACCTCCGCCTCAAGGAGTACACCGAGTCCAAGGGGATGATCTACCTGAGCACCCCGTTTTCGCGCGCGGCGGCCGATCGGCTGGAAAGGCTGGGGGTGGCCGCCTACAAGATCGGCTCCGGGGAGTGCAACAACTATCCGCTCATCGAGCACATCGCCGGTTTCGGCAAGCCGGTCATCCTGAGCACCGGGATGAACGACCTGGCCAGCATCGGCCGGGCGGTTGAGATCCTGCGGCGGCACCGGGTTCCTTTCGCCCTGATGCACTGCACGAGCATGTACCCGACCCCCTACGAGAAGGTCCGCCTGGGAGCCCTCGCCGACCTGCAGCACGCCTTCCCCGACGCGGTGATCGGCCTTTCCGACCACTCCCTGAGCAACTACCCCTGCCTGGGCGCCGTGGCGCTGGGGGCCTCCCTCCTGGAACGCCATTTCACCTCGGACAAGAGCTGGCCGGGGCCCGACATCGAGATTTCCATGGACCCCGACGACCTGGCCGAGCTGATCGCCGGAAGCCGCGCCATCTTCCTCGCCCGCGGCGGGAGCAAGGGGATCCTGGCCGAGGAGCAGCCCACCATCGACTTCGCCTACGCCTGTGTGGTGGCCATCCGCGACATCGCGGCCGGAGAGGAGCTCTCCAGGGACAACATCTGGGTGAAGCGCCCCGGGACCGGCGAGATCAAGGCCGTCGACTACCGGTCGCTTCTGGGGAGAAAGGCCGCCGCCGCCATCAGGGTGAACGAGCAGCTCACCTGGGGAAAGATCAGCCATGGCTAGGAAGATCCTCTTTCTCACCTCCACCCGCGCCGATTTCGGCAAGCTGAAATCGCTGATGCACGCGCTCGACGACGACCCCGCCTTCGAGGTGCACGTCTTCGTGACCGGGATGCACGTGCTTCCCAAGTACGGCAACACCGGCGAGGAAGTGGAGAAGTGCGGCTTCAAGAACATCTACCGGTTCATCAACCAGAAGTCCAACGACGACATGGGGAGCATCCTCGCCAATACCGTGCAGGGGCTCTCGAACTACATCGAGCTTCTCAAGCCGGACATGCTGGTCATCCACGGCGACCGTGCCGAGGCCCTGGCGGGGGCCATCGTCGGCGCCTTCAACAACCTCCTGGTCAGCCACATCGAAGGGGGCGAGGTCTCCGGCACCATCGACGAGTCGATCCGGCATTCGGTCTCCAAGCTTGCCCACATCCACTTTGTCGCCAACGATCGGGCCAGGCAGCGGCTGCTCCAGATGGGAGAGCACCCGGAGAACATCTTCATCATCGGTTCACCGGACCTCGACCTGATGACGTCGGCCGCCCTTCCGGCCCTGCACGCGGTGAAGGACCACTACGAGATCGGCTTCGACACCTACGGCATCTTCGCCTACCACCCGGTCACCACCAGCCTGCATGACCTCATCAGTAACCTGCAGGAGATCTCTCAGGCCCTGACCGCCTCGAACAAGAACTTCGTGGCGATCTATCCCAACAACGACCCGGGTTCCGAACTGATTATCGAGGAACTGGAGGCTCTGAGGGCTAACCCTCGTTTCCGGGTCTTCCCCTCGGTCCGCTTCGAGGCCTTCCTGGTGCTTTTGAAGCACGCCCAGTTCATGATCGGCAACTCCAGCGCCGGGGTGCGGGAAGCTCCCTTCTACGGCATCCCGAGCATCAACATCGGCAGCCGCCAAAACGGCCGCTTCGCCTGCGAAACCATCGTCAACTGCCGGGAATCGGCCGCCGAGATCCTCGCCGCCATCGACGGGATCGACCGGGTGCCGAGGACCGCGACCGAGCACTTCGGTAACGGCACCAGCCGGGACCAGTTCCTCGCCATCATGAAAGACGAAGGTATCTGGCGGGTGAAATTGCAGAAGTACTTTGTGGACCGGGGAGAGGTCGCCATGGTGGAAAGCGCCGCAATTCCTGCCGTCCCCTGCGCCGGGTGAGGCCACCGTGCCATCGTCCGCACAACCCAAACCATTGGCCGGCGCCGCCGGTCACGAGGAGCCTATGGGGAACGACTACCGTCCTGCCGTGGACAGCGCCATCTATCTGAATGAGAACCGCTACCGGGACACCAAGGAGATGTTCAAGCAGGCTGCCGAGCTCCTCGGCCTCGCCTCGCCGCCGGCGGTCGATGCCGAAAGGTCGCTCGTCGATCTTGGGGCAGCCACCGGCGAGTTTGCCTACTACGTCCGTTCCATCAATGCGGCCATTCGGCTGAGCTGCGTTGAGTACAACGAGGAGCTGGTGGCCACCAGCTGCGATTTCCTTGCCCGACACCGCATCGAGAGTGCCTGCGGCGATATCAACAACCTTACCGGCATCCCCGACTCCACCTTCGATTTTGCCACCTCGTTCGGCGTCACCCATATCTTCGACGACTTCCGCCCCTCTTTGTCGGAAATGATCCGGGTCACCAGGCATGGCGGCCGCTGCCTCAACGTCATCCTCCTCAACGAGGAGCCCATCGACCTCCTGATCCGGTACCGGGTGGCGGGGAGCGATCTCCCGATCGCCGGCTGGAACAAGTTCGCTCTGGCCTCGGTGGCCGCCTTCCTGGATAGGCACCCCGAGGTGGCATCGCATCGCTTCGTCAAGCATGAGATGCCCTTCGACATTCCCCGCAGGGAGGAGAACCCGATGAGGTCGTGGACCGTGCCGGGCCCGGATGGAAGGCGGATGCTCTGGAACGGCCTGAACATGGAGATCAGCCTCTACCACGTGCTGTTCGAGGTGGCCAAGGACCCGCGATGAACCTCCCCCGGCACCGGCCGCGGAACGGCCAACCGTTCCTGTTGGCGGTCAACTACCACTACCTGGGGAGCGCTCACCGCTACCCCTATCCGGGGATCATAGGGATCACCCCCGGTGAGTTCGCAGAGCAGGTCGACCTGCTGGGGCGCCACCTCGAATTCGTCGGCGCCGGCGAGCTGGAAAAGGCTGCCCTCGGAGAAGGGGAGCTTCCCCGCAACGCCGCGGTGATCACCTTCGACGACGGCCTCAAGGAGCAGTTCGCGGAGGCGGTTCCCATCCTGGAAGGGAAGCAGATCCCTTTCATCTGTTTCGTGAACACCGCGCCGCTCGCCGAGGGGCGCGCCTGCTTCATCCACAAGCTCCACTATCTGCGTTCCGTGGTCGCTCCCGGCCAGTTTCTCTCCCGGGTGCGCGAGGTCGCGGCGGAGAAGTTCGGCCTTGTGCTGGCCGACCCGGACCGGCTCGAAGTTCCGCCCGGTTACTACCCCTACGACGAGCCGCCGGCCCGGGCGGTGAAGTTCCTGCTCAACTTCTTCCTCGACACCGCCACCTCGGTCGGCATTGTCGACCAGCTCTTTGGCGAGCAGTGTGACGAGGGAGAGTTCTGCCGCTGGTTTTACCTGTCGGCGTCCGAGGTGAGGGAATTGCAGGGGCGCTTCCAGGCGATCGGCATGCACGGTCACAGTCACCGCTCGCTGGCTTCCCTAGCCGAGGCCGAGGCCCGGCGGGAGATCGCGCTCTGCTCCGCTTTGCTGGAGGAGATCACCGGCCGCGCACCTTCCTGTATCAGCTATCCCTTCGGGTACCGGGAGTCGGTGTCGCTGCAGGTCGCCCAACTGGCAAAGGCGCAGGGGGCGCGCTTCGGTTTCACCATGGAGATGTGCTTGAACCGCGACGTCGCACGGCACCCCCTGCTGCTGGGGAGGATCAACAACAACGAAGCACCGGGGCATCCCCGGGCCGCGCTGTCCTTCGAGGGGCCGCAGCCGGTCCTGTTGGACCCGTCACGGCTGGCCATGTCCAGACGGTGGTTTGGCGACGACAGCGTCCCCCCCGTTCACCAAGAGGTTTGAGCATGCGAGTTCTGCTGGTCGTCTACGACAACGACTCCTACATCCACTGGTTCCCCCAGGGAACCGCCTACATCGCGGCGGCGCTCCAAAGGGCGGGGTGCCAGGTCACCATCTACCATCAAGACCTTCACCATTCCCCTTCCTCGGCCCTGACCGCGTATCTCGACGAGCGTGAGTTTGACCTTGTCGGGCTGGGGGTGATCGCAGGGTACTACCAATACCGCAAGATGCTCGAGATAGCCGAGGCGGTCAACCGCTCCCGCCGGCGCCCGTTCTTCATGCTGGGGGGGCATGGGCCGTCGCCGGAGCCGGAGTATTTCCTCCGCCGCACCCAGGCCGACGCGGTCGTTATTGGCGAGGGGGAGGAGACGGTCACCGAGCTTGTGCAGCGCCTGAAGGAGAAAAGATCGCTGGCTGGGCTGGCAGGGGTCGCCTACCGGGACGGCGACGCCGTGCAGGTCAACGAGCGGCGTCCGCAGATCCAGGACATCGACGCGCTGCCGCTTCCCGCCTACGATCTCTTCCCGGTCGAGTACTACCGGCTGATACGGAACGCGCACGCGACCAACGCCGACTTCGTTATGCCGATTCTCTCCGGCCGGGGGTGCCCGTTCGAGTGCATTTTCTGCTACCGGATGGAGCACGGCCTGCGCATCCGGAGCTCGGAAGCCATCGTCGACGAGATGCGCCTTCTCAACACCGATTACGGGATCAACTACTTCAACTTCTCAGACGAACTCCTGATATCGTCGGCCGCGCGGGCCGCCGAGGTTTCGGAAGCGATCCTCAAAAGCGGCATGAAGGTGAAGTGGGCCTGCCAGGGGAGGCTCAACTACGCGAAGCCGGAACTGCTCGCCCTGATGAAGCGGGCTGGGTGCGTCTTCATCAACTACGGCATCGAGGCCCTGGACGACGAGGTACTCCGGCGCATGAACAAGTGCCTGACTACCGCCCAGATCGTGACGGGGATCGAGGCCACGCTCGCCTCCGGCATAAGCCCCGGCTTCAACATCATCTTCGGCAATCCCGGCGATTCGCTGGAGTCGCTCAACCGGGGCGTGGAGTTCTTGCTGAAGTACGACGACGGCGCGCAGTTGCGGACCATCCGGCCGGTGACCCCGTACCCCGGCTCCCCGTTGTACTATCAGGCCATGGCGGACGGGCTGCTCAAGGACTGCGAGGAGTTCTACGAGACCAAGCACATCAACTCTGACCTCCTGGCGGTGAACTTCACCGACCTGAGCGACGAGGAGTTCCATCGTGCCCTGCTGGAGGCCAACAAGAAGCTTATCGCCAACTACTACGACCGCGCCGTCCGCCAGACGGTGGAACAAGCCGAGCGGCTCTACCTCTCCGCCGACGCCGGTTTTCGGGGCTTCAGGCAGACCTGACCCCTCCTGGGAAAAAGCCATGATGAGTGAAGAGATCGTCAAAGCACTCTCGGCTTACGAGATCGCCAACCCGATCGAGCAGTACCGGTTCTACGACTGGAATGCATGGCCCCTGCTGCGGGTCATCGCCGGCTATCTCGCCGTGGCCCGCCAAAGCGGGACCGGTGATGGGCCGGAAGGGGTGGACCTCAGGAAGGCGATAGCCTCCATCCCGTTCCTGGGCGCCGCGGCGGTGTCCCTCAATCGGCGCCTCAAGGCCCTCAGGCTCAACCGGGAGCTGGCATCGCTGCGCGAGGTCGACGCGCCCCACCAGGACGAGTTGCTGGCGCCGGGGAGGGAGGTCGTCATCCTCACCATCTCGGGGCGACGCCAGGAGATGGGGGGCGGGCTCTACGAGATCTACGCCGACCCCCTGGCGGAGTGCCTGGAGGCGATGGGAGTTCCCACCCTGGTCTGGGAGCGGCTCGAAGAGCGCTGGCCGAGGTGCCGCCGCTCGGCGTGGATCACGCGCCGGCTGGAGCTGGAGTTGTTGCAGGCGCCCCAGCTGCCCCCCTTGCCGGAACCTTCCTGGTACGCGGATTTCGCCTCCTTGGCCGAGCGCCTGGCCGGCAGGCGGTACCGCTGGAGCGAATGCGAACCGGTCATCCGCGCCCTGCAGAGGAGCAGCCTGGTCTATCAGCGGTGGCTGCAGCAGGTAGGGGCCAAGGCCCTCGTTTCGGTCTGCTGGTACGATGCCGAGGTGATGGCCGCCACCCTGGCCGCCCGCCGCCTGGGGGTGGCATCGGTGGACCTGCAGCATGGCGCCCAAGGGATCGGCCATTTCGCCTATGACGGCTGGGGGAGGGGGATCACTCCCCCCTTCGAGCTGGTGCCCGACTACTTCTGGTGCTGGGGGGAGGAGCCGGCAACCAAGGTCATGCTCGACAATCCCGCCTTTGCCAGCCAATGCAAGGCGGTCCCCGGCGGCAACCTCTGGTTGAGCGCCTGGCGGAGCCATGCGGTGGCCTACCGCGACGCCCGCTTCGACGCGGTCAGGAAGCAGGCGGCAGGAAAGAAGGTCATCCTCTTTGCCCTCCAGCACGGCTATCGCTACAGCGAGCTAGTGCCCGAGGCGGTAGCCCAGTCCCCCGACGACTGGTTTTGGCTGGTGCGCCTGCATCCCGCCACCCCGGAGGGGGAAAAAGGGATAATCCACCGGCGCCTGGAGGCCCTCCACCCCTCCAAAGTGGAGTTCGTGACGGCAACCCAGGCGCCGCTCCTGTCGCTGATGGCCATCAGCCAGGTCCTGATCACCGGCAGCTCCACTTGCGCCCTGGAGGCTCTCGCTTTCGGCCTCCCCTCCGTGACCGTTACCGACGAGGGGGCCGTGGTGTACCGCGAGTTCATCGAGGGGGGCGTCATGCTCGCCGCAGGCTCGGCCGAGGAGCTGGTTCAACGGATCAAGGAGAGCGAAACCATCGACTCGGCGCGCTGTCTTGCCGCCTCCCGCCGCCTCTTCGCCTCTGCGGAGGAGTCGGAGGCTGCCATCCGCGCCTTCCTGGATGGCGTCGGCATCCGGCAGCGTGCCGACCGACCGGCGCCCCCTGGCGGCGGGCGGGCCGTGTGAAGGCACCATCCCCTGTTTCACCCACGAGAGGTACCATGGCGGATCTGGTTAATAGAGTACGGCGCTTCGTTGCCAAGGCCTTGCAGGCGCTTGCCCACCCCAGGGACCTGGACTTTTCCACCGTTTCGGCCGCCGCTTCGGTGCATCCGGCCGCGAGGATCGTGAGCTCCCAGCTTCACGGGAAGGTCACCGTGGGAAAGAACTCCGTGGTCAAGGAGAGCTTCATCCTGGCCGACGGCGTGGAGGTTACCCTGGGCCGCAACACCAGCCTGTGGGGGCCCAACATCGACATCTACTGCCGGCTCAATCCCGTCACCATCGGCAGTTTCTGCTCGATCGCCCGCAACGTCTCGATGCAGGAATACAACCACCGGATCGACCGCTGCAGCAGCTACTTCTTTGCGAGCAACGTGTTTGGCCGCGATCAAGGCGAGGACATGGCATCCCGGGGGGCGATCGTGATCGGAAACGACGTCTGGATCGGTTCCCAGGTGGTGGTGGTTTCCGGTGCCGTCATCGGCGACGGTGCGGTCATCGGCGCCAACAGCGTGGTCACCGGGACCATCCCCCCCTACGCCATCGCCGCCGGAAGCCCCGCCAAGGTCATCAAGTACCGCTTCGACGAGGAGATCGTCGACCGCTTGCTGGCCTTGAAGTGGTGGGAGTGGGACGACGACCGTATCTTCCGCAACAGGGAGTTCTTTCTTAACCCCATGAGCCGCGAGTTGCTCGACCAGGTCAAGGACTGATAAAGCTATGACGGATAACAACGAGGTGAGAGCCGGTTTCCTGGTTTACGGGGCTCCGGCCATCGAGGCACCGGAGATCGAAGAAGTGGTGGCCTGCATGAAGAGCGGCTGGCTGGGGACCGGCCCCCGGGTGGCGCGGTTCGAGCGCGACTTTGCGGCCTACCAGGGGGTGAGCCACGTCGCGGCTCTCAACTCCTGCACCGCCGCGCTCCACTTGAGCATGGTGGCTGCCGGCATCAGGCCGGGCGACGAGGTGATCACCACCCCGCTTACCTTCTGCGCCACCGTCAACGCCATCATCCACGCCGGGGGGACCCCGGTCCTGGCCGACATCGACCCGGTCACCATGAACATCGACCCCGCCGAGATCGAGCGGAGGGTGACCGGCAAAACGAGGGCCGTGATCCCGGTCCATTTTGCCGGGCGCCCCTGCCACATGGACGCCGTCATGGCCATCGCGCAGCGCCACGGCCTCAAGGTCATCGAGGACTGCGCCCACGCCATCGAAACCGAATACCGCGGCCGCAAGGCCGGCACCTTCGGTGATTTCGGCTGCTTCTCCTTCTACGTCACCAAGAACGTCATCACCGGCGAGGGGGGGATGGTGGTGGCCCAGCGGGAGGAGGACATCGGCCGCATCAAGATCCTCGGCCTGCACGGCATGAGCAAGGATGCCTGGAAGCGTTTCGGCGACGAGGGTTTCAAGCACTACTACCTCGTCGAGTGCGGCTACAAGTACAACATGATGGACCTGCAGGCCGCCATCGGCATCCACCAACTGGCCCGGGTGGAGAAGAACTGGGCCAAAAGGGAGCTGATCTGGGCACGCTACGACGAGGCCTTCGGAGCTCTGCCGGTCGGGATTCCCGCTCCCGTCGAAAAGGAGACCAGGCATGCCCGCCATCTCTACACCATCCTGGTCGACGAGGCGAAAACCGGGATCTCCCGCGACCGCTTCCTCGATCTGATGACCGCCCGCAACATCGGGGTCGGGGTGCACTACCTGAGCCTCCCCGAACACCCGTACTACCAGGATACCTTCGGCTGGAGGCCGCAGGACTACCCGCATGCCATGCGGATCGGGCGGCAGACCGTGAGCCTCCCCCTCTCCCCCAAGCTCTCCGACCAGGACGTGGAGGACGTGATCTCCTCGGTGAAGGCGGTCCTCACGGGGGCAAATGACTGAAGGTGGAAGACGTCAGATGAGTGGACCCTTGAAATACGGCCGCGTGCTTTTCATCTATCCCAACTACCCCGGGAACCACTACGGCGGCGAGAACCAGTTCCCCCCGATGGGGATCGGCTACCTGTGCGAGGTCCTCGAAGAGATCGGCGTGGAGACCGCCGTGGTCGACATGGGGAAGGGGTGGCCGCTGGAGTACCTTTTCGAGCGGATCGAGGCGTTCCGGCCGGAGCTCATCGCGGTCTCGTTGATGACCTTCCGCTACCGCCACCACTACGCCGTGATCGAGGCGGTCAAAAAGCGCTTCCCCGCCATCCCCGTGATCGGCGGCGGGCCCCACCTGACCGCCTGGAAGACGAAGGTGCTCGAGCAGTGCGCGGCCCTCGATTTCGGCGTCTCCCTGGAAGGGGAGTACCCGATGAGGGAGCTCTGCCAGGGGGCCAGTGTGGAGAGCATCAAGGGGTTGATCCACCGCCAGGGCTCCCGGATCGTCTTCAACGGCGAGCGCGAGCTGGTGGCCGACCTGGACCTGATCCCCTTCCCGAGGTACCGGTCGCTGGATCTCACCCGCTACCACTCCGGGGTCTTTCTCTGCTCCTCCCGCGGATGCCCGTACGACTGCATCTTCTGCCAGTCGAAGAGCATGCTCGGCCGGAAGTTCCGGTTCAGGAGCGCGGGGAACATCTTCCAGGAGATCGCCTACTGGTACCGCCTCGGCTACCGGCGCTTCAACTTCGTGGACGACAACTTCACCCTGCAGAAGGGGAGGATCCTCGAGCTCTGCGCCTTGCTGGAGCAAGCCGGCTTCGAGGATCTGGATTTCTACGTCTCGGGTGTGAGGGCCGACCGGGTGGACGACGAGCTCCTTAGCGCCATGAAGCGGGCCGGTTTCACCCACCTCTCCTTCGGCGTCGAGTCGGCCTCCAACGAGATCCTCAAGGTGCTGAAGAAGCACGAGACCATCGAGGAGATCGAGGCGGCGGTAAGAAGCGCCAACGAGCTCGGCTTTTACGTCGTGCTCTACTTCATCGTGGGGAGCCCCCACGAGACCCTGGACGACGTGAGGAAATCGATCGCCTTCGCGGAAAAGTACGCCAGCGGCGGCTGCAATTTCGGCAGCCTCATGCCGATCCCGGACACCACCCTGATGGAGTGGGTGACCGAGCACGGCACCCTCCTCATGGAGCCGGACCATTACCTGAACGACCTGGCCGAGTACGAGCGGGTTCCCTACTTCGACGGGCCGGGGATGACGCTCGAGGAAAAGAAGACCGCCCTGCGCCTCACCCAGGAGGCGAAGGAGCGGCTGGAGAGAAAGTACCGGCGCCGTTACCGCCTGGAGACCTTCAGAAACGACCTGCGCGGCAAGGGGGTCGCCAGGGCCGTTTTCATGCAGGGAGTGATCGCCGCCCTGGAGATCCCGCTGGTGGCGCGGCTCTACAACGGGAGGGTGAAGCAGTTGGGGCAGGCCGTAAAGAAGAGAATGAAACTATGACGGCCATGCTGGTCAGCGTGATCGTCCCCACCTACAACCGGGCGCACCTCATCGGGAGGGCACTGGAAAGCATCGTGGCCCAGAGTTACCGAGAGCTCGAGGTGATCGTGGTCGACGACGGCTCTACCGATGACACCGGTGAGGTGGTAGCCGCCTGCAGCGCGAGACTCTCGCGGCCGGTCAGGTACGTGAGAAAGAGTAACGGCGGCTGCGCGTCGGCCCGCAACATGGGGATCTCGCTCGCCACCGGCGACGCGGTCGCCTTCCTCGACTCCGACGACGAGTGGCTCCCCACCGCCATCGAGGATCTGGTCGCCACCCTGGAGAAAAGCAGCGCCGATTTCGTCTACAGCCCCGCCTTCGTCCGCCTGGGGGGGAGGGACACCCTGGTCTATCCGACCGCAGCCGGCGACCCCGCCCGCTTCGCGCAGGAGCACTTCTTCACCACCAGGGCCTACGTCTGCTGCCTCTTGTACCGCAGCCACGTCTTCAAGCGCTTCCGCTACCAGGAGTCGCTGCGCTACAACGAGGATTCCGACCTGCTGCAGAGGATCGCCATCACCTTCCGGGCCGCCTATCTCGACAAGCCGACCGCGGTGGTCCATTACCACGGCGCCAACAAGTCGTCCAACCGGGTGGAAATCACCCGCGCGCTATTAAAAAGCGCGGAGGGGATCCTCGCCGAGTTCCCGGAGTTCCGGGTGAGGCTCGCGGGGGGGGCGGACCGAAGGATCGCCGAGATCGTGGCGCAGATTGCCGGCGAGCTGGTTCTCCAGAGGAGGTTCGGCGAGGTGGCTGCCTTGGGCGAGGGATACCGGCTGAGGCTGCTCGACCGGCTTTCCGTTTTTCTGAAGACGCCGTACCTGGAGCTCGCGGCGAGGAAGGGGCGGCGGCTGGCGGAGATGGTGGCGGGAGGGGCGAAGTGACGGCCGGCACCCCACGTTTCCCAGCCGGGGCACCGGCCTCCTCGGGCGCTGGCCCGGTCAGGGTAGGGGAGCTCTTGCACTGCTACCTGGTCGCCACCGAAAACTGGTGCTATAGGCTCATTAAGGGACTGCCCGGAGTGGAGCTTACCGTGGTGACCGCGAACCTCGCCAATGAGGGAAGGTTTCCCCTCCCCGGGGTCCGGTTCGTGGTCGGTCCCCTGGCGCGGCACTGCGTCCCGGGCACCCCGGCCGCCCACGGGATCTTGTCGAGGACCCGCCTGGCCCTCCTGCTCGCCTGGCGCCCCTGGGTGATCTGGCGCTGCAGGAAGCTGCAGCTTTTGCACGCCCATTTCTCCTTCATGGCCTGGGACTATCTCTGGCTTGCCAGGGCGCTTTCCCTGCCGCTGGTGGTCTCCTTTTACGGCTACGACTATGAATGGCTCCCGGGGAGCGATCCGAAGTGGGCCATGCGCTACCAGACCCTTTTCAGGGAGGCCAGCATGTTCCTGACCGAGGGGGCATTCGGCCGTAGCCGGCTGATCGAGATGGGATGCCCCCCCTCCAAGGTCAGGGTGCTTCACCTAGGGGTCGATCCCAGCGGCATCCCGCTGTTCAAACGGGAGAAAACCATAGGCCGTTTGCGCCTTTTGCAGATGGCGAGCTTCACGGAGAAGAAGGGGTACGATGTCACCGTGGAGGCCTTCGCCCAGGCCCTCGCACGCTGCCCCGAGATGACGCTCACCCTGGTGGGAAAGGAGCAGGATGGAGTGCGCAGCCGGATCCAGGACCGGATCAGGGAGTTGGGGCTTACCGGCCGGGTGGAGATGGTGGACGGTGTGCCGTTCGAGGAACTGCACAACTTTTTCGCCCAGTACCACGTCTTCATTCACCCCAGCCGCTACAGCGCCTCCCGGGACTGCGAGGGGGGGGCGCCGGTGGTGCTGCTCGATGCGCAGGCGACCGGGATGCCGGTAATCGCGACTACCCACTGCGATATTCCCGACGAGGTGGTTCACGGCGAGACCGGGTTGCTCGCGCCGGAAGGCGACGTCCCGGCGGTGGCGGCCCTCATCGAGCGGTTTTACCTGATGGATGACGACGAATACCAGCGCTTCAGCCGGGCCGCGCGCCGGCACGTCGAAGAGGAGTACGACGTTTCCTTGAGCGGCCGGTTGCTGAGCGAGATCTACCGCGAGACCGCGAAAAGTTCGGGGGGCGTTGCATGAAGATCGTGAGGATCACTTCCCTTGGACCATCCTACCTCCGGCAGTTCTACGCGGCGCGGCCGCAGCTTGCGGGGGCGTGCTTTGCCTCGCAGAAGGAGGCGCTCGACCGGGACGGCTACGGGGGGGCGGATTTCTGGACCCATGCACTCGAGCCCTTCGGCTACCAGGGGCTCGACATCTATCTCGACGCGGAGCCGCTGCAGCGGGCCTGGGCCGCGGAGAATTGCTTCCCCGACCCCCAGCGTGCCGGCCTTGCCGAGATAGTCATCGAGCAGGTGCGCCGCTTCCAGCCGGAGGTCCTCTGGTACGACCACGACGACGAACGGATACTGGCCGCCATCAAGGAGCAGGTTCCTTCCCTGAGGCTCGCCCTCGGGTGGACGGGGAGCGCGATTCCGAACTCGCAGCATTGGAGGCACCTCGACCTGGTGCTTTCCTGCGCCCAGGAGTCGGTGGACATCCTGCGCAGGGCGGGAGTGCCGGCGACCCAGCTTCACCACGCTTTCGACCCCCGGATCAACGACCGGCTCGCCCCCGGGGAGAAGCGCTACGACCTCACCTTCATCGGGCAGCTGATCCGGACCAGCCAGTTTCATCTCAAGCGCGAGGAGCTGCTCCTCGAGCTGGCAAAGGTGACCGGGATCACCATCTTCTCGTCGAGCGCGAGGCTCGGTGCCGTCAACGACGCCAAGGCGCAGCTGTCGGTCTGGATCTACCACGCCTTCAACCTTATGAAGAGGATGGGGGTCGACCCGAAGCGGCTCGCCTCGCTCCCCCAGGTGGGGTGGATAGCGAATGAGCGGGAAACTCCTCCCGCCTTCCTGGTCCATCCGGGGCTCAAGCCGTTTCTCAGGCGCGAGGTCTACGGAATGGAGATGTTCCAGGTGCAGGCCGCCTCCAAGATCTCCCTCAACATCCATGCCGACTCCTCCCCGCGCTTCGCCTCGAACATGCGGCTCTTCGAGATCACCGGGGTGGGGGGGTGCATGGTGGCCGACTGGAAGGAGAACTTCGCGGAGCTCTTCGAGCCGGACCGCGAAGTGGTCCTCTACCGCTCGCCGCAGGAGTGCATCGAGAAGGTCCGCTGGCTGTGCGAGCACCCCGCCGAGCGGGAGCGGATCGCCGCTGCCGGGCAAAAGAGGACCCTTGCCAGCCACACCTTCGCCCATCGGGCTCCGGAGCTCGACCGGATCATCAGGACCAACATCGGCAACAGACGAGGACGCGGTGAAGGTTAGCGAGAATCTGCAAACAAGGTACGACGCACAGTACGAGGCCGGTGTCTCCGCCTGGAGGATGGTCTGCGCCAAGCAGAAGGTCCAAAACATCCTGGAGGTGTGCCGCGACCTCCCCAGGGCCGGCAGGGTCTTGGACGTCGGCGCCGGCGATGGGAGCATCCTCGCGCTGCTCGACGAGGCCGGGTTTTGCGACAGCCTTTACGCCATCGACATCTCGCGAAGCAGCGTGGACGAGATCGGAAAGCGGGGGATCGCGTCACTTAAGGAGGTGCAGCAGTACGACGGCTACCGGATCCCCTACGATGACGAATTTTTCGACCTGGTCATCCTGTCCCACGTCATCGAGCATGTGGAATTTCCCCGGGCGCTGCTGAGGGAGATCCGTCGGGTCTCCCGCCACCAGGTGATCGAGATCCCCCTCGATTTCATCTACGATGTCGACCGCAAGGTGGACCACTTCCTCGCCTACGGGCACATCAACGTCTACCACCCCATGTTGTTCCGGTTTCTGCTCCGGACGGAGGGGTTCGTGCCGCTGGCGGACCGGGTGAGCATCAACGAGATGGAAGTCTTCTTCCACAGCACCTTCGTGATGGCCGGGAAACGGAAGACCGCGGTCGCCGTTGTGGTCGCCGCCGTGAAGGTATTTCTGAGGAGGATGGCGGTGAGGTGGCTAGGCCGCAACGTGGCGGAACTGGTCGGCCACGCCTATACCGTGCTGTGCGCGAAGGAGGCCGCGTGATCCGCAGGCTCGCCCGCACTGCCCTGGATACCTTCCAGGCCGCAGGCTCGCTCCTGATCAACCCCGTCGTGCCGCCGGTCGTGGTGCTCATCTACCACCGGGTGACGTCCCTTGCTGCCGACCCGCAGCTATTGGCGGTGGGGCCTCCCCACTTCAGGGACCAGATGCGTTACCTGAAGGATCACTTCCCGGTTTTGAGGTTCGAGGCGGAGTGGGGGAAGGTCCGTGAGCCGTCGGTGGTGGTCACCTTCGACGACGGCTACGCCGACAACTATCTCGAGGCCCTTCCCATTCTGGAACAGGAGCAGGTGCCGGCGACCTTCTTCGTCACCACCGGCGGGCTCGGCACCAAGGACGAGCTCTGGTGGGACGAACTGGAGCGGCTGCTCCTTGGCGGGGGGGATTTCCCTGCCTCGCTCGCGCTCCCCATCGAGGGCAAAAACTACCGTTGGGAGACCGCCACGGCAGCGGGAAGGCGGCGCTGCTACGACCAGTTGCACCCGCTTTTAAGAGGCCTCCCCCCGGCCACCCTCCAAGACGCCATTGCCGCTATCCGCAACTGGGCGGGCCTTGGCAGGGAAGGGCGGGAGAGCCACCGGCCGCTTACCGCCGACGAGGTCAGGCTCCTTTCGCAAAGCGCCTGGGCGACCATCGGCGCCCACTGCGTCAATCATCCCCGGCTCTGCGCCCTCAGCGCCGAAGAGCAACGCGACGAGATCCTCGCGTCCAAGCGCCGGCTGGAGGAGATCTGCGGCCGCGAGATCACCGTCTTTTCCTATCCGTTCGGCTGCCCAGGCGATTTCACCAGGGAATCGGTCCGCATCTGCCGGGATGCCGGCTTTCGGCGGGTCGCCGCCAATTTCCCGGGCCAGGCACGCCCCTGGACCGACCCGATGCAGATCCCGCGTCAGCTGGTGCGCGACTGGGGCGTGACCGAGTTTGCCGCCCGGCTCGACCGTTTTCTCCTCGTGTGACGCCGGGGAAGTGGCATCGAGGTTGCGAGGAGTTTTATCCTGGAGAGGTTCTTTCTGGCATGAAGATCATAGCGGTCAACTCATCGGATACCTTCGGCGGCGCCGCCAGGGCCGCCTATCGGCTGCACCAGGGGCTTCTCGGCCTCGGGGTGGAGTCGCGCATGCTCGTGCAGCGGAAGTTTTCGGACGACCCGACCGTGCTTGGTCCGCAAGGGGTGCTGGGGCGCGGGATGGGGCTTGCCCGCAACGTCCTCGACCGCCTGCCGCTGGCCCTCTACCGAAGCCGCTGCGACGCCCCTTTTTCCCCCGGCCTGGTGCCGAGCCCGACGGTGGGGGAGTTGAACCGCCTCGCGCCCGATATCGTCCACCTGCACTGGATCGGCGAGGGGATGGCGTCAATCGCCTCGCTTCCCCGCATCGTGGCCCCGGTGGTCTGGACCCTGCACGACTCGTGGCCCTTTACCGGCGGCTGCCATGTCCCCCACGGCTGCGGCTCCTTCCGGGAGCGCTGCGGCCGCTGCCCCCAGTTGGGCTCCTCCCTCGGCTGCGACCTTTCCCGGCTTTTGTGGGGAATGAAGGAGCAGAGTGTCCGGCGCCTGAAGCCGGTGATGGTGGCGCCGAGCCGCTGGCTTGCCGGCCGGGCGGCCGAGAGCTCGGTGATGGCCGGGCGGCGGATCGAGGTGATCCCCAACGGCATCGATGCAGCCGTCTTCGCCCCGGCCGACAAGGAGGCCGCCAAGAGGATGCTGGGGATCGATCCCGCCACAAAGGTGCTCCTCTTCAGCGCGGTGGACGGGGCGAGGCACCACCACAAGGGGTTCCATCTCCTGGTCAGGGCGCTGGAGTCCTGCGCCCGCGAGGTGGCCGGTTTCGCCGATGCCCATCTGCTGCTGGTGGTCGGCTCCGCGCCCCCCCCCGAACCGCTGGAGCTGCCGGTGGAGGTGCGCTACGCGGGCCGGCTGCAGGACGACCTCGGCATCTCGCTCACCTACAACGCCGCCGATCTCTACCTCGCGCCGGCGCTTTTGGAGAACTTCTCCACCACCGTGCTGGAGTCGCTTTCCTGCGGCACCCCCTGTGTCGCTTTCGCGGCGGGGGGGATGGCCGACCTGGTCGAGCACGGGGAGAACGGCTACCTGGCGGCCGCCTACGACGCGGATGACTTCGCCCGCGGCATCCTCTGGGCGCTCGCCGACGGCGAGCGGCCGGCGGCGCTGGGGAGGCGGGGGAGGGACAAGGTTCTCCGGGAGTTCGCCATCGGGCGGGTGGCGACACGTTATGCCGGTCTCTACGAGGAGCTATGCCGACCATCTCGCTGATTACCATCTGCCGTAACTCCTCGGCCACCATCCGCCGGACCATCGACAGCGTGCTGGCCCAAGAGTGGGACGGGAAGCTCGAGTACATCATCGTCGATGGCGGTTCGACCGATGACACCATGGAGATCGTCCGTTCCTACGGCGACCGGATCTCGAAGTGGGTGAGCGAACCCGACCGGGGCATCTCCGACGCCTTCAACAAGGGAGTGGCCCTCGCCACCGGGGAACTCGTCGGCTTCATCAACTCGGACGACACCCTTCTCCCCGGTGCCCTCGCCACGGTCGGCAGCTATTTCGAGGAGCATCCTGAGACCGAGGTGCTGCACGCGGACCTTCTCCTCTACGACGGCGACCGCCTCTTAAAGAGGCTCGCCCCTCCGCGCTACTGGTGGATCCCGTGGCGGATGATCCTGTTCAACCATCCGACCTGCTACGCGAGAAGGGAACTCTTCGGCCGCCTCGGGCTTTTCGACCTGAGTTACCGGTTTTCCCACATGGACTTCGAGCTGTTTTTGCGCTGGCAAAAAGCGGGGGTGGAGATCCGCTATCTTCCCGCGGTCCTGGTCCGGATGCAGGCCGGCGGCGCGAGCGGCCAGCACATCTACCAGGGGTTCAGCGAGAACATCCGGGCCCTGAAGGCTCACGGCTACAACATGCCGCTCGCCTGGATTCAGTTTTTCGCCAAGCACCTTGCCCAGCGGATACTGGATCTGCGGGGGCGGCTCGGCATTTAGCGAAACGACAAGGTAATTTGATGAAGATCGTCATCCTCGGCGCCGGCCCGTGCGGGCTCGGGGCCGCCTACCATCTTGAAAAAATCGGCCACCACGACTGGCAGCTCTTCGAGAAGGAGAACTACGTCGGGGGGCTTTCCGCCTCCTTCGTCGACCAGGCCGGGTTCACCTGGGACGTCGGCGGGCATGTCCTCTTCTCCCACTACCCCTATTTCGACGCCGCGGTTGCCGAGGCCTTGGGGGATGCCTACCACGAGCACCAGCGGGAGAGTTGGGTGCGTATCCTCAACACCTGGGTGCCCTATCCCTTCCAGAACAACGTCCGTTATCTCCCCGATGAGGCGCTCAAGGAGTGCGTGGACGGCCTGCGGGAGCTCTCGGGAACGCCGCAGCAGGCGGCCCACTTCCGGCAGTGGATGGACGCGGTCTTCGGCGCCGGCATCGTGAAGCACTTCATGGAGCCGTACAACAAGAAGGTGTGGGGGACGCCGCTCGAGCTGATGAGCAAGGGGTGGATCGCCGAGCGGGTGAGCGTGGTGGACCTGGCGCGGATCGAACGGAACATCTCCCAAGGGATAGACGACTTGAGCTGGGGCCCCAACAATACCTTCAAGTTCCCGAAAGAGGGGGGGACCGGCGCCATCTTCCGCGGCATCGCGAAACGCCTCGCCGGCCGGCTCCACCTCGGGCGGGAGATGGTTTCCGTCGACAGCGCCGCCCGGGAGATCACCTTTTCCGATGGCCACATCGAGCGCTATGACGTCCTCATCAACACCTCTCCGCTGGATCTCCTGATCGGTGCCTGCGCCGACGCACCGGAGCGGCTACGCGAGGAGGCGTGCGGGCTCGTCCACAACGGCGGACTCATCGTGGGGGTGGGGATCGGCGGACGCCGCGACGATTCGAAATGCTGGATGTACTTCCCGGAGAGCAACTCGCCTTTTTACCGGGTCACCAACTTCCACAACTACGCCGCCGCCAACGTCCCGGGAGGCGATACCTCCCGTTACTTCTCCCTTATGTGCGAGACCACCTATTCCCCCACCAAGCCGGAGGAGAAGGGGGGAATCGTGGAGGCGACCATGCGGGGGCTCATCGACTCGGGGCTGCTGTCGGCAGGGGAGGCAAAGCGGGTGGTGAGCCGCTACCTGATCGACATCCCGTACTCCTATCCGGTGCCGACCCTCGGCCGCGACCGGGCGCTGGAGGCGATTCAGCCCTGGCTCGAGGAAAGAGGGATCTACTCCCGTGGGCGGTTCGGCGCCTGGAAGTACGAGGTGGGGAACATGGACCACTGCTTCATGCAGGGAGTGGAGGCGGTTGACCGCATCCTGGCCGGAAAGACGGAGAGAACGCTCCGGGGGGAGTAAAATCTTCCCTCACCCATCCCCTCTCCCCCCGACGGGGTGAGGGGGGATGGAATAGGGGAGGGGGGGGGCCGAAGGGTGGGCGAGGGTGTTTTTAGAAACCAAATTCAGAAGAGGAATTACCGTTGAGCCGCATTAAGATCCTGAAAAAAGTAGATGCCGTCCTGGGCACCGTGGGAGCGGCGCTGCTCCCTTCCGCCCGCGAACGGCAGCATGGTGAGATATCCCGTATCCTGGTGATCCGACCCGGGGGGATCGGCGACGCCGTCCTCCTGATCCCGGCGCTGAACGCCCTGAAGAGGCGCTACCCCGGCGCGGAGATCACCGTCCTCGCCGAGCGCCGCAACGCCGCCGCCTTCTCGCTAGCTCCGGCGGTCGCCTCCGTCATTCTCTACGACGATCCCTCCCAGCTCGCCCAGGCGGTGCGCGGCAACTACGACCTGGTGATCGACAGCGAGCAGTGGCACCGTCTCTCCGGCGTCATCGCCCGGCTGGCCGGCGCCCCGGTCTCCATCGGCTTCGCCACCAACAACCGCAGGCGCCTCTTCGCCCACCGGATCCCGTACTCCCACGACCGTTACGAGGCGGAAAGCTTCTTCGACCTCCTCGCCCCGCTCGGCATCGAGCCTCCCCCCTCCCTGGAGACCCCCTTTCTCACCATCCCGGAAGACGCCGCCGCCAGGGCCGAGGCGTTCGTCCCCGCCGGCCGCCCGCTATTGGCCATCTTCCCGGGGGCGAGCATTCCCGAGCGGCGCTGGGGGATGGAGCGCTTCCGCCGGGTCGCCGATCATCTCTCGCTGCGGGGACTTTCCATCGTGGTGGTAGGGGGGGAGGAGGATGCCGAAGAGGGGGCCTACATCGTGAAGTGGTGCGGCGGGACCAACCTGGCCGGGAAGACCACCCTGGCCGAGACTGCGGCGGTCATCGCGCGCTCCCTGTTGCTCGTTTCCGGGGATTCCGGGGTGCTGCACCTGGCGGTCGGGCTCGGGATCCCGACCGTGTCACTCTTTGGTCCCGGTATCGAGGAGAAGTGGGGACCCCAGGGAGAGTTCGACCTCATCCTCAACAAGAGGCTCACCTGCTCCCCCTGCACCCGTTTCGGCACCACCCCGTCCTGCCCCGAGAAGGCCCGCTGCCTGACCGACATCGCTCCCAACGAGGTGGTCGACGCCGTCATGAAGGTGCTCGACCGACGCTACCCGGAGTAGGCGGGAGCGGGATGGTTGAGAATGGCCCGTTTCGGCGCGCCGAAGTTGGCGCTAACCTCCCGTTATCGTTCATGGTGCAGTCAGAAATTTTCACAAGATTTAATTGAGATTTTCGTCAAATGCAAGAAAAGGGGGATCGGCTCGCTGGCTGCCGCTCCCCCTTTTCCGTACCCGTTGCCGCTCTCCTCTGCCTGCTCCCCGCCCGCGGTGGAAAAAACTTTCCGGCTAGCGCGCCATGACCCGGTTGCGGCCCGACTGCTTGGCAGCGTAGAGCCCATCGTCCGCACGCTTCAACAGGGTGGTGGGGGTGTCCTCGGGACAAAGTTGCGCGACTCCCAGGCTGATGGTCACCCTGAGTTCCCTGCTCCCTGTTGCGATGGCGAGCCGCTCGACGCTGCTCCGGAAGCGGTCGGCCAGCACGCAGGCGTTTTCCAGGGGGGTCTCGGGGAGGATGCAGCAGAATTCCTCGCCGCCGTAGCGTACCAGGCAGTCGGTCTTCCGGACGGTCGCCATCAGTTTTCCCGCTACACCGGCGAGCACCCGGTCCCCCGCCTCGTGGCCGTAGCGGTCGTTCACCTTCTTGAAAAAGTCGATATCGATCATGATGACGCTCAAGGCGCGGTTGTGGCGGGCGTGGCGCTTCACCTCGTCGGCGAGCCGGTGGTCGAGGTAGCGGCGGTTGTAGGCGCCGGTCAACTGGTCGCGGATGTTCAGTTCGCGAAGCCTAAGCTGCGAGATGACCCGCTCGGTCACGTCCTGCACGGTGATCAAGAGGTGCCCGATCTCCCCGTCCGGTTCGCGCAAAGGCGCGCTCGTGCAGTGCTGCTGCATGAGGTCGAACATCCCGTTGGGGGTGCCGACCACCTTGAACGGGAAGAGGTAGTGATGCAGGGATTGCGGAAAGACGGCGGGGGAGCCGAAGGTGAGTGACATGCGGGCCCCGCGGAGGAACTCGGGGGTGTTCAGCTTCGGGTAGGTCTCGAAGATCGAGCTCCCGGTAATGGCCTCCGCCGGTATGCCGCTGTGGAGAGCCATCCACCGGTTCCAGTAACAGACCCGGAACTCGGCGTCCACGACGACGACGCCGAGGTCGATGATTTCCAGGATCTGTGCCGGGAGTCCCTCCATGTCATCCCTCGTATTGGGAGAGGAACTCGGCCAGGGCCTCCTTCAGCCAGCCGATCGACTCCTGGCTGGTGACCAGGAAGAGGAATCCCTGGACCGACTCCTCCCGGAAGGCGAAATCGGTCTTCAGCACGATGGCCACCGCGTCGGGATCGCACAGGGTGGCGGGGATGGCCTTCCCCTGGGTTTTAGCCACCAGCTTGGCCGGCGAATAGCTCACCTGGTCCCCCAACAGTTCGGCGAGTTTCCCCACGCAGGCGCCGATCAGGATCCCCCCGGTGGTGAGCAGCGCGTCGTGTTCCACCTCTTCGCGCGCTTCCCCCTCGTACAGGGTCTCCTCGTCGCCAAATAGCGGCACCAGTTGCCCTCCCGCGTCGGCCGGAAAGACCAGGAAGGCGCTCCCCGCCATTTCCCCGTAGAACCTCTCCTCCACGATGCTGATCTCCGGTCCCGGCCCCACCATCTGTTCCAGGTAGACGGTGAGCTTCTCCCCCTTGAGGAGCTGCACGCAGGGAACGCTCAGGCTGACGAAGATGCTGATCACCTCCGCGAGCGAGGCGGCGGCGCGGCCGAAGGCGATGTTCATCATCTCCTGGAGGGTGTCCCGCTCGTCGGCCGACATGATCCGCTGCTGGCTTTCCTCGCTTAGAAAGAGGTCGAGTTCCGGCGCGTGGGCAATTGTCATCTCGCTGATGATTGCTTCGCTCATGCCGACTCCTCCACCCTGGCGAGCGCCTCCAGCACGCTCCCCTTGCTGGGGGGCTTGGCGAGGATCATGAAGGCGCCTTTCTCGGTCACCTCCTGGAGGCTCCTGTCCTGCACATCGGCCGTGCAGACGATGACGGTCGCCTCGGGGTCGAAGGCGCGGATCTCCGAGAGCGCGGTGAAACCGTCCATCACCGGCATGGTGAGGTCGAGGGTGACCAGGTCGGGACGGAGCTCCCGGTAGAGGTTGAGGGCCTGCAGGCCGTCACCCGCCTCGTGGAACTGGAACTCTCGCTCCTTGGGAAAACAGCTCTTCAGCATCTTCCTGGAGATGGGGGAATCGTCAACGATCAGGACGGTTTGCAGCTTCTTGGCCATTTTCGCTCTCCTCTGACGGATCGTGAGGTCGACGCCGAACGACGCCCCGGTTCCCGGTGGGGGCCGGAAACTGGATGAGGCGATGCTGCTGTTGTGATGCGGGTACGGGGAAAATGAGGAATACGTTAGAGGATTATAATATATTTTTCGGCGAGTGCTCGCGCTGGGCTAACCTCATCCCCCCCTCCCGGGAAACGGGAGGGGAGAGGTGCAGGTCACCGGCACTGCGTGGAGTGCTGCGGGTGGCAGGAACCGGGCAGGAAAGGGTGGTGCTACTCTTTCTTCTTGGTGCTTTCGCGGAAGAACATGATCAGGAACTCGGCGTCCTTGGGGGAGAGGTTGAACCTGAATATCGCTTCCTGGACCATGGGCGGGACCGGTTTGTCGGGGTACTCCTGGATGTTGCCGGAAACCCACTTGACCGCGCGTCTCAGTTCCTCACCTTCGGGAAGTATGCTCATCTGTTGCCCCCTCATGAAAATTTGGGGCAAGCATACCGCGAAGCGGCGGGAAAAGCAAAAAGGAATCCATCTTCCCTCGCCCCCTTGTTACCTTCTCCCCTCGCCCCCACTGGGGGAGAGGGCGGAACCTCCATATCCCCTCGCCCTCCGGGAGAGGGGCAGGGGTGAGGGAGGTTATAAAATCTACCCTCACCCGGCCTTCGGCCACCCTCTCCCGGGGGGCGAGGGGAGAAGGGATGCGGCCTTCGGCCACCCTCTCCCGGGGGGCGAGGGTATTGTGGGGGGGCTTCGGCCACCCCCCTGAAGGGGCGAGGGTAAAAGGTCAGATGAAGAGGTTGTTGTCGGCGTGCTCGGAGGCCTCCAGGTAGGCGGCCACGCCGCCGAACTGGACGCCCTCGATGAGCTCCTCGGCCTTGATCCCCATGAGGTCCATCGACATCTGGCAGGCCACCAGCTGGGCCCCTCCGCGGATGGCGAGCTGGATCATATCCTCCAGGGAGGGGACGTTCTTGTTTCTCATGATCCCGCGGATCAGCTTGCCGCCGATTCCCCCCATGCTCATGCGGGAGAGGGAGAGCTTCCGGCTGCCGCGCGGCATCATCATCCCGAAGGCCGCCTCGATCAGGTTCTTGCCGAGGCCGGGGCAGTTCTCCGGCTTTCGCAGGGCATTGATCCCCCAGAAGGTGAAGAACATGGTGACCTTGCGCCCCATGGAGAGGGCGCCGTTGGCGATGACGAAGGAGGCGATCACCTTGTCGAGATCCCCCGAGAATACGACGATGGTCTTGTCGTTCCCGCCTCTGCCGGTGGTGACCGCCACCTCGTGGTGATGTCCCTTCTCCACCAGCGCGGTGATGGTCCCCTTGCTCGCCTCGAGCCTCCTCACCTGGTTTCCGGTCGCCCGGGCCCAGGCCTGCACGTCGCTGTAGAAACCGGGATCGCTCGCACTGATCTCGATCACCCCGCCGGGGGCCACGAGGTCCATCTCCTGCTTGAGCCGCATGATCGGCCCCGGGCACTGCAGACCGCAGGCATCGACCCTGACCACGTTCCTGTTCTCTATCGGTAATTGAGGCATGATGCACTCCCTTTCGTTTTCCCCGGTGGCTTCCGAAGCCTTGGTGATGCTCTGGCGGGTGGTGGCGAGACAGTAGGTATCCCAGCCGCCGGAAAGGTTCAGACAGCCGGTGAACCCGTGCGCGGTAAGGATGCGGGCCGCCAGGTAACCGCGGAGCCCGACCTTGCAGAAGATGACGATGGTCTTGTCCCGGGGAAGCTCGCCGAGCCGGCCGCGCAGCTCGTTGAGCGGGATGTTTACCGCACCGGCGATGGTCCCCGCGGTAAGCTCCATCTCGTCACGCACGTCGAGAACGAAGTGGGTCGCCCGGTCGAGCGAGTCGATCCGGTCCCAGGTGATGACGCCGCACAGGCCGTCCAGCACGTTCTGGGCCACGAAGCCCGCCATGTTCACCGGGTCCTTGGCGGAAGAGTAGGGGGGCGCGTAGGCGTGCTCGATCTCGCAGAGGTCGTCGACGGTCATCCCGGCCTTGATGGCGGTGGCGATGACGTCGATCCTCTTGTCGACACCGCCGTAGCCCGCCACCTGGGCGCCCAGCACCTTGCGGCTCTCGGTGGAGAAGACGAGCTTCAGGGTGAGCGGCGTGGCTCCGGGATAGTAGCCGGCGTGGTCGTTGGGGTGGATGATGACCGAGGCGCAGGGGATCGCTTCGCCCTGGCAGAATTTCTCGGTGGCTCCGGTACCGCCGACGTCGAGATCGAAGACCTTGGCGATGGAGGTACCCATGGTGCCGCGGTAGGGAAGCCCGGCTCCGTTCATGTTGTCGGCCGCGATCCGTCCCTGCTTGTTGGCCGGACCGGCCAGCGGCACTGCCCAGCTCCTGCCGGTGAAAGGATTGGTCACCTCGATGGCGTCGCCGACCGCGAAGACGTCTGGCCGGCTGGTTCTCAACTGCTCGTCGACCAGGATGTGCCCGCGTTGGCCGAGCTCGATCCCCGAGCCGGCCAGAAAGGAGGTGTTGGGGGCGACGCCCACTGCGAGGAGCACCAGGTCGGCCTCCAGCACGGCTCCGCTCGTAAGCGTCGCCGTGACCCCGCCTTCCGGGTTGGGGGCGAACTCCCGCACCGCATCCTCCAGCAGGCAGGGGACCCCCTTCATCCTCAGCTCGCGGTGCACGAGGGCCGCCATCTCGAAGTCGAGGTTGACCATGACCTGGTCGGTCGCCTCCACCAGGGTGACGTCGATGCCGAGGGCATGCAGGTTCTCGACCATCTCCAGCCCGATGAATCCGCCCCCCACCACCAGGGCACGCGAAACCGATCTCCCCGACAGGAGCTCGTGGAGCCGGTCGGTATCGGGAATGGTCCAAAGGGTATGGATCTCGGGGAGGTCGCAGCCGGGGATGGGAGGCCTGACCGGAGAGCCGCCGGGGGCGAGGAGCAGTTTGTCGAAGGACTCCTCGCTCTCCTGGCCGGTAGCGGTTTGTCTCACCCGGACTTTCTTACCGTCGGCGTCCACCGCGATGACCTCGTGCCCGGTCCGGACGTCGACCCGGAAACGGGCATGGAACGACTGCGGGGTCTGCAGGAGAAGCTGGCTCCTTTCGGTTATGGTTCCCCCGAGGTAGTAGGGGAGCCCACAGTTTGCGTACGAGACGTAATCGCCCCGTTCGAACACGACGATGTCACTTTCTTCGTCGATTCTCCTCAAGCGGGCGGCGGCGGACATGCCTCCTGCCACTCCACCCACGATCAGGTATTTCTGGCCCATCATTTTCCTCTCGATGCCTGGAGAGCGCGGCTCTCCGTCTTGTATACGGTTCTGCGAAGCGCGGTACCATACCACTCCGATCCGACAATTTCAATATATCTATGCGGACATTTTTTGAGCATCTTGCCCACCGGCACGGCAGCTCCGACGGGGTGATCCAAGACCTGTCGCACTACCGTTCTTTTTCCTTTAATGGATCAAGCCCCATGAATCTGCAGAAAAACACTCAGTAATATTTAGTGTTACGGGAATGTTGTGGCTTGACAAGTGGCCGTTACGGCTGTAGTTTTAGTGCCGAATACTCTGAAATAAAATGCTGGTTGTATATTACTGCTTTTCGCTATGCCAACTACATGCCTAGTTGGTAGAGCACTGACCTTTAAAGCTCGTCTCTTTTACAATTGGGCCCGTTTGATGCGACTATTTCAGTTCGGCACAAAAACCGACAGTGAGCCTGCGTCTCCTCCTCAGACGAGTGCCGACCTTGCCGCGCTCATCACGGGCAATCTTTCCTATATCGAGAAACAGTGCCGGCGCGCCGTAATGGGACACGGCGAGGGCGACGTATCCCAGGAAAACGAGGTGGACGAGCTCCTCAACGAGGTGCTGGACCGCCTGAGGGGGGATGATTTCAAGGCCCTGCGGGAGTTCAAGGGGAAGGCGAAACTCACCACCTACATCACCACCATCATCTCCAACCTCATCGTGGACCTCGTCCGCTCCAAGAAGGGACGCAGCCGGGCCAAGGAACGCGCCCGGGAGATGGGCCCGGTGGCGGAACGGCTGTACGAGCTGGTCTACCAGGGAGGCTGTTCACTTCACGAAGCCTGTGCCCACCTGGAGCACACCCACGGGATCCGTGAACCGCTCGAATCCCTGCAGCCCATGCTGGACCGGATGCGGGGGAGGGAGAAGAACCTCACGCTGGTCGCCGATGGCGAGGCCGCCTGGATGGTCCCGGGGAGGGCGATGGTGGTAGACGAGGCGGTGGAGATCGTGGTCACGGACCCGAGAAAGACCGCGGAGGCCGCCATCATCTCCGGCCAGAAGGAATCGGCCGCCCGGGAGACGGTGGCGGGGCTGCTGGCCGATCTTTCCGGCGAAGACCGCCTCATCCTCAGGCTGCGTTTTCCCGACGACGAGGAGGTGGAGCCGAAGTCGGTCCGGGAGATCGCCCAGATCCTCGATCTCACCGAAAAGAGCGTGGATGCGCGGGTAAGAAGGATGCTCCTCCGTTTCAAGGAGACGCTCCTGTCCCGTGGGATCAAGGCCTCCGACCTCCTGGGGGAGTAGTTTTTTTAGCGACTGTCCGTCACAGGTGTCGTGAGAACAACTTTGTGACGGAAGGGTACCAATGAACAGAGACAACTCATCGCTAGCCAAGGTGATCGGCAAAGGTCTCGCAGAGGCGGGCTCCGCCGGTCCCTGTCCGGCCCTCGAAGAGATAGCAGCCCTGGTGGACGGGGCCGTTACCGGGGCCGAGCGTGATCTCCTCCTTGGCCACTTCGCCTCCTGCGACTCCTGCCGGGAGACCTTCGTCAGGTCCTGCGAGTTCGCGGGGGCAGGGCACGCCGGGGCGGGACGTAACCGCTACCTTCTTCCATCGGCGTTTGCCGCTGCGGCGGTAATGGTGCTGGCCCTCTCGGTGGCGCTGCACGCCCCCGGTGGCCCCCCCGCCGGTGCTCCGGCCGCCAAGGTGGCCGACGCGAGGGGAGGCAACCCTGCCGCCCCGGCTCCGGCCGTGGCTCCCGCTTCCCAGCCCGAACCCTCTCCCGCAGCGTCGTCCATTCCGCCCCGTCCGTCCGCCGCCGTCAGCCGGGGCGGGGTGACGGCTCCCTCCGCATCGGCCATTGCGGCCAGGTTGACCGGGAGCGGTGGTGCCGCCCAGTTGGCGGTTCTCACCTCGACCCAGGAGAAATCCTTCGGCTTCGCCTCCGCCGGCGATCCCAAGTCCGGTGCCTTCCGGGCCGGGCGGGTAGCGGTCGATCTCGAGGTCGCCCTGGCCGCCTTGGACGGCGACCGGGCCCAGGCTGCCGCCAACCGGTTGGCATCGGTGCTTCAGTCGGTGGCACCTAACGCCGATGTCAAAGCTATCGACGACCTGAACTCCCGGCTGGAGCGCGGGGATAAGGCCAACCAGTTCAGCGGTGCCAGCACCCGGTTCCTCGCGGTGATCCCCGCCGGGGAGCAGGGGTACGTACGGCTGGGCGAGTGGGCGGAGGGGGCGCGTCTGGCGGTAAAAACCGGCAATACCCGTTTCTTCGCCGGCGGGGTTCCCAAGGCGCTGACGGCGGCCTCGTTGCCGGATTGCCCGCGGGAAGCCACCAAGGCGCTCGCGGCGCTCGAGCGGGGGACCAAGGGGAAGGGCGTCGATCTCTCCTCGCTGGCCCCCCACGTCGACGATCTGATGCACGCCTTCTAGGATGCCGGGCTACGGGATGAACGCGAGGCGCGCGAGCGCCGGGAGTGACAGGAGGATGGCATGAGGTCGCTGACCAGGATAACGATGGCTGTCCTACTCTTGCTGCTACCGATGGCGGGCGCCGCCTTCGGTTCCGGTACCGTGGAGCTCCTTACCGCCCAGGAGGCGGCCCGGCCCGATTCCAGGGTGTACGGGATGGCGGAACGGCTGCCGGCCGATGGACCCGAGATCTGGGTTTCCGACCTCGAGGTTCCCGCCGCGGCGCCGACCTTCCCGTTGGTGGTCCGTTTCACCGAGAAGGGGGAGGTACCGGTCGACGCCGCCACGGTGAGGCTTGAATGCCTCAAAAACAATCCCATAGATCTCACCCCGCGCATCAGGCCGTACGCAGGGAAGCAGGGGATCAGCATTCAGAACGTCTCCCTTCCCCCCGGGATCTACCGCTTCCGGGTCGCCATCGGTGACGTGAAGGGACGTTTTTCGGAGAAGGAATTCACCGTCAAGGTTTCCGTCATCTTTTAGAGGTGATTTTACCCTCGCCCCCCCTGGGGAGGGTGGCCGAAGGCCGGGTGAGGGACGGGGGCCGAAACCGCCCCCTCACCCTGTCCCTCTCCCCCGATGGGGGCGAGGGGAGATGAATCAGGGGAGAGGGTGTCCGCAGTCGTGTGAGGGAGTTTTTCAGGAGGTGCCGTTGTCTCGATCGCATGGTATGGGTAGCTGGCTGGTCCTTGCCTCGTGGGTGCTCATAGCGCTCATGTTCGGGGAGACGCGCGTCCACGCCATGGAATCGCTGGCCGCCGATAACCCGAAGTACCTCCGCATCAAGGCGGTCTACGACTCGGTCGCCCGCGCCTTCGGTGAGGGGAGGATCCCCCCCCGTCTCATGGTCGTCCCGCTCGGCTCCCAGAACCATAACCTGGTTGCCTGGTCGGACCCCGGCACCGAGGGTGCCATCGGCCTGGAGGCCGACAGTGCCCCCATGCAGGAAGGGTACATCGCCATCGAGGAGCGCGCCTACGACGTCTTGGCCGGCCTCGGGGATTTCCGTGACGACGGCATCGCCTTCTTGCTCGGGCACGAGCTCACTCACTACTTCATGCGCCACGGCTGGGTCGGGGACTTCGGAAACTCCTTCGCCGCCCTCGATGTCGGCCGCAAGATGATCAAGGCCGCCAGCATCGAGGAGACCATCAAGAGGGAGACCGAGGCCGATTACTTCGGCGGCTTCTACGGCTACCTGGCCGGCTACGACACCCTCGGCATCGCCCCGCGGGCCCTCGATCTCATCTACGCCGGGTACGGCCTGGGCGAGCGCCTTCCCAACTATCCCTCCCGCAGCGATCGCAAGACCATCGCCGAGCATGCCGACTTTAACCTGAGGAAGATGGTGCCGGTCTTCGATGCCGCCACCAAGCTTCTCCTCCTCGAGCGCTACGCCGATTCCGCCCGCCTCTTCGAACAGCTCACCCATAACTTCCCCAGCCGGGAGATGTTCAACAATCTCGGCGTCGCCTACGCACTGCAGGCCTTGAGCCTCAATCCCCCGGGGCAGCGGCGGCTCGCCTATCCCTTCGAGATCGACGCCGAGACCCGGCTGAAAGGGAAGGGGCTGCGCGCCAAGGGAGCGCCGGACCAGTTCGCCGAGGAGCGCAGACGGCTGTTGAACCTGGCCGCCGATTCCTTCGAAAAGGCGATGCAGCGCGACCGTGCCTATGCCGCCGCCTGCGTCAACCTGGCTGCCGCCACCTCGCTCCTCGGGGACCATGACACCGCCGTCGTCCTCGCCAACAAGGGGATCGAACTCGGGCGAAAGGCCAACGAGATGGTGTCGGTCGGTAACGGCCTCGTGGTGCGCGGGATCGCCTACGCGGGGCTCGGTAACAGGGCGCGCGCCCTGGTCGACTTCGCCGGCGCGAGAAACCTGAACTCGTCGGTGGCAGCCGTCAACCTCGCCATCCTCCAGGAGGAGGGGACCAAGGCCGTCGCTGCCCCGGCCGAGGGAGAGGTGGCAGCGAACCTGGTCGAGCGGGTAGGGGGGCTCACCTGCCGCGACCCGTTCGCCAAGGACAAGGAAACCACCACCTTCTCGCTGCAGGGGCTCTCGGGAGCGCGCACCATCGCCGTCCATGCCCGCCAGTACGACCACTGGGAAGACGCCGTGATCGCGAGCGGTGCGAGGATGGAGCGCCTCTTGACCACCAGGAAGGGATACCAGGGGGAGACCGCCCGCGGGATCTCGGTGGGGAGCTCGCGGGGCGACGTGGTGGCGAAGTACGGCACGCCGAGCCGCGAGGTGACGGCACGGCAAGGGACCTACCTCCTTTACCGCAAAGGGGAGATCATCTTCTCCCTCGATCAGCGGGAGAAGGTCGCCGGGTGGACGGTGTTCGCCACGAGGTGATCACCCTGTGAGGCTGGCTTGTACAATCTACCCTCACCCGGCCTTCGGCCACCCTCTCCCCTGAAGGGGCGAGGGTATATTCAGGAGAGATTGTTGGAGAGGTTTTCGTTTCACGTGTCCGTCCAACCGGACGTGAGCTTCCAATTTCCAATGAATGGAAAGAGGTCTGCTTAACCAAAGGAGGTACCAAAATGATGAAAAGGTTAGTGGTGATGCTGTTGGTGTTGGCCGCGTCCCTGACGCTTTTGGCAGGTTGCACCGGTCCGCGCGTGCGCAGCATCTCTCCCGAGGACAACCCCGAGCATCATTATCTCAACGCCATGAACGCCCTGGAGGCCGGCAAACTCCCCGAGGCACAGGAGAAGCTGGAGCGGGCGCTGCAGCTGGATGACCGCTACTCCAAGGGGTACGCCGGGCTCGCCATCGTCTACGCCGAGCGCGCCAAGGGGGTGGCCGATCTAAAGATGAAGCAGGTCGAGGTCGACCGCGCCTACGACAACCTCGACAAGGCCAAGAAATACGCCAGGCAGCCGGACGAGCGTTTCGACTGCCTGGTGGCGCTGATCCGCGCCAACACCGCCATCAAGCCGCAGGGGTGGCTCGAGGAGGCCGAGGAGGCCTACAAGTCCTCCGCCGACCTCAAGGTTGACGAGCGCAAGCTCGTGTACTACCAGGGGACCGAGGCGCTCACCTACTACATGGCGGCCGCCTACCTCGAAGGGCTCGAGTTCCAGAAGGCGCGCGACCGTTTCGCCGACGTGCTGAACTCCCGCCGGGAAGGAAAGTGGCACGAGAAGGCGGACCTCGGGTGGAAGAAGACCGACCGGATCGTGCGGGCCATGGCGGGCATCACCGTGGGTGACGTCGGCAAGAAGATCGCCGTCAAGGACAGCATCACCCGCGCCGACCTGGCCGCCCTGCTGATCGACGAGATGAAGCTCGAGAAGCTCCTGGCCGGCCGCATCCCGGTCGCCTCCGAGCTCGCCAAGATGAAGCCCGAGTTCATCCCCGCCGACCTCGTCAACTCGCCCTTCAAGGACGAGGTGATCACCATGCTGAAATGGAGGGTCCGCGGCATGGAGCCGAAGTTCGACGAGAGCTCCCAGGCCTACCTCTTCAAGCCGTCCGACCCGGTCACCCGCGCCGAGATGGCCTTCATCCTCGAGGACGTGCTGATCAAGCTGACCGGCGACAACAAGCTCGCCACCGCCTACTTCGGGCAGGACCGCTCCCCCTTCCCGGACGTGAGGCCGACCGCCCCCTACTACAACGCGGTGATGAACATGACCACCCGCGGGATCATCGAGGGCGAGCTCTCCGGCGAGTTCCGTCCCGCCGACCCGGTGGACGGCGCCGAGGCGCTCTTGGCGATCAGGATGCTGAACCAGAAGAAGAACGTGTACTAGATTTCGATCACACCATCATATTCGGAGGGTAACCATGAAAAAAATGCTTCTCGGATGTCTGCTCGGCCTGGCACTGGCCGGCCACGCCTATGCCGATGACAACCTCAACGGCCAGATCGACGATACCTTCGTCAAGGCGAAGAGCTGGCTCAGCCAGCAGAACCTCTCCCTGACCGGGAGCCCGTCGGCCCGCGACGACAACGCGGCCTTCACCCAGGAAGCCATCCTCTTCTACGGCGAGGCGGTGGGCAATCCCGACGCCAGGACCGACGCGCAGCGCGAGCAGGGGGCCAAACGGGCCGCCGTGGTCGTCGCCCAGCGTGCGGTTGCCGAGTACCTGAACGGCTTCGCCCTGGTCGGCGATACCGTGGTGAAGGACGGCATGCTCCAGTACGACAGCGTCCGGAGCGCGGTCGCCGGCATCGTGAAAGGGGTCCAGGTGGTCGTGCAGGACTACTCGAGGGAGAAGGACACCGCCATCGCCATCCTGAAACTCGGCATGCACGGCCCGAGAGGTTTCGCCTCTTCCGTGTACGAAAAGCTCAACAAGGACCCGCAGCTCAAGAAGGCGGTCACCGAACTGGACGGCAAGCCGGCCCCGAAATACCGTCACAAGCCGGAGAAGCTTGACGAGAAGTACGACGGGCTGATCGTCGACGCCACCGAACAGGATTTCAAACCGGCCCTCATCAACCGCATCTTCAGCGCCAAGAAGGAGCTCCTCTACGATCCTTCCAAGGTGAGCCAGAAGGTCCTGGTGGAGCAGGGGTGCGGTGAGTACACCAACACGGTCGAGAAGGCCAAGGCCGCTCTCGAGGCCCGCGGGATCAAGAACCCGCTGGTGATCAAGGCGGTCGCCACCGTCACCTCGGCCGACCTCCAGGTTTCCGACCAGGATGCGGTGACCATCTTCTCGGCCAACCAGCAGACCAACTTCCTGGCCGGCGCCAAGGTCGCCTTCGTCCTTAAGTAGAGAAAGAGGGTTTCTGGATCCCAAGAGGAGATCAGGCTTCACATCCGGCCCGGTCTCCTCTTTTCCCGTTTCTAACGAGCCCGTTTTTCGGGCACGAGATCAATCGCCACGGAGAACACCATGCGTTACCTCTCGCTGTTACTTCTGCTGCTCGTCACCCTGCTGCCGGTAACCGCCGGCGCCGAATCCAACTGCCTGGACTCGGAAGGCGAGGCGGCCATCGTCAACGGGGACATCCCTTCCGCCAAGGCCGAGGCCATCAACCGCGCCAAATGGAACGCCATCGAGGAGGCGGTCGGAGTGGACGTCAAGGCTCAAAGCGTGGTGCAGAACCTTATGATGGTCGACGAGTCCATCAGCAAGCAGGTCAACGGGAGCGTGAAGAACTTCAAGATCCTTTCGGCCAAGCAGCAGGAAGACACCATGAAGGTCGCCATCAAGGCCTGCGTGGAGCCTGCCAAGGCCAAGGATGCGGTGGCGGGGCTCGCGCTCAACAACGCGGTCTCGGTCTTCGTGCTCGCCAAGGATCCCACCGGCAACGCTTCCGGTTACCAGGAAACGAACATCCTCTCCCAGACCCTGATCGACAAGCTGGTCGAGCGAGGCTTCACGGTCGCCGATGCCGCGGCTGCCCAGGCCTTGAACGACAAGGCGGTGGAAAGCGCCATCCGCGGGGGGAACCTCCTCGGCCTGCGGGGCCTCATGTACAAGTTCCTCACCAACGTGATGCTGGTCGGCAAGGTCGACTACACGGTCAGCACCAAGCGGGGTGAGGACATCGGCTACGGGCTTTCCATGCCGTTCAACAACGTCACCGCCCGCTTCACCTACCGCCTGATCAGCAAGGACTCCACCGGTCAACTGGTCATCCTGGCCGCCGGTTCGGAGCAGGGGAAGGGGCTCGCCGGTAACGTCGCGGACGCCGCCTCCGAAAGCCTGAAGGATGTGGCGGGCAAGGTCACCCCGTTGCTGGTCGAAAAAGTGGCGGCCCACCTGAAGGCCTCCACCCGCAAGGTGCTGGTCAAGGTCCAGGGGGTGAAGGAGCTGAGCGACAACTTCGCCGTCAAGGAGGTCCTGCAGGGGCTCTCCTGGGTGACCGCCGTCGACGAGCGGGGCTTGGGCGAGTTCACCGTCGGCTATCCCGAGAACAGCATCTATCTCGCCAACAGCATCAGGCAGAAGGAGAACTTCCGGCTGATCGGCTTCACCCCGGCGACGGTTACCGTCGAGTACCGTAAGTAGCATTTCAACCCGTTTCAGGAGGGATCATGAAAGCATGGAAGGTCGCGACCGCTGCGGCGCTGCTGCTTTTGCAGGGGGGGATACTCGGCTGCGTACCGGCCGCCACCGCCGCCCGGGTCGATCCGGCCGCCTTTATCACCGACCGCCAGGAGCGTCTGAACATCCCGGAAGTCTGCCGCCCCTCCTACGAGAGCGCCATCCCCAAGGTGGCGGTGGCGGAGATATCGAACTTCACCACCTTCGATTACGCGAAGACCGTCCAGGCGCAGGTGGCCGGCAACGTCCAGCAGGATTCGGCCGGCGCCGCGGCAGCCTCCTACGGGCGCCGCGGTGGGGGCGTGGTCTGGGGAACCAGCGAACGGACCCGTTTCCAGGCCGAGGCCACCACCATCCAGCGCGACATCAACGCGAACCTCTCCGAGAGCGTGGGGGACGGGATATCCGACGTCCTCTCCAACCTGGGAGGATTGAAACTCTACTCCAGGGCCGATCTGAAGAAGGTGCTCGACGAGCAGAAGCTCCAGCAGTCGGGCCTCGTCGAGGACAAGGACCTGGTCCAGCTCGGCAAGCTCACCGGCGTTCGGTACATGATGACCGGCTCGATCGACAACGTGAACCTCTCCTACCTGTCGCTGCAAAGGCTTAAGGACGCCTCCGGGCGAGACAATAACCTCCTCAACGCCCTGGTGAAGACCGCCATGGAGCAGACCGAGGGATGGCGGGTCGAGACCGAGGTGAACGTCCGCATGCTCGACGTCCAGACCGGGGAGATCGTGCTCTCCAAGAAGGCGGTCGGCAAGCAGATCGTCGGGAGGATGCCGTATCCCACCTACGACCAGTTGATCGGCTCGATCAAGAAGGCGGTCAGCGGCAGCCTCGTCGGGGTTCAGGCGGACTTCTCCAAGTTCTTCACCGTCAAGGGGTACGTGATCCAGACCAAGACGAGCCCCGAGGGGGGCGAGAAGATCGCGCTGGTGAGCCTCGGGCAGAACCAGAAGCTCCAGCCGGGCCACGCCCTCTATGCGTACGCGTTCGAGGAGATCATGGATCCGTTGACCGGCAAGACGGTCTGCGACCAGCAGAGGATACCGGTCGAGCTGGTGGTCTCCGACCAGATCCAGGGGGACCGCGCCTGGTGCTCGGTGAGAAGCGAGCCGCGCTATTTCGGCCTGCTTAGGCCCGGGCTTCTCGTGGAGCGGGCGCCGATCGGCGGCCCCGGTGGCGGGTACCGCGGTGGGAACTCCGGGGGCGGCTCCAGCGGCAGCTTCGGCACCTTCGGCGGCGGATTTTAATTTCCCCCGGAACAATTGGTAGAACGTAGGGTGGGCAGCCCTCTGCCCACCGTTCTCTTTCGGTCTCGCGTGGGCACGGGGTGCCCACCCTACGGGGCTATTCAGGTTTGGCGAGAATCACCCTCACCCGGCCTTCGGCCACCCTCTCCCGGAGGGAGAGGGGATGGGCATACAAGGGGCAGGTATCAACATCCCCTCGCCCTCCGGGAGAGGGGCGGGGGGGAGGGTGGGGCTTATCCGAAGTGAGGGGGGTACGGTGATCAAAGCGGTCCGAAGCATGGCGGTACTCATTTTCCTGCTCTTCCCGGCGCTGGCGCAGGCCAAGACGCTGGTGGTGGCCGGGCGGCTGTCCAGCGAGGTGACCGTCACCCAGATGATCACCTTCGGAGTCGACCAGAAGATATCCGAGCTCACCTACCGGTTCCCGCTTCCCGCACGGGTCGGGGTGCCGAGCCTCTCCCAGCGGATGATCGATCACCGCATCTCCTTCGATCCCGAACCGGACAGCGTCGCCGACGAAACCGACCAGTACGGGAACAGCTACAAGGTGGTGGTCTGGAAAAAGCTATCCGGGGACGCCCGGGCCACCATCGTCTTCACCACCGACATCGACGCCGTGCTCGATCCGCTCTCCACGAGGTCCGGCTTCCCTATGCGTGGGATCCCCGAGGAGGCCGCGTTCTATCTCAAGCCTTCCAAACTGGTGCAAAGCGCCGATCCGGAGATCGTCGCCAAGGCCGCCGAGCTGACCGCCGGGGCCACCACCGAGTCGGCCGCGGTGGAGGCGATCCTCAACTTCGTGGCGGACCAGATCCGTTACGAGACTCCGCCGAAATCCTACGATGCCCTCTTCGGGCTCCGTACCGGCACCGGCAACTGCCAGAACTTCGCCCATCTCTCCTGCGCCCTTTTGCGCGCCTCCGGGATCCCGGCCCGGGTGGCGGTCGGGCTCACCCTGAAGGACAAGTGGAAGATCCCGCTGGACGATCGCGGCTCGTCGCTCGTGCAGGGGATGGGGGAGGGGCTCCATGCCTGGGTCGAGATCTACTACCCGGGCCTGGGCTGGCTTCCCTACGACCCGCAGCAGTCCAAGCAGTTCACTTCCACCCGGCACATCAAGTACGCCCACGGCCCGGAAGCGGCAGGGATCGGGACCTCCTGGCGCTCCTCTCCGGTGCTTCCCCGCTACAGCGCGCTCATCTCCTCGAGCTTCAGCAAGGACGTGGTGGATCTGACCCTTAAGGGCTCCGGGAGCGACCCGCGCGGGTACATCACCAGTAACGAGATGATCGCCGCGGCCCCGGAGGTGATCCCGGTGCCCCCCCCGGTAACCGTTCACGAGCCGGTCCCGGTTCCCCGGCCCGAGCCGGTGCCCGAACCGAAAAAGGTAGTGAAGAAGCCGGAGCCGGTTCCGGAGCCGCCCCGGCACGTGGTGAAGCCGAGGAGACCGTTAGGACCGCCGCCGATCAAGCCGGACAGAAACGGGATGGTCGTCTTCGGCAATACCCGTTTCCCGACCAACCTGTCCTTCTACACGAACAGCGGCGATCACGGCGAGGCTTCGCTCGAGCGTGAAACCGCCGAGTACGTGACCTCCACCGGGGTCTACGCCCAGGCCTTCGTGCTGGACCGCCCCTTGCGGATCGAGAAGGTCTCCCTGGCGATGAAGAAGTTCGGAGGCGACGGGACCGTCTACCTCGACATCGTGGCTGACGACGGCGGGAAGCCGGGGCTGGTCAACGGGGTGCGCTCCAAGCCCGTCTACCTGGAAAACGTGAGGAAGACCCCCGGGTACGGCTGGCTCGACTTCACCATTCCGGCCGACAGCGATCCGTTCCCGCCGGGAAAATACTGGATGGTGCTCCGCCGCTCCGGGGAGGCGATCATGAACTGGTACTACACCCCCGGCAAACCGTACGGCGGCCCCGACGACACCCGTTCCACCGTACGGGGCTGGCAGTGGGAAGACATCCTGACCTACGACTTCGTCTTCAAAGTCGCCGGCCGGGTAGTCCGCCAGTAACCGATAGTTATACCTTCGCCCCTTAAACCGCCCCCTCACCCTGGCCCTCTCCCCCGATGGGGGCGAGGGAAGATTGGATAGGGGAGAGGGTGGCCGAAGGCCGGGTGATGGTAGAAGGCTTGGTGGTAAGGGCGAGAACTTTGATACTTTGATGTGCCTGCAATGACCGGAGGACCCTGTGATCAAGCGGATGATCGTTGGAATCTTGCTGCTGGCTCCCGTGATCTCGGAAGCTCGGACCCTTGTCGTTTCCGGCCGTCTCTCCAGCGAGGTCACCCTCACCCAGCAGATCGTTTTCGGCATCGACACCGACCTCTCTGAACTCGTCTATCGTTTCCCGGTTCCGGCCAAGGTCCAGACCGCCAGTGTGGCGCAGCGGGTCGGCACGCTCCAGGCGAAATTCGAACCCCAGCCCGAGTCGGTAAAAGAGGAGGACGACACCTTCGGCAACCACTTCAAGGTGGTCACCTGGCGCAACGTCGGGCATGACTGCCGCGCCACCATCGTCTTCAAAACTGCCATCGACGCCGTCCTCGATCCCTTGAGCTCGAAAGCACCTTTTCCTCTTCAGCAGGTAAGCGAGGAGGCCCGTCTCTACCTGAAGCCGACCAGGCTGGTGGAAAGCGGCAGCGGCGAAATCGTTTCCAAGGCCTCCCGGCTGACGGAGGGGATAACCACCGAATCGGGTGCGGTCGACTCCCTTCTCAACTTCGTGGCCAACAACACCCGCTATCTCCCGCAGCCCAAATCCTTCGATGCCCTCTACGCCCTCTCGACCGGGAACGGCAATTGCCAGAATTACGCCCATCTCTCCTGCGCACTCCTGCGTGCGGCGGGGATTCCTTCCCGCGTCGTGGTCGGCTACACCCTCAAGAACAAGTGGAAGATTCCGCTCGATGGCCGCGGATCATCGCTCGTGCAGGCCATGGGGGAGGGGCTCCATTCCTGGATCGAGGTCTACTATCCGGATCTAGGCTGGCTTCCCTATGATCCGCTGCAGTCCAAGCTTTTCACCTCGAGCCGCCACATAAAGTACGCCCATGGCCTGGATGCCTCCGGAATCGGTGCGGCCTGGCATTCCTCTCCGGTGCTACCCCGTTACCAGTCCGCCATCACCAGTAAGATGGAGAAAGATCTTGTCCAACTCAGCCTGAAAGGGGAGGGGACCGAGCCGCGCGGATACCTGGCGAGTAGTGAGATTGTCGGCGTCAGCGATGCCGGAGGTCCCGCCCGGACCATGACCGCCGAGGTACGTGCCGAGGGCGCAGCTGAACCCCAGGCGGAGATCGTTCAGAAGAGCCCTGCCGCCGCACCGCAACCTCACTCCGTGCAGCCGACTCCGCAGCAACCCGCCGCCCAACCGGCGATACCGACTCCGGCTCCGGTACAGGCCTCCCCGCAACCGGTAGCGACGCTGCCCGTACCGGCGCAGCCAGTTGCACCGCTGCCCGTACCGCAGCCGGTCGCACCTCAGCCGGTCGTACCGCAGCCGGTCGCACCGCAGCAATTGACGACCCCGGCACCGGCACCGGAAAAAACCAGGGCCCTTACCGCAACGCTGCCGCCGGCGGGTAAAGACGGTGTGGTCGTATTCGGCAACATAGCCTTGCCGCAGCAGGCAAGCACCTTCGTCGAAACCGAGACCGGCGGAGAGGCGGCCTTCTCCCAGGAAACCGCCGAATACGTTACCTCTTCCGTGGGTGTGTATGCGCAAGCCTTCAAGATCGACCGCCCGATCAAGGTCGAGAAGGTTTCCCTGGCGATGAAGAGGTTCGGGGGCGACGGCAGCGTTTACGTGGACATCCTGGCGGATGACCAGGGAAAGCCTGCCCACGCCAAGGGAGTGCGCTCCCATCCGCTTTTCCTCGACAAAGTAGGCAAGCAGCCAGGCTACCAGTGGGTCGATTTCTCGCTGCCGGCCGAGAGCGGGCCTTTGAAACCCGGCAAGTACTGGATTGTCGTCCGCCGTTCCGGCGAGGCGGTCGTGAACTGGTACTACTCCCTCGGCAAGCCCTACGGCGGCCCGGACGACACCCGTTCAACCGCCCAGGGATGGCAGTGGGAAGACATCCTCACCTACGACTTCGTTTTCAAGATCTCCGCCAAGGAGGTCGCTAAGTAGATGTCCTGTAACCTGCCCCTCTGGGGATACAGGCCCTAAAAGTTATACCCTCGCCCCTTTAGGGGAGAGGGTGGCCGAAGGCCGGGTGAGGGTGGTTTTAAGGAGTTGCAGGAGGCCGCAATGAGATACCTGAGATGGCTGTTACTATTCCTCCTTCTGGCGGCCCCGGCCTGGGCGGTCCAGCTCCGTCAAGGCCCGCCGTACGGAGAGATCAGCCGCTGGCTTCAGTCGCGCCAACTCGTGCTGGCCGGCTATAACGGGGTAACCAACGCCGACCTCATTGCGTTCTTCCGCGGCAAGTCTGCCTGGTACGGAGAGGCCGCCGGCAATCCGGCATTCACCTCGGCCGGACAGCGCCGGGTGACCACCGAGCGCGCCGCCGAGGTCATGGGGTACCGGAGCGTGGCTGAATTCCTCTCCGAGATCCCCTTCGCCGGCAACGCCCGCCTGGGCGACATCGCCAAGGAGAACGAGGCGGCTCGCAGATGCCTCAACCGGTTGCTGCCCATGGTACGCCCGGTGACCTTCGCCTACTCTCCCGAGACCGACATCGGGGTGGCGGTCCTGCACGGCGAACTCGCAGGAGACGACGGGATGCTGGCCGAGGTTTACCAGACGGTGGCCGGGAGCCCGAAACTGAAAAGGATGGTGGAGGGGGATCTTCCCTACCGGCCTTCCGCGCCGATAGGCGGCTCATCCTACGATGGCGTCATCGTCGACGTCAGCGCCTTCCACGTCCAACCGGCGCTCTTCAACCGGCTGTTCACATCCGCCGGCGAGACGGTCTACACTCCCCTCTCCCTGTCGCCCGAGCGCTACGCTCAAACGGGGGGCGTGCTGGCGACGAGCCAGGGGCAGGCGAGGAGTCTTCTCGCGAAGCGCGGGGTCCGGAATCCGCTCATCGTGAAGGGACTCGCTGGCTCCCGCGGCGCCGATGTCAGGATAGGTGATGCCGATGCCGCGGCTGTTGTGGCGGCTGATCGAGCTTTCCATATTTTTGCGGAGGGGAGGGTTGCCTTCGTTTTTGACGGGAGATGATAGAACCCCATCCTCACCCCTGCTTCCACTTGAAGGGGAGGGGCATCGGTTAAGGTGGGGGAGCGGTGGAGTCGGTAGAGGCGGGGATAGGCAGAGAGTCCACATCGAGGAGTTGCCAAGTGAGCCGGAGAATTGTCTTCGCCATACTGGCCTTGCCGTTGCTGGCATGCCCTGGTTTGTCCGCGGCCGACACGGAGATCGCCTGGCCGTTCCGCAGCGAGGCGGCGGCTCCCCGGGTTCCGGCCGCTCATGTCGTGGCCGTCGGGCGTGGGAGCTCTCTTTCTTCCGATCCGGAGACCCGTCGCCGCGAGGCGTGCACGGTCGCTTTGGTCGCGGCGGTGGAAGGAGTGGGACGAAGGCTCAGGGGCATGGCATTTTCCGGCTCAACCGTCATCAGCGACGGCATGATGGCTACCGACCGGGTGCGGATGACCTCGTCGGCGAAGTTCCCTTCCGGACTGACGGTGGAGCGTGAGTCGCTGGTGGTCGATGGCATGGACCGGGAGGATCGCATGGTGCTTCGGGTGCCGGGCGATGTTCCGGGAGAAGATGGGCCGGAAATCAGGACGAGGCTCGGGGTGATGGATGGTCAGGGGGGGGCCGTTCTCGACTTGGGCATGCTGCCCAAAAGTTGCCGGGTGGTGGAGGTCGAGGAGGTCAGCTACTCCAGGGAAGAAAATATCTGCACCGTCGCGGTAGGTTACCATGCTCCCTTGGCCCGGTAGGGGTAAGGGGCATGCCCCCCCCAATCTCCTCGGCTGCTTTGGAGAAAGGGGCAGACAATCCATATCCCCTCGCCCTCCGGGAGAGGGGCAGGGGTGAGGGAGTTTCTAAAATCTTCTCTCACCCGGCCTCCGGCCACCCTCTCCCCCAGGGGGGGCGAGGGTATAACTCTTATGGCCTTCGGCCAACGTCTCCCTCTGAAGAGGCGAGGCTGCACTGATCAGGAAGGGTCAAACCGATGAACATAAAATGGATTTTCGGGCTTGCCGTCGCGGCCCTGGTGCAATTGTTCCCTCAGCTGGCCTTGGCCGGGCTCTCCCAGGAGCCGATCCTTCGGGTCGAGACCGGGATGCATACGGCCATGATCAAGAAGATCGCGGTGGATGCCGCCGGTCGCTGGCTGGTCTCGGCATCGGACGACAAGACCGTGCGGGTCTGGGAACTGACCGACCAGGCAAAGGGGGCGGCGGTTATGGCCCTGCTCCCCTCGCGGGTGCTGCGTCCTCCCATCGGCGCCGGTAACGAGGGAAAAATCTTCGCGGTCGCCATCTCCCCCGATGGCTCTACCGTGGTCTGCGGCGGTTGGACCGGATGGGACATCAACCGCTTCGCTTCTCTCCACTTCTTCGACCGCGCTTCGGGGAAACTCTTGAAGAAGGTGGACGGCTTCCCCAACGTGATCCAGTCGCTTGCCTGGTCCCGTGACGGGAAATCCCTGGCAGTCGGCCTCGGGGCCGGGAAAGGGGTTTACCTCATGAGGGCCTCCGACTCCAAACTCGCCGGTATCGACTCCGAGTACGGCAACGACTGCTACGCTCTCGATTTCGATGCCGCCGGCAGGCTGGTCACCGCCTCCTGGGACGGCTTCGTCCGGTTGTACGATGCCAACTTCAAATTGATCGCCAAGGAGCGCTCTCCCAACGGGGAACGCCCCTATGCCGTCGCCTTCTCGGCAGACGGCGCCCGCATAGCGGTGGGGTGCGACGACGCCCGTAAAGTTGCCGTCCTCTCCGGCAAGGACCTCTCGCCGCTCTACATTGCACCGGGCGGCGCCGACGGGGGGACCCTTTTCAGCGTCGCCTGGTCGGCGGACGGGGCCTACCTCTTCGCCGCCGGCAGCCACCGGGGAGACGGGAAATACCTGGTGCGTCGCTGGGAGCAGGGAGGACAGGGGCTTTACCGCGACTTTCCGCTGGCGGAGGGTGACGTCATGCAACTGCTCACCCTTCCGGGTGGGCGCCTTGCCTTTGCCTCCGTCAGTCCCGAAGTGGGAATCGCCGGTGTCGACGGCGCCCTTGCCATCCGGCTGGGCTCCGGTACCGTCAGTTTCCGAGACAGCCCGCTTCTGGTCTCGGCTGATGGCTCCACGGTCGGCTTTTCCTACGGTTCCGGTCCCGCTGCCTCCGCCGCCTTCTCCGTGCTCGATCGCAGCTTCTCGGGACGGGAGGCCAAAGCCGGCCTGAAGGAGCCCAATACCGCGGCCCAGCGTTTCGGCCTCTCCCGGACTCCCGACGGCTTCCTGGCTGTGCATGGTGTCCGGTTGCCGCTGGAAGAGCACGAGGCGGTCCGCAGCCTCGCCATCTCGCCTGACGGCTCCCGCCTGTTGCTGGGCACCGACTGGAATCTACGCTGCTTCAACAACGGCGGCCGGGAAATGTGGCGCATCGCCGCCCCCGGCAACACCTGGGGCGTGAACGTGGCCGGCAACGGGATGGTGGCGGTCGCAGCCTTTGCCGACGGCACCATCCGGTGGTTCCGCCTCGCCGACGGCGCCGAACTTCTCGCCTTCTTCCCGCACGCCGACCGCAAACGCTGGGTCCTCTGGACCCCCTCCGGCTATTACCAGGCCTCCATCGGTGGAGAGGAGCTGGCGGGCTGGCACCTCAACAACGGCGGGGAGGCAGCGGCCGACTTCTTCCCGCTGGCCCGTTTCCGCTCGGTATATTGCCGTCCTGATGTCATCGCCCGCGTCCTCGAGATGGCCGACGAGAGGAGGGCGATCAAGGTGGCCGATCTGGCCGCCGGACGTTCGCCGGCACCCGCTTCGCTCAGGACCCTGCTTCCTCCCATCGTCACCGTCACCGGCCCTGCCGACGGAATCCAGGTGGAAGGAGGCGAGGCCACCGTTTCCTTCGCCCTTCGTTCTCCCTCCGGCGAAAAGGTCACCGGGATCAAGTTCCTGGTCAACGGCCGGCCGGTCACCTCCCGTGAGAAGAGCGCCCAGGCCGGCGACCTCCGCGAGGCGTCGGTGAGCGTCCCGGAAGGGGAGAGCGAGATCACCGTCATCGCCGAGAACCGCTACGCCGCCAGCGAACCCGCCACCGTCAAGGTCGTCCGCACAAAGGCGCCTGAGGCTCCCGTGGAGCAGATATCGTTTCTTCCGCGGCTGTTCATTCTTTCCATCGGCGTCGGGGCCTATCCCGACAAGGAGCTGACCCTCAACTTCGCCTCCAAGGACGCGCAGGATTTCGCCGCGCTGATGCAGGGGCAGAAGGGGGGGCTGTACGGAGAGGTCAACACCAAGGTCATGACCGATGCCGGGGCGACCCGGGATGTCATCCTGGACGGGCTGAAATGGCTTCGCCGCGAGGCCGGCGAACGGGACGTGGCGGTGGTCTTTCTTTCCGGCCACGGCATCACCGAGCCAAGCGGCGGCTACTACTTCCTCCCGGTCAACGGGGACCCGAAAAAGCTCGCCCAGACCGGGGTGGTCTTCACCGAGATCCGCAACACGCTCATGTCGCTTCCCGGCAAGGCGGTGCTGTTCGTCGACACCTGTCACTCCGGTGACGTGATGGGAGGGCGTAGCGCGACCAGCGACGTGAGCGCGGTGGTGAACGAACTCTCCAGCGCCGAGAACGGGGTGGTGGTGTTCGCCTCTTCCACGGGGCGGCAGTATTCGCTGGAGGACGAGTCGTGGGGAAATGGCGCCTTCACCAAGGCGCTGGTCGAGGGTGTGAAGGGAAAGGCGGATTACACGGGGAAAGGGAAGATCTCGGTGACGAGCCTCGATCTCTGGATTTCGGAAAGGGTGCAGGAATTGACCGACGGGAAACAGACCCCCACCACCGCGAAGCCGAGGACCATCCCGGACTTCACGCTGGCGGTCAAACGGTAAGCTGTTTAACTACCCCATCCTCGCGACCCTATCCGGAGGTTCTAGAATCTACCCTCACCCGGCCTTTGGCCACCCTCTCCCGGAGGGAGAGGGGATGACTATGCAAGGGGGGAGTCGTCAAGGGGAGGGCAGGGGGGGGGGATGGGGGCCGCATCGAGTCCTGTCCTGGCCGTCGTCAGCGGACCGGCCTGAACTCCACCCGCCGGTTCTTCGGGTCGCGGCCGTGGGTGATCGGTTCCTCCTTGCCGCGGGATACGTAGGCGACCCGGCAGGGGGCGATCCCCAGTGAGATGAGATGGTCGTGGACTTCGAGGGCGAAACTTTCGCCCAGAGCCAGGCACCGCTCCTCCGACCCGCGGTCGTCGCTGTGGCCGATCAGGATCACCTTGAGATGGGGGTCCTCCCGCAATAGCTGGACATTGCGGGCCACGATGTCACGGGCCTCCTCGGTGATGGCGAGGGCGCCGGTCGGGAAATGGACGGTTTCCATCGGGGGAAGGGGAGGAAATTCCCTGGTTCCCCTCCTGGACGGAAACATCCCGTGCAAAACGGCGGTAGCCCTGGCTCCCGCCCGGGAGAAGGCTTCCACCATCCGTTCGGAAAGAACCGCGACCTGGGCTGCGTTACGAACTCCGTGATCCCTAAACATGGCTTCCTCCCGTAACCGATGTTTTCATTAGCTTGGACGGACACCGCTCTTATTCCCCACGCGCGGAAAAACGCCCGCTCGTCCGTCTCTAAAGGACAGTTCTTAGGTAACCACACTCCCCGTTCCCTCCCTTCACCGGGTGGGGATGCCGTCCGCCCACCGTTTGGGGTCGGATGGCGATGGGGCATCAACCTTGAGGTGCTCATGAAACGTCTCCTGCTCACCCTGATCTGTGTCACCCTTCTCCTCCCGGCCGTCGCCCGCGCCGCCCAGTCGGTCATCATCGAGACCGAGGGGTACTCCTGCATGGGGGACGACAAGTCCCGCAAGCAGACGGAGAGCGGCGCCTACCAGGACGGAAAGCGCAAGGCAACCGAATCCGCCGCCACCTACATCGAGTCGGAAACCAAGGTGAAGGACGCCATGCTGGAGAAGGATCTCCTTGCCGCTTACGCCAACGCGCAGGTGAAGGTGCTCCAGGAGCTCATGAGGGAGTGGTACAAGGACGCGAGCCTGGGGGAGTGCTACCGGGTGAAGCTCAAGGTGGAGGTGGTTCCCGACGAAAAGGCAATGGCGGCCCTGGCCAAAAAGGGATCCGAGGCGCTTGAGAGCGACCCGTCCGCACCGCTCAACGTGAAGATCTGGACCGACCGTCCAAAGTATTCCGAGACGGAACCGATCCGCATCTTCGTGAAGGGGAACAAGCCCTTCCACGGCCGGGTGGTGTACAGCCAGGCCGACGGCGGCCATGTCCAGCTGCTCCCCAATCCTTACCGCAAGTTGAACTACTTCAACGGCGGCGTGGTCTACGAGCTTCCCGGCGGCGAGGACCGTTTCAACATGGAGACCTGTGCCCCGTTCGGCAAGGAGAAGATCACCCTTTACGCGAGTACCGCACCGCTTGGGGACCTCGAAGTGACGGAGGCCGACGCGGTCTACGAAGTACGCTCCAAGCCCGCCAACATCCCCGTGGCCACCCGGGGGATCAAGCTCGTTGCGGGCGACCGGAAAAAGCCGGTGGCGGCCGAGTTCGCCGAGTCGGCGGCCGAGCTGACCACCTGCAAGAAGGCGGACGGGAAACAGTAAATAACTTGTTTTACAGCAGAGGCGATGAGGCTGTAGAATGCCGGCCAGCTGTCCGTCCGGGGTGACGAACCGCACCGCCGCAGGCCTTACGCCATTGACGCAGAATCCGAGGACGCTCCATGAAAAAAGTCTTGTTGCTCGTAGTTACCCTGTTCCTTGCCGCCTGCGCCCCCACCCTGAAGATGGAGCAGCACACCGGAAAGCTCCAGTTGAAGGACGATGAGCTGCCGCGCCAGGTGGCGATCCTTCCCTTCTCCAACGCCACCCAGGAGCCCGGGATCGACGCCATCGTCCGCCGCAACTTCGCCAACCACTTCTCCTCCAAGGCATACCTCGATGTGAAATTGCCGGTGGTGGACGAGAAACTCGTCCTCATGGAAAAGACCACCGGTAAAAAGCCCGACCAGGCGACCCCGGCGGAGCTCTCCGCGGCACTCGGTGCCGACGGGCTCCTCTACGGAAAGGTCACCGACTACAACCGGGTCTGGGCCGGCGTCTATTCGCAATTCGGCGTCGAGGCGGAGGTCTGGCTGGTCAATGCCCGCACCGGCAAGGAGGTCTTCCGCTTCAGGGAGTCGGTCCGCTACCACGAGGGGGGCATTCCCACCTCGCCCCTTTCCATCGTGGTCACCGCGGTCTCCACCGCCATGAATCTGCGCGAGATCCAGAAGGTCCGGATGGTGAACGAGCTCTGCTACAAGTTCATGGAGAAGATCCCCGCTCCCCAGAGCCTCGCCCAGGACGGCCGTCCGCGGGTCAAGGAGGTGCTGACCAACGCGGCCGACGGGCCGTTCGGGCCCCGCAAGGTGATCCACGTCGGCCTGGAAGGGGAACCGGGCCTGGTGGGAAGCTTCGACATCGGCTCCTTCAAGAAGGGGATCCCGATGAAAGAGGTGAAGCCGGGGATCTACAGCGGCGAATATGCCGTCCTTCCCGGCGACACCACGAGCGACATGCCGATCACCGTCACCCTGAGCCGTCCCGGCGGCTACGACACGACCTGGGTCGACCCCGGCGGGTATGTCGCCATCGACACCACTCCCCCTCCGCCGGTCGCCTCGGTGAAGGTCAAGGGGTACGCCGACCGCGTGGAACTGAACTGGGAGCCGCTGAAAAACGTTCCCGATCTCAAGGGGTACCGGGTGCTGCGGAGCGATTCTCCGCTCTCCGGTTACCAGGAGCTCGGCGTGGTCGAGGTTCCCTCCTTCGTCGACGGCAAGGCGGAAGCCGGGAAGAGCTACTACTACCGCGTCGCATCGTTTGACCGGGTCGGCAACCAGGCGGAGCCGGGCGACGGCGTGCGCGGGGGGAGGATCGGGGAGCCGCAGCAGCTTTCCGGCGTCCTCAACGGTGACACCGTGCTGGAGGGCTCCTACCGTGTTACCGCTTCGGTCACGGTCCCCAAAGGGATCACCCTCACCATCAACGGCGACAGCCGGCTCTACTTCGCCCCCGATGCCGGGCTCCTGGTCCAGGGGCGCCTGGTCGTCAAGGGGGGAGAGTCCCCCGTCCTCTTCATCCCCGCCGCAGAAGGGAAATGGGCGGGGATCTCCCTGGACGGCGGCGGGGCGGCCATGACCCGCTTCAACATCAAGGGCGCCGTGACCGGGGTTTCCTCCAAGGACGCCGAGCTCCAGGCCGACGGCGGGGTGGTGACGGGATGCCAGAGCGGCCTCGCGGTGAGCGGGATGCCGGCGGTCGACATCAGGGGGATGAACATCTCGGGCAACGTCACCGGTCTCAAGCTGACCGGCACCGCCGCCCGGGTTACCGGTTCGCTGATCACCCAGAACAAGGACGGCATCGTCACCGACGGGTTCTCCGGCGAGATCCGGGACAACAACCTCGTCGAGAACGAGACCAACATCCGTTCCGACAAGCCGCTGGCGGTCGGTCCCAACTGGTTCGGCTCCGTCCAGGCGGACGCCTTGAAGCTCACCCAGGTGAGCGCCGCGCAGGTGTACGACGCCCGGGTGCCCGGCGGCGCGCTGGTGGCGCCGGTGGTCGATCCCTACCAGAAGCTCACCCCCGAGGAGCGGCAGCGCAAGGGGACCGAGTTCCTGATCGAGGCGGGCAGCTTCTTCAGGCAGAGGAACTACGGGAAGGCTTCCGGGCTTTTCCAGGAGACCCTGAAACTCTCCCCCAGCCCGGAGACCTACTACTACCTGAGTCTCTGCCATCAGGAGATGCAGGAGCAGGACAAGGCCATGAGCGTGCTGAAGGAAGGGACTTCCAAGTACTCCCACGATCCGCTCCTTTGGAAATCGCTCGGCATGCTGCTGTACGAGAAGGGGGACCAGGATGGGGCGCGTAAGGCGCTGGAAGAGGTGATCCGCCTCTCCCCTGAGGACCGCCAGGCGAAGTTCGTTTTGAAACGGCTGGTTCCGGCTCCGGCCCCGGCTCCGGCAGCACAGAAATAACACTCATCTTGGGGGCACCATGATCAGAAAGCTTCTCTTTATCTTCGTCTCTATCCTGCTGACTGCCTCCCATGCCCTGGCCGCGCAGGCCGGCAAGGTGACCAAGGCGAGCGGGACCGTCCTCTACCGGACCGCCGCGGCCGGCTCCTATCATCCTCTCCACACCGGGCAGCACATCGACGAGGGTAACTGGATCAAGACCGGCAAGGACGGCTGGATCGAGCTTACCCTGGCCGACAACAGCCGCTTCACCATCGCCAACAACTCCGAGCTGGAAGTCCAGAGCTACCTGGTGAGCAAGACCAAGAAGACCGGCTCCTTCGGCCTTACCCAGGGGAAACTGCGGGCGAGCGTGATGAAGCTCGCCGGGCAGCAGACCGATATCAAGGTGAAAAGCGGCACCGCGGTGGCAGGGGTGAAGGGGACCGAGTTCCTGATGCTCTGCCAGGGGCCGGCCAACATCTTTTTCGGCAACGAGGGGGTCGTTTCGGTTTCCGGTCCCCCGGGCTCCGGGGTGAAACTCCCCGCCGGCACCATGACCCAGAACACCCGCGGCGAAAAACCGACCGACGCCGTCAAGGTCGAACCGAACACCCCGCTCGCCAAGGCCAAGGAGGCCTTCGAGGCCTCCACCGGGTCGCTTCCCCCGGCCGAGTGGGAAGCGACCGACAACCTCCCCAACATCATCGCCCGCTGGGATATCAGCCACGGCCACTACCTCGCCGATTCCGGGATGAACGAGGCGGCACTGAAGGTCTTCCAGATCGCCCTCGACCTCACCACCCTGGCCGACATCCGCGCCGACGCCAGGCTGGAGCGCGGATCGGTGTACGGCCGCCTGATGAACCGCCCGGAGGAGGCACTGGCCGAGTTCCTGCTGGTCCTCGAGGAGTATCCCAAGATCCCCCAGAAGGAGACGGCGCTTTTCAACGTCGGCGAGACCCTCATGCAGATGGGAAAGAAAGACCTGGCCAGGATGCGGCTCAAGCAGTACCTGGACGAGTACCCCAACGGCCGTTACCGCTCCAGTGTTGAGACGCTCCAGAAGGTGCTCGACCGGCAATGAAGAAGGCGCTGATCTTCGTTGCCATCGCGCTGGTCGCCTCCCTGGCGACCCTTTCCCTGTACCGCGCCCAGTTCCCGTTCGTGGAACAGGTCGATCTGCGCCTCAAGGATGCCCGCTTCCGGCTGAGGGGGGCGGTGAGGCCGCCTCCCGATGTGGCCGTGGTGGCGATCGACAACAAGAGCGTCAAGGAGATCGGCCGCTGGCCCTGGTCCCGTGAGATCACCGCCCGGCTGCTCTCCAGGCTGCAGGCGGCCGGCGCCAAGGTCGTCGCCCTCGACATGGTCTTCTCCGAGCCGCAGGGGGTGCCGCAGGATCGCGCCCTGGCGCAGGCGGTGGCAAGCTCCCCCAGCCTCGTGATGGGGTACTTCTTCAGAAACGAAGTGCAGCATCCCGACCCGCGGGCGGTGGAACAGACCGCCTCGTCCAAGATCAAGTTCCTCAAGCTCGACCCGGGTGTCACCTCCGTCCCTCTCACCGAGTTTGCGGGCCTGGAGCCCAACATCCCCGACGTCGGCGCCGGTGCCCACTCCTTCGGTTTCTTCAACCAGGTCCCCGACGACGACGGCCTCTTCCGGAAGGCGCCGCTTCTTCTTCTCTACGACGGCGATATCTATCCCTCCCTGGGGCTCACCGCCCTAAGCCGCTACCTCGACAAGGAGCCGATCGTCGAGGTGGCCGGCTTCGGCGTCCGCTCGGTCTCGCTGGGCGATCTCCCCCTCCCGGTGAACGAGCAGGGGCGCCTCTCCCTCAATTACTACGGACCCGGCGGCACCTTCCCGACCATCTCCGCCTCCGATGTCCTCAACGGCAAGGTCTCCGCGAATGCCCTCAAGGACAAGCTGATCTTCATCGGCGCCACCGAGACCGGCATCTACGACATGCGCGCCACACCGTACGACCCGGCGCTCCCCGGGGTGGAGATCCACTGCACCGTGGCCGCCAACACCCTCGAGAAACGCTTCCTGATCCGCGACGGGAGGACCTTGGGGCTCGAGATGGGATGCATGTTCCTCCTCCCTCTCATGCTGGCTCTTCTCCTCAACACGACGCCGCGCACCATCGTGGGATTACTCTATTTTTCTCTGTGCAGCGGCTTCTATTTCGTATTAAACTACGTCCTCTTCCGGCGGTTCTCATTGGACCTGAGCGTCATCTTCCCGGTGGCTCCGGTGGTGCTGACCTACATCGGCGCCGAGGCGTATCGGAACCTCGTCATCGAGAAGAAGGGGCGCTACCTGAAGAAGGCGTTCGGAAGCTACGTCTCCCCCGAGCTCGTGGAGGAGATCGTCAGGGATCCGGGGCGGCTCAAGCTGGGCGGGGAAAAGCGCGAGGTCAGCATCCTCTTCTCCGACATCCGCGGCTTCACCACCCTGTCCGAATCGCTCACCCCTGAGGCGCTGGTGCGGCTTCTCAACCAGTACCTCTCACCCATGACCCAGATTGTCATGGAGGAGCGGGGAACGCTCGACAAGTTCATCGGCGACGCGGTGATGGCGATCTACAACGCTCCCCTCGACGTGGAAGGGCACGCGGGCCATGCCTGCCGTTCCGCGCTCAAGATGGTGGATCGCCTGAAGGTCCTCAACGAGGAGTTCGCCAAGCAGGGGCTGCCGCGGATCGAGATCGGCATCGGGATCAACACGGGCGACGCCGTCGTCGGCAACATGGGCGCCGACATCCGCTTCGACTACACCGCGATCGGCGACAACGTCAATCTCGCCTCCCGGCTGGAGGGGCTCAACAAGCTCTACGGCACCCGCATCCTGGTCAGCGAGACGACCCGCGCTAAGGCGGGTGAGGGGTGCCACTTCCGGGAAGTGGACCTGGTCAGGGTGAAAGGGAAGCACGAGCCGGTGGCGGTCTACGAGCTCCTTCCGGGCGAGCCGGAATTCGCCGCCAACTACGCCCAGGCGCTCACCCTCTACCGGGGCGAGCGGTTCAAGGAGGCGATGGCCATCTTCGCGGAGCTGGCTGCCGGGAAGGAAGACCGGGTCTCGGCATTGTACGAGGAGCGCTGCCGCGAATTCATCGCCGCCCCTCCCGCCTCCGGGTGGGACGGCGTGTACGTGGCGAAAACGAAGTAACATCCTCTCGCCCCGTTAGGGCGCTCTAACACACACATATCCCCTCGCCCTCCGGGAGAGGGGCAGCTTTTCTTATTCCCTCGCCCCTTTAGGGGAGAGGGGCAGGGGTGAGGGAGGTTTTAAAATCTACCCTCACCCGGCCTTCGGCCACCCTCTCCCCCAAGGGGGCGAGGGGATAACTGTCCGGCCTTCGGCCACTCTCCCCCGAAGGGGGGAGGGGATGAATTATGGGCCTTCGGCCACCCCCGGAAGGGGCGAGGGCAAGCAGGGTGGGGTTAAGAATAACGAACGATAGACAAGGGTGACCCCGTGAAACTACGCGTACTCGGCTGCTCGGGAGCTGAATTCCCCGGACATAACCCATCGGCTTTCCTGATCGACGGGCGCCTGCTTTTGGACGGCGGGACTATCGGCGCCGTGCTCGATGAAGAGGACCAGTGGCTGATCAAGGACATCCTGATCACCCACCCCCATCTGGACCATATCCGCGGCATCCCGCTTTTGGCCGACAACATCGTCATCAAGGGACTCTCCGGCCCGGTCAACGTGATCGGTACCGCCGAGACGCTGGGGGCCTTGAGCTCCCATCTCATGAACGGGCTGATCTGGCCCGATTTCACCAAGATACCGACCCCCGAAAATCCGGTCCTGAGGTTTCGCGAGATCGCTCCCGGCAGCGAGTTCCTGGTCGGTGACTACCGGGTGACCGCCTGCCGCGTGAACCACACGGTTCCCGCGGTCGCCTACCGCATCGAGGGTGGCGGTTCGTCGCTCCTTTACACCGGGGACACCGGCCCATGCGCTCCCCTGTGGGAGATGGCCGGTCACCTCTCGGCGCTCGTAATCGAGGTCTCCTTCCCGAACGAGCTGGAGGAACTGGCCCGGATGACCGGCCACCTCACGCCGCTCCTTTTGAAGAAGGAACTGGAGAAACTTCCGTCTCCTCCCGGGAAGGTCCTGATCACCCACCTAAAGCCCCAGTACTACGACCAAATCACCGCCCAGCTCGCGGCGCTCGGCCTGGCCGGCGTCCAGATCCTGCGGGACGGGGACGTCCATGAGCTGTAATTCCCGGCCCGGCCATGAGGGGTCCCGATGGTGACCGCGCTGCTGGACGGGCTCGTCACCATGATCGTCTACCTGTACGATCTCACCGAGATGATCCTCAAGGCGTTTCGGGACTCCTTCCTGGTGGTCCGCGAGGGGGCCCGCCCGGTCCTCAGCGTCTATCTGCGGCAGGTATATTTCACCGGCCTGGAGGCGGTGAAGATCGTCCTCAGCACCGCGCTCATCATCGGGACCGTGGTGATCACCCAGATCGTCAGCATCGCCGGGACGGGGAGCGAATCGCTCACCGGCAAGGTCCTGGTCTGGATCGTGGTCCGCGAACTGGGGCCGCTACTCACCGCGATCATCGTGGTCGCCCGCTCCGGTACCGCCATCGCCGCGGAGTTGAGCCAGATGAAGATCGGCGGAGAGATCGAGTCGCTGGCAATGCTGGGGATACCCCCGGAGAAGTACCTCATTCTCCCGAGGATCTTCGGGGTCGCCACCGCCGTGGTGGTGCTCACCATCTACTTCGAGATCGGGGCGGTGCTGGGGAGTTTCCTGGTCGCCACCTTCGGATGGCACGTCCCCTGGGAACAGTACTCACAGGGGGTCTTCGCCGTGCTGACCATCTGGGAGCTGGCCCTGTCGCTTTTGAAAAGCCTCCTCTTCGGGCTCTTCATCGCGGCCATCTGCTGCCGCCAGGGGCTCTCGGTCGGCAAGAGCGTGACGCAGATCCCGCAGGCCGCCACCAAGGCCGTCATGCAGAGCCTCTTTTTGCTCTTCATCATCGACGGCATCATCTCGCTCTTCTTCCTCATCAGGTGACGCCATGAATGCCATCGTATTCGACCAGGTGAGGGGAGGGGAGGTGCTGGAGGAGGTAACCCTCTCGGTCCCCAAGGGGAGCCGGGCGGCGGTGATCTCCTCCCGCCAGGAGGATTGCGATCTCCTGCTGAGGCTCATGCTGGGGCTTGCCGCACCCGATTCCGGAACGGTCACCGTGCTGGGGCAGGAGGTCGCAACGCTTTCCGAGAAGGCGCTCAACCTTTTTAGGCGGGAAGTGGCCGTGGTGCAGAGTAGCGGCGGGCTGGTCTCCAACCTGAAGGTCTGGGAAAACCTGGTGCTCCCCCTGGAGTATCACTCGAAGCTTTCCTCTGCAGATATCGAAGAACGCGGGGCAGCCGCCCTGCAGGAGGTCGGTTACACCGGACGCCTGATGGAGCTCCCAGCCCATCTGTCGGTCTATCAGAAGCGGCAGATCGGCCTGGCGCGGGCCATCCTCACCGACCCGCCGCTGGCCGTCTACCAGGGGATCTTTTCGGGGCTGAGCGGGAGCGAGCGAAACTCCCTGGTCGCCGCCATCAACCGGTTCAACAAGGGCAATCCCGAGCGGACCGCGCTCTTTCTGGCCACCGACGAGGCGGCCCTCAAGGACCTGGACATCAACCTTCGCATCTCCGTCAAAGGGAGTTCGGCACATGATTAAGCAAGAGGACCCCCGCTTCAGGCACCTGAAGAAAAAGATCACCGTCTTCACTGCGGTGGCTCTTGCCGTCATCGTCGGGGTGGTGGTGTTGATCGGGAAAGAGAACGACCTCTTCACCCAGAAGTACGAGCTGATGTTCACCGTCGACAAGGGGACCGGTTTCACGAGGGGAATGCCGGTCAAGCTCTCCGGCTTCCGGATCGGCCGCGTCAAGTCGATCTCGCTCAACGAGACCGCCAAGGTCGACATCGTGCTGCAGATCGACACCGAGTACCGGAAATGGATCCGGAAGGATTCCACCGCCAAGCTCGTCAAGGAAGGACTGGTCGGCGACTCGGTCATCGAGGTGTCGGTCGGCAATCCCCAACTACCGGAACTGAAGGACAGGGAGCGGCTCGCCTACGCAAAGACCAAGGCACTGGATGAACTGGCCGACGAACTGGCTGAGAAGGTCAAGCCGGTCCTCATGGATGTCAAGGACATCATCGGGTACATGAATGATCCAAACGGGGATATCAAGCGCTCTCTCCGAAACTTCGCCACTTTGTCGGGGAACCTGGAGCTGACCAGGCAGAGGGCGGATCATCTTTTGGAGAAGACCACCGACAGCGTCGGGACTATCAGTACCCATGCCGTGAAGGCGGTGGATCAGACTTCCTCGAAGCTCTCTTCCGTTCTCGATGACACCTCGGTCACCGTCAAACGGGCCAACGCCTCGCTGCAGAAAGTCGACGAGAAACTGCCGGTTATGCTGGGAAACATGGAGAGCTCCCTGAAGAACGTGGAGGCGATCAGCAAGGACCTCCGCCACACCGAGGAGCAGGTGCTTCCCAAGGTCCCGGCCATGGTGAGGAAATCGGACGAGGCGCTCGACGGAGCCAACACGGTCATAAGAGCGGTCAAGGGTACCTGGCCGATCAGCGGCAAGATCCCGGAGCCCAACGAGAAGCAGTTCGTGCCGGGAGACAGCCATGACTAGCCGCCTCCTCCGACGTCTGCCTCAACTCGCCGCGAACGTACCCTGCCACGGATCCCGGCCAGACCGTCCCCCCCTTTCGAAGATCCCCCTCACCCTCGGGCTGGCTGCGCTCGTTCTCCTGATTGCCGGGTGCGGTGGCGGTTCCTTTAAGCGCCTCCCGCAGGCGCGCCTCGACGCCGTCGCGTGCACCGAGCGCGGGATCGCCGCCCAGGCCGGTGGCCACCTGGACGATGCCCTTTCCCAGTTCGGCGAGGCGCTGAGGCTGCAAAGCTCGATCGAGAACCGCGAAGGGATGGTGGTGGCGCTGGTCAACATAGCCCGGACCGAGCGGCTCAAAGGTGCGCTGGTCCCGGCGCGGGAGGCGATCGACCGGGCGGTTTCACTGCTCTCCGAATCGTCGCCCGTCGCTTCCGAGGTTTACTTCGAGAAGGCCAAGATCCTTTTTGCCGCGGGAGACCTTGCCCCCGCCAAGGAATGGGCTCTTCGTGCCGAGGGTGCCGAGAAGGGGGATGCCGCCGGGAGGATGGCCAACCTGACCGCGCTGATCTCCCTGAAACAGGGGCTCCAGGATCAGGCGCGGGTGGAGGCAGAACGGGCGCGCAATCTCAACCGAAGCGTTTCGGCCAGCCAGGAGGAGGCCAACTCGCTGAGGCTTTTGGCGGAGATCGCGCTTGCAAAGAGTGAGGCGAAGAGTGCGCGGGATTTGTTCGGGCAGGCGCTTGGGCTCGACAAGGCATTGGGATTGGGAAGGAAGGTGGCGGCGGATCTTCGTGGGATCGCGCGTGCCGCCGCCGTTGAGGGTGACAATGCTTCAGCCATCGGATACTATCGCCGCTCGATGGAAGCCAGTCTCAACGGTGGTGACCGGAAAGCCGCCGCCGACGACATGGCGCGCCTCGCCGAGCTCTACCGCGTCACCGGCCAGGAAAAGCTCTCCCGGCAGATCGAGGAAGAGCTGAAAAAGCTACCCCCCGCCGCCCCTTGAGGGCTTGTTTTAAAACCTGCCCTCACCCGGCCTTCGGCCACCCTCTCCCCTAAAGGGGCGAGGGTATATTACTGAGACATCGGTGTGCGTGCGGCGTGGCTCCTTGACTGATGCATATAAATGTAGCATATTGATGCATATGATTCGAGCACTAAAGGAGGGGGCATGAGAACGACTCTGAACATTGACGATGCCTTGCTGGAAAAAGCTGCCCGGCTGACCGGCCTTTCCGAGAAGACGGCCCTGGTGAGGCTCGGCCTGGAGGCGCTGGTGGCTCGTGAAAGTGCTAAGCGGCTGGCCGGGCTGGGAGGATCCGAGCCTGAGCTCTCCGCCATCCCCCGACGCCGGAGCCCCGCATGATCCTTGTCGATACCTCCGTCTGGGTGGAACATTTTCGCTCCGGCACCATCGGCCTCGAAAAGTTCCTGGACGCCGGCCAGGTGGTCTGCCATCCCTTCATCATCGGCGAGTTGGCCTGCGGCAACTTGAAGAACAGAGGGGTCATTCTCTCGTTGTTGCAGGATCTCCCCCTGGTATCCTCTGCCGAGGATCACGAGGTCCTTCAATTCATCGAACTCCAAAACCTGATGGGCAAAGGTCTCGGCTACATCGACATGCACCTGCTCGTTGCCGCTTTGTTGGCGAGGATTCCGCTTTGGACCTTGGACAAGCGGCTCGACACCGTGGCGCAAAGGCTTTTGCCGGTGCATTGAGGGGCGCCTTCGTGCGACTTATTCTGTCGCCACCTTCCGCTACCCTGTAACAAAGAAAGAACGACTCAAAGGATCCCGTCATGTCCCTCAATATCTACACCAGCAACCGGTTGGAGAACCTGGTGAAGGCCCTGGCCGAGGTTCTGCGCGAGCCCCTGGCCTCGCCGTTCACGCCGGAGCTTTTGGTGGTGCAGAGAAAAGGGATGCAGCGCTGGATCGCCATGGAGCTTGCCCGCCAGCTCGGGATCTGGGCCAACTGCGAGTACCCGTTCCCCAACAAGATGGCCTGGCAGCTCTTCTCCCGGACCCTCCCGGGCATCGGCGACGCCTCCTTTTTCTCGGCGCCGATCATGACCTGGAAGATCGTCGAGATGCTTCCGGCGCTCCTTCCCCGGGACGAGTTCGCTCCGCTTCGCCACTACCTCTCCGACGACCGCGACGGCCTCAAGCGCTTCCAGCTGGCCTCCCGGGTCGCCGACACCTTCGACCAGTACACCTTCTTCCGCCCCGAGATGCTCCTTCAGTGGGAGGAGGGGAGGGGCGGCGACTGGCAGGAGATCCTCTGGCGGGAACTCTCCCGTTTCGGCGGCGGCCAGCACCGCGGCAGGCTCAAGTACGAGTTCTCCCGGCTCCTCCAGGAGGCGAGCCCCGGGGACCCCGCGCTCCCCGAGCGGATCACGGTCTTCGGCGTCTCCTACCTTCCCAAGTACCACCTCGACATCCTGGCCGAGGCCTCCCGGCATACCTGCGTCAACCTCTTCCTGTTGAGCCCGTGCCGCGAGTACTGGGGCGATATCGTCTCTCCCCGGGAAAAGGCGCGGCTTGCTCCCGACGAGCAGGAGTACTTTACCGAGGGGAACCCGCTTCTCGCCTCGCTCGGCAAGCTGGCCCGCGACTTCTCCAACATGGTCATCGACAGTGGCAGCGCCGTCGTTTCCGAGACCGACCTCTACCTTGACCCCGGCGACGGGAGCCTCTTGTCCGCCGTCCAGTCGGATATCCTGAACCTGAAGGGGGCGGGGCTGGAGGAGAAGCGGGTCATCGCGCCCGAGGACCGCTCCCTGCAGATCCACTCCTGCCACAGCCCTTTGCGCGAGATCGAGGTGCTGCACGATAACCTCCTCGACCTTTTGGCCTCCGATCCCACCCTCGAGTGCCGCGACATCGTGGTCATGACCCCCGATATCGAGAGTTACGCACCCTACGTCTCCATGGTCTTCGACGGCGGGAGCGACCCGGCCAAGAAGATCCCGTTCTCCATCGCCGACCGGAGCCTGGCGAGCGAAGGGGCGGTGGCCTCGGTGCTGTTGAAGCTGTTGGCCCTGGCGGGGAGCCGGTTGACCGCCACGGCGGTCTTCGACCTGCTGGAATGCCCCCCGGTACGGAGCCGTTTCGGCATCGATCTCCAGGAGCTGGAGCTCGTGCGCGGCTGGATCGAGGAGACCCGGATCCGCTGGGGGATCGATGAAGAGCACCGCTCGAGCCTCGGGCTTCCCGCCTACCGGGACAACTCATGGAGCGCGGGACTGGACCGGCTCCTCCTTGGCTACGCCATGCCCGAACAGGAAGACCTCCTCTTCAACGGTATCATTCCCTACGGGGAGATCGAGGGTAACAGCGCCCGGACCCTCGGGAAGTTCGCCGAATTTCTGCGCCACGTTCTCGACCTTTCCCGCACCCTCGCCGCCCCCCGGACGCTGTCCGACTGGCGCCGGGACCTGAACCAGGTGCTGGCCGACTTCGTCGAGGCGGGGGACGATCTGGCCCACGAGCTGAACGCCATCACCAAGGTGGTCAAATCCCTCGACGACTGCGCCGAAAAGGCGGGGTTCTCCGGACCGGTCGAGCTCGCGGTCATCCGCTCCTGGCTCACCTCCCGCCTGGGCGAGGAAGAGCAGGGGGCCGGCTTTCTGACCGGGTCGGTGACCTTCTGCGCGATGCTCCCGATGCGGAGCATCCCCTTCCGGGTGGTGGCGCTCATCGGCATGGGGGACAAAGCCTTCCCGCGCCAGAGCCGTCCTCCCGGCTTCGACCTCATCGCCCGCAACCCGCGCAAGGGGGACCGCTCCGTGCGCGACGAGGACCGCTACCTCTTCCTCGAGTGCCTGATGTCGGCCCGGGACCACTTTTACCTGAGCTACGTCGGCCAGAGCATAAAGGACAACAGCCCCATCCCTCCCTCGGTCCTCGTGAGCGAATTGATCGATGCCGTCGCCAAGGGGTTCACCGCCCCGGCGGGGAGCGTCGAGGACAGGCTGGTTATCCGGCACCGTCTCCAAGCCTTCAGCAAGAGCTATTTCCTTCCCGGCTCCGGACTCTTCAGTTATTCCGGGGAGAACTGCGACGCACTGAAGGAAGCCGCCGGACAGACGGCGCCCCCTTCCCACTTCATCTCGGCCGGGCTGAAAGAGCCCCCCGAAGAGATGCGTAACGTGACCCTGAAGCAGCTGATCAGCTTCTTCGGGAACCCCTCCCGTTTCCTTTTGGAGAGCCGGCTCGGGATCAGGCTGGAGGAGCTCGCGGTTCCCCTGGAAGAGCGGGAGGCCTTCGCGGTGGACCATCTCGACGCCTACGGCATCAAGCAGCAGCTCCTGGCCCGCCGGCTTTCCGGTGGCGAGCTGGAGCCGCTTATCGCCGCCACCAGGGGACGGGGGATGCTCCCGCCGGCCCGCCACGGTGAGCTGGTGCTCGCCAAATCGGTGGCCGAGGTGGACGAACTGGCGGCCACCATCGAGACCTTCATCGACGGAGAGGCGCAGCTGGAGCCGGTGCGGTTCGAGGAGTTCCTGGGGGCCTTCGTCTTCAGCGGCCAGCTGGACGGTATCTGGCCCTCCTGCAAGGTGAGTTACCGCTGCGCGAAGATGAAGGCCAAGGACGAGATCTCCTGCTGGATCGAGCACCTCGTCCTGAACGCCTTCGCCCCCGACGGCTATCCGCGGGAGAGCGTGCTGGTGATGAAGGATGGGGCGGTCCGCTTCAAGCCGGTAGCCTGCGCCCGGGAGATGCTGGAAGGGCTACTCGAGTGTTACTGGCAGGGGCTCAAGGTGCCGCTTCGGTTCTTCCCGGCCTCTTCGCTGGAGTACGTATCCACCGGCTGGGACCTGTCGAAGGCGCTGAAGAAGTGGGAGAGCAGCTACAACTACGAGGGAGAGCGGGAGGACCGCCACTTCCAGCTCTGTTTCGGCCGGGAGGACGCCCCCTTGAACTGCGACTTCGAGAGCTGCTCCCGTCAACTCCTCGACCCGCTGATCGCGCACCGGGAAATACCCTCGCCCCTTCAGGGGAGAGGGTGGCCGAAGGCCGGGTGAGGGAGCTTTTTAAAAGGGGCGAGGGGAGAAGGAACTAAGCACATGAAGGAACTCGATCACCTACACGTCGAGCTGGCGGGGACCAACCTCATCGAGGCCAGCGCAGGGACCGGCAAGACCTACGCGATTGCCTGCCTCTACCTGCGCCTTTTGGTGGAACTCGACCTGACCCCGGAGAAGATCCTCGTGGTGACCTATACCGAGGCGGCCACCGAGGAGCTTCGCGGCCGCATCCGCGCCCGCATCCGCGAAACCCTCGAGCTCTTCGAAGGGGGGCGGATCGACGACGATTTCCTCCGGGGGCTCCTCGAAAACGCCAACGGGAAAGGCCCCGACACCGCCGTTGCCCGCGACCGCCTCGACCGCGCCCTCAAGTCCTTCGACCAGGCCTCCATCTTAACCATCCACGGCTTCTGCCTCCGCGCCCTCCAGGACAACGCCTTCGAGAGCGGCTCGCTCTACGACACCGAACTTCTCACCGACCAGCGGGAACTTTTGCGTGAGGTGGTCGACGACTTCTGGCGGCAGCGCTTCTTCGCCGAACCCGCGCCGCTTCTCGGGTACGCGCTCCGCAAAGGGCTTACCCCCGATTACTTCATGGAGTTCCTCAAGGGGCTTTTGGGCGACCCCAAGCTCACCATCCTTCCCGAGCTCGACCCCGCCGGCATCGACCGGCTCGAGGCCGGCGTGCTCACCGCCTTTTCCGAGGTGAAGGAGATGTGGCAAGGGCGCCGCGAGGAGGTCCGCGAACTCCTCGAGAACAGCAAGGCGCTTTCCCGCGCCCAGGACGCCTACAAGGGCGACCTGCTCCCCGCCCTCATGGAGGGAATGGACCAGTTCGCCGCCGGCAGCGATCCCTACGACCTTTTCGGCAACTTCACCAAGTTCACCTCCCAGGGGATCGCCAAAGGGACCAAGGGAAAGTCGCTCCCACCTGAGGACCCCTTCTTCATCGTCTGCGACCGGCTCCAGTCGGCGGTCTCCGAGCGCTTCCTCGCCCTGCGGGCCGAGCTCCTCGCCTTCGCCAGGGAAAGGCTCCCCGAGCTCAAGCGGCAGCGAAACGTCCGCTGCTTCGACGACCTCTTGACCTCGCTCTACGACGGCCTCCACGGCGGCCGCGGCGAGGAACTGGCGGAAAGCCTCCGCAATCGCTACTGCGCCGCGCTCATCGACGAGTTCCAGGACACCGACCCGGTCCAGTTCGACATCTTCCGCAGGATCTATGGGGCCTCCGGGCTCCCCCTGTTCCTGATCGGCGACCCGAAGCAGGCCATCTACTCGTTCCGCGGCGCCGACATCTTCGCCTATCTCGAGGCCTCGCGAAACGTCGAGGACGGCCGCCGCTTCACCCTCACCCGCAACTGGCGTTCGGCGCCCCGCCTCCTGGACGCCTTCAACCTGGTCTACCAGGGCGGGGACAATCCCTTCATCTTCGACAAGATCCATTTCCATCCCGCCCAGGCCGGGAAGGCCGACCAGGGTGCGGCCCTTACCGTACCGGCAGGGGAGGAGGCGCCGCTTCGGATCTGGCATATCCCGGTGGACGGCAACGGCAAGGAGGCGAGCGTCACCCTGGCGGGGCAGCGGATCCCCGGTGCGGTGGCCGCCGAGGTCGCCCGCCTGCTCGCGGCCGGACGCAAAGGGGAGCTCGCCATCGACGGCCAGCCGGTCCTGCCGGAGCATGTCGCGGTCATCGTCCGCAAGCACGACCAGGGCGCTGAGGTCCAGGAGGCACTCCGCAGGCTCGGCATCCCGAGTGTCGTCCGCAGCGACAAGAGCATCTTCACCACCCGCGAGGCGCTGGAAGTCTGCACCGTCCTCAACGCGGTGGCCGCCCCCGGAAACGAGTCGAAGCTCCGCGCCGCCCTGGTCACCGATCTCCTCGGGCTCACCGGCGACGACATCCACGAGCTCCTCGAGGACGAGCCCGCCTGGGAGGCGTGGCTGGAGAAATTCAGGGAGTACCATCAGCTCTGGTTGGAAAAGGGGTTCATGGTGATGGCGCGCGCCCTGATGGCCTCGGAAGGGGTGCGCGGCCGCCTGCTCGCCCGCCCGGACGGGGAGCGCTCGCTCACCAACATCCTGCACTGCTTCGAGATCCTCCATAAGGCGGCGCAGGAGCGGGGGCTTGGCGCCGAGGGGCTGGTCACCTGGCTCGGCGAGAGGATCAGCGCCAAGGACCGCCACGAGGAATACCAGATCCGCCTGGAGACCGACGAGAAGGCGGTCAAGATCCTCACCATCCACGTCAGCAAGGGGCTCGAGTACCCGATCGTCTTCTGCCCCTACCACTGGGGAGGTCTCAGGGAGCCGGACGAGGTGATCTCCTACCACGACGGCTACCGCCTCACCAAGGATTTCGGCTCCTCGAAGCGCGCAGCCCGGCTGGCCACCGCCCTCAAGGAGTCGCTGGCGGAGGACCTCCGTCTTCTCTACGTCGCCCTGACCCGCGCCAAGTACCGCTGCTACCTGGTGGGCGGAAAGATCTCGGGAGCGGCCAAGAACCGGCCGGAAACGTCGCCCTTATCCTATCTCTTCCACGCCTCAGCCGACACGAGGAGCGCCGAGGAACCGGTGGGTCCCCTGGCCGCCGAGGTGAAGAAACTTTCCGCCGCCGACGTTCTCGATCAACTCGCCGAACTGGCCGCCAAGGACGAGGGGACCATCGCCCTCGCCCCCCTTCCGGAAGGGGAGGTCGCGGAGGGGTATCTTCCCGACCGGGAAACCGACCCCGTCTATCGCTGCCGGCCGTTCGAGCGCTCCATCGACCGCGAGTGGAAGATCTCCAGCTTCACCTCGCTGGCCGCCCACGACCAGGCGCCGCTGGAGCTCCCCGAACGCGACCAGACGGTGGGGGACGACCCGACCGGCGCCCCGCTCTCCGTCCGTCCCGAGGGGCACCAGAAGAACATCTTCACCTTCCCACGCGGGGCGGGCGCCGGTATCTTCCTGCACGAGATCTTCGAGAAGCTCGACTTCGCCGGCTGCAGCGGAGACAAGGCCGCCGGCCTGGTCGGCGCCTGCCTGGAGGGGCACAACATCGACGCGGAATGGGCTCCCTGCATCCGCGAGATGGTGGACCAGGTGGTTTCCACTCCGCTCTCCGGTCCCGACGCCCTCTTCACCCTCGCCGACCTCCGGCCGGGGTGCTGGCTCACCGAGCTGGAATTTTTCTTCCCCCTGCGCTTCGTTACCTCCGCCACCCTCAGGGAATTCTTCAAGAAATGGAGCGGGGCCGAAGGGTGCGCCGACCTCCTCCATCTCTGCCAGTCGCTTCGTTTCCGGCCGGTGAAGGGGATGGTCAAGGGGTTCATGGACATGGTCTTCGAGCACGGGGGGCGCTACTACCTGGTCGACTGGAAGTCCAACCACCTGGGGTACCGGATCGAGGATTACGGACGCGACGCGCTGCAGGGGGCGATGGCCCAGCGGATGTACACCCTGCAGTATCTCCTCTACACGGTGGCCCTCAACCGCTACCTGTCACTGCGGGTCCCCGGCTACCGCTACGACACCCATTTCGGCGGGGTCTTCTACATCTTCCTGCGCGGGGCCAGCAAGGAGCACGGCGAGCGCTACGGCGTCTTCCGCGACCTTCCTCCGGCCGCCATGATCGACGAGCTGACCGGCTGCCTGATCCAGGCGGGAGGGTGACCCTATGACCATCTCCTTTCAACTGAACCCGACCGACCGGCACTTCGCCGACTTCCTGCAACGCCAGGGAGGGATCTCCTCGCCGCTCTTTTCCCTGGCCTCCTCGCTGGTCAGTAACGCCGTGGTGGGAGGCAACGTCTGCCTCGATCTCGCGGATATCGCCGGGACCACCATCGAGGTGGACGCCGCCCCGGTCTCCCTTCCGCCGCTGGAGGAGATCAAGGCGGCCCTTTTGAAAAACCCCTGCGTGACCGATGCCGGCGACTTCCGTCCGCTGGTCCTGGACGACGACCGGCTCTACCTCTACCGCTACTGGCGCTACGAGCGGGACCTGGTGCGGGTGCTCCTGCACCGCGCCGCTCCCACTCCGGGGGAGCTCGACCTCCCGCTTCTCAGGGCGGGGGTGGAGCGTCTCTTCGGTCCGGCGCAAACGGGAGAGACCGACTGGCAGAAGGTCGCCGCTCTGGCCGCCCTCTGGAAACCGTTGACCGTGGTTTCCGGCGGGCCGGGTACCGGCAAGACCTCGACGGTCATCAAGATCCTGGCGCTTCTCCTCGAGCAGGCCAAGGGGGGACATCTCCGCATCGCCCTGACCGCTCCCACCGGGAAGGCGGCGGCCCGCCTGAAGGACTCCATCCGCGGGATGAAGGAGCGGCTCGACTGCTCCGCCGAGATGAGGAAGCTCATCCCGGAAGACGTCACCACCATCCATCGCCTTTTGGGAGTGCGCGGCGGCTCGCTCCGTTTCCGGCACGACGCCGACAACCCGCTCCCGCACGACGTGGTGATCGTGGACGAGGCCTCCATGGTGGCCATGCCGCTCATGGCGAGGCTCGCCATCGCGCTTCGCCCGGCCACCCGCCTGATCCTGCTCGGCGACCGCGACCAGCTGGCCTCGGTGGAGGCGGGCGCGGTGCTGGGGGACATCTGCGGCGGCGGGAGGACCGAGCCGTTCTCGGAGGGGTTCTCCTCCTTCGTCAGGGAGGTCTCCGGCGAGGAGCTGCCGGTCTCCCCGGCCGATGGAAACATCCCGCTCGCCGACTCCCTGGTGGTGCTCAAGAGGAACTACCGCTTCGGCGCCGACAGCGGCATCGGGGCCGCCGCCAGGGCGGTCAACGGCGGCGAGGGGATGCGGGCCCTGGAGATCCTGACCGGCGGGAGCTCCGCCCAAGTGGGGTGGCAGGACATGCCGGCGCCCGAGCGTCTGAAGAAGGCACTGGCCGCCAAGGTCGAGGAGGGGTACGCGCCGTATCTCGCCGCCACCACTCCCGAGGAGGCGCTGCGGCTCTTCGACCGTTTCCGCGTGCTCTGCACCCTCCGGCGCGGTCCGGTCGGCGTGGCCGGGGTCAACGAGATCGTCGAGGAGATCCTGGCCGAAAGGGGGCTGATTGACCGGAGTGTCCGCTGGTACCGGGGGCGCCCGGTGATGATCACCGTGAACGACTACAACCTCAAGCTCTTCAACGGCGACATCGGCATCGCGCTGCCGGACCCCGACTCCGACGGGTCGCCGCGGGTCTATTTCCCCGCCCCCGACGGAGGGGTGCGGAAGGTCTCCCCGGCGCGGCTTCCCGAGCACGAGACGGTCTTCGCCATGACCGTCCACAAGAGCCAGGGATCTGAATTCGAGTCGGTGCTGATGCTCCTCCCCGGCCACGAGAGCGAGACCCTCACCCGCGAGCTCATCTACACCGGCATCACCCGCGCGCGGAGCGAGGTGGCCATCTGGGGAGAGAAGGAGGTCTTCCTGGAAGGGGTATCCCGCCGGGTGGAGCGGATGTCGGGGCTCAGGAAGGCGTTATGGCTCTAAAAGCTTCCCTCGCCCGGCCTCCGGCCACCCTCTCCCGGGGGGAGGGGACGGACTATTCAAGGGGCAGAAACCAATATCCCCTCGCCCTCCGGGAGAGGGGCAGGGGTGAGGGAGGTTGTAAGGGGCGAAGAAATAAAAAAAGGGCCGGTCCTTTGGACCGGCCCCTGTTGGTCTGGCTGACGCCTCCCGCGCTTAACGGTAGAAGGTGTCGGTTGCCTCGTTGGCGGCCATGCCGGTGCCGCTCTGGACACGGACCCCGCCTTTTTCCACGAAGGCGAGGAAGTCGGTGATCTTGCCGTGCTGGTCGAGGGTGGCCTGGGACTGCCCGCTCTTCGCGTTCCAGTTGATGGTCATGGTGTCAAGGTGACTGCCGCTGCGGTAGTGGTCGATCAGGTAGGAGACCTGGTCGCCATGCTTGGTTGCCTTGACGTGGTAGGTGTCCGCCTTGTCGGTATACTGGAACTCCTTCTCACCTTCGGCGACCGGGTTCTTGCCGCTCCAGAACTCGATGGTGTTGAACACGACGAAGTCGGCAAGGGCCGAGACGCCGTAGACCGGGACGATGATGAATACCCAGGTCACCAGGCTGCGAAGGAACTTGTCCTGGACCTCTCCGTTCACCTGGTATACCTTGCGGGTCAGCGCGAATTTGCCGTAGCACCCTTGCAGCGACGTCATGGCGATCGCAAGAGCCAGCGTCAGGGAAATCATCCTCTTCATGTGCTTCCTCCTGGTTGTGGAAATAACATCTCTTATGCAAAGTTTACCCAACACGGCTCAAATGGCCATCCTCTTCATTAATTGCAAGAGAAATTGGCCTCGATCCGGCGGTTCTTCGCCCTTCCCGCCGCGGTTTTGTTGCTCGCGATCGGTTTTTTGGGACCGTAACCGACCGCCTTGACCCGGTCGGGGGCGACGCCGAACTTGTCGATCAGGTATTTCCTGATGCTGTCCGCCCGCTTCTGGGAGAGGTTCATGTTGGCGGCCTGGTTGCCGACGCTGTCGGTGTGGCCTTCGATGGTGCCGGTAGCGGCCGGATACCGCTTGAGGAATTCGGCGACGCTCAGAAGGGCGGTGTTGTACTCCGGCTTGATGTCCCACTTGTTGGTGTCGAAGTGGACGTCGAGGACGGTCGGCTTGCAGAGATCGACGACCGGGGCGGCCATGGGCGGCGGCTCGACCGGCGGAGGGGTGGTCACCGCCACCCGGGCGGCGCTGGTCACCGAGCCTCCGGGGCCGTTGCAGGTCAGGGTGTAGGAGGTGTCCTCTGCCGGGGTGATCGGCATGCTCCCCTGCAGGTTGACTGCGCCGATCCCTTGGTCGATCGCGCAGTCGGAGGCGTTACGCGAGCTCCACATCAGGGTGGCGCTCTGTCCCTTCATGACCGCCTGAGGCTGGACCGCCAGGTTGTTGCTGGGAAGGAGCGCCTTCGGCTTGGGAGGAACCGGGACGGGGGCCGGTACCGGCGCCGGCAGTTGGACGTTGGCGCGGGCGGTGTCCTTGGCGGTCCCGCCTTCCCCGGTGCAGGTCAGGGTGTAGACCGTGCCGTCGTCCGGGGTGACCTGCATGGAGCCGGAGGTCGGTACCGGTCCGATGCCCGGCTGGATCTCGCAGTTGGTGGCATCCTTCGACGACCAGGAGAGGGTGGCGGACTGCCCCTTGGTCACCGTCGACGGTGTGAGGGTCAGGGTGTCGCTCGGCACCGGGTATACCGGTCTGGGGACCGCGGGACAAAGGGCATTGGCCTTGGCGGTCGCCTCCTTGGCCAGTTGGGCGCCCTCCTCGGTAAAGCAGGCCCGGTAGACGTCGTAGGCATGGTTCTTGGCGTTTTCCGCCGCCTTGAATTGCTCGGGGCACTGCTTGTCCTTGCCCGCGGCCCGTGCCGACTCGACGGCGCGGTCGGCCTCCTGCATCTCGTAGCGGATGTAGTGCCCGGGAATGCTCCCGCGATGGGTGTTCACCTCGTAGTTGGCGCACCCAGCGATCATACCGGACGAAACCAGCAAGGCGGAAAGTACAACTCGAGTAACAGCGGTCCTTTGGTCCATTCCATCCTCCTTTTTGATAGGTGTGGTTTCCCACGAATTACAGTGAACGTGTTGGTTTACGTTAATATTGTCGTTACCCAAATATTTTACTCATTTATACCAAACTAATCTTCATTTGCAATCCCTCCGTATTAACAGAGTGATTTTTTTCGTTGTCAGATGGCAGTCACCGAAATAGAAAAGGTCCTTTTGCTATGAGATTGATCCATACCTCCGATTGGCATCTCGGCCACACACTCCACGACGTTCCGCGCGACGAAGAGCACCAGGCCTTCCTCGACTGGCTCCTCCAGTTGATCGGGGACGAGGCGGTGGACGCCCTGGTGGTCTGCGGGGACATCTTCGACACCGCCAATCCCTCCTCGCAGGCCCAGGCCCTCTGGTACGGTTTCATGGCCCGGGCGCGGCGCCTCTTCCCGACGCTGGACGTGCTGGTCATCGGCGGCAACCACGACTCGGCGGCGCGGCTGGACGCTCCCGAACCGCTCTTTCGGGCCTTCGGCGTCCGCGTGGTGGGTGGCTTCCCCACCGGTCCGCAGGGGGAGCCGGACTGGGACCGCCTGATCGTACCCCTGCACCGGGCGGACGGCTCGGTCGGCGCACGGGTGGCGGCGGTTCCCTTCCTGCGCCCGGCCGACCTCGCGCCGGTCGCCGAAGAGGGGGTGGATCCCCTGGTGGAAGGGGTGCGGCGCGCCTATGCCGAGGTGCTCGTCGAGGCGCGCAAGCGGTGCGGGAAAGGGGAGGCGCTGCTCGCCACCGGGCACTGCTACATGACCGGCGGGGTCCTCTCCGAACTGAGCGAGAGGAAGATCCTGGGGGGGAACCAGCACGCCCTCCCGGTGGACATCTTCGACGGCGACGTCGCCTACGTGGCCCTCGGCCATTTGCACTATCCCCAGGCGGTCGGCGGCCGCAAACATGTCCGCTACAGCGGAAGCCCGGTCCCCCTTTCCCTCTCCGAGGCCCGCTACCCGAGCCAGGTCTGCCTCGTCGAGCTGGAGGGGGAAATCTGCTCCTCGGTCAGGGAGATCGCCGTACCGCGCACGGTCGACATGCTGCGGATACCCGAGCGGGGAGCGCTCTCCATCGAGGAGCTCTTGGAGCGGCTGGCGGCCCTTCCCGACCGCGCTCCCGGCGAAGAGGGTGCGCTTCCCTACCTGGAGGTATCGGTCCAGCTCGATAAGCCGGAGCCGGGGCTGCGGGCGCGGGTGGCCGAGGCGCTGGAGGGTAAGCGGGCCAGGCTCATGAAGATAACCCCCACCTACGGCGGTACCGGCACTTCGTTGGCCGGGGTGGCATCCGGCCAGGGGCTCCATGACCTGACCGCCGAGGAGGTCTTTATCCGCCGCTACCAGAGCTTCTGTGGACAGGACCCCTCCGCCGAGGTACTGGAGGCTTTCCACGAGATCATCGAGCAGGTCGGCCAGGAGGAGCGGGGATGAGGATACTGTCGGTACGGGGGAAAAATCTGGCCAGCCTGGAGGAGTTCCACATGGACCTCGCCGAAGGGCCGATCGGGCGCGCCGGTCTCTTCGCCATTACCGGCCCCACCGGTGCCGGGAAGAGCACCATCCTCGACGCCATCTGCGTGGCGCTTTTCGACAAGACCCCGCGGCTGAGCGAGAAGGGCGGGGCGGTGATCGGCAGGGAAGGGGAGGAGGACCGCCTCCCCAGTAACGACGTCCGCTCGCTGTTGCGCCGGGGGGCGGGATCGGGCTTCGCCGAGGTCGTCTTCGTCGGCAAGGACGGCGTCGCCTACCGCGCGCGCTGGTCCGTGAGAAAGGCCCGCGAATCGGCCACCGGGCGCTTCCAGGACCAGACCGTCGAGCTTCGCAACGCGGTGAGCGATCAGCAGCTGGGACGCACCAAGAGCGAGACGCTCGAGCGGATCCAGGAACTGGTCGGTCTCAACTACGAGCAGTTCTGCCGCTCGGTGCTCCTCGCCCAGGGGGATTTCGCCGCCTTCCTGAAGGCCGGGGAACGGGAGCGCTCCGATCTCCTCGAACGGGTGACCGGGACCCAGATCTACGGGAAGATCTCCATGGCCGCCTTCCGCCGGATGCGGGAGGAGGAGCAGCTCCTCTCCGATCTCGACCGCCAGAAGAACGAGATCGCGCTTTTGACCGGGGAGGAGCGGGAGGCCGCCGAGGAGGGGCTTCGGACGGTGACCGCCGGCCTCGAGGCCGTCTTGCGCAGGATGGAGGATATCGAGAAGGCGGACGGGTGGTACCAGCGCCGCCTGGCCCTTTCCGAGGCGGTTGAACTCGCCCGGAGCGCCAAGGAGGACGCCGACCGCGGGTACCTGGCCGGGGAGGAGCAACGCCGGGAGCTGGCCGACATCGAGCGGGCCCAGCCGCTTCGACCCATGGTCCAGGAGTGCGACGGCGCCGCGGGGCGTGCCGCCGACGCGGCCCGCAACGTGGAGGAGCAGCAGGGGAAACTGACCCGGCTGGCCGAGACTCTTCAGGCCGGTCGCGCCGAACTGGCCGCCGCCGAGGAACGTCATCAGGCCGTCGATCGGGAGATCGTCGCGGCGAGGCCGCTGGTGGCCCGGGCCATCGAGCTCGACACCCGGCTGGCCCAGGCGGCCACCCTGGCGGAGAGCTCGCGGCGCGAACACGAAGAGGCCGCCACCGCAGCCGCCGAGACCGACAGGGAAGTCGCCCAGCTTGGGGAGGAGCGGGAGAAGCTCGCCGGTGAGCTCGAACTCGCCAACGGGAAGCTTGAGCATTACCGGCCGGTGGCGCCCTTGGCCGCCGAGTGGAACCGCTGGCAGCAGGAGCTGCAGCGCTACGTCGCGGTGAGCGCCGCCCGGGGGGAAGCCTCCGACCGGCGCCACTCCCTGCTCGACGAGGAGGAACGCCTGACCGGTGCGGTCGAGGCCGCGGCGGCCGGCCTGGCCGAGGCGCTGGAGACCGAGTCCACCGCGAGGCTGGCGATGGAGGAGGCGGAGCGGGCCGCCTCCCAGATCGATCCGGCCCATCTCACCGCCCGGCGCCAGGAGCTGGACCGGCGGCGGGACGCCTTGACCCTCCTCTCGCAGCTCAACCGCGAAGCGCTCGCCTCCCTGGCCGAGCAGGGGAGGGTGGCTGACGAGGCCCGGCAGGCGAGGGAAGAGGAGGCCGAGGCGGGCCGGAATTGGCAACGGGACCAGGCCGAGCGGGAGAAGCGGCAGGCGGCCCTCGACGAGGCGGAGCGGGCCCTGAAAGGTGCGCGGGCGGCGGCCACGCTGGAGGACCGGCGGGCGGAGCTCCGTGACGGCGAGGCCTGCCCCCTCTGCGGCTCCCTCGACCACCCCTGGGCGGCCGCGTCGCCGGTGGCGGCCCTGCTGGACAGCCAGGAGCGGCGCGTCGCCGAGCTGCGGGAGACCGTCGCGGCGCTCGCCAAGGCGGAGGGGGCCGGGCGGGAGCGCGAGGCGCAGCTGGGCGGCCGAGCCCGGGAACTGGCGGCCCGCGCGCAATCGCTGGCCGAAACCCTCTCCGGGCATGAGTCCCGCTGGCAAGGGGAGATCCCGTCCCTCTCCGACCTCGAACTCCCCGCCACCCCGGCGGCCCCCGAGTCTGAGGGGATCCTTGCCGCGGAAAAGGCGCAGGTGGAGGATCAGCTGACCGAGCTCCTCGCCCGTGAGCGGGCCCTTCAGGAAACCATCCGGGGGGCGCGGAGCTGCCGGGAGCGCTGCGACGCGGCGGTATCCGCCCGTGAGAAGGCCGCCGAGGCGAAAGGGAAAGTCGAGAAGTCGCTGGCGGAGACCGCGGAACGCAGAAAGGGGGCCGACCGGGACCTCGCCCGCACCGAGAAGGAGATCTCCGAGATCCTGGCCGTCCTCGCCGAGCCCTTTGCCGGACGGGAGAGCTGGGAGGCGAAGCTCGCCAGGGATCCGCAGGAGTTCGTGACCCGCTGCGCCGCCGTGGTGGACGAGTGGAACCAGTGGAGCGCCCGGCGCGATTCCGCCAAGGAGGCCTTGGCCCTCCTCGATCCGCGCCTGGAAGGGGCGCGGGGACGCCTGGAGGGGTTACGGCGCGACGAGGCCCAGAAGCTCGAAAACAGCAGGCTCCACCGCGCCGCCTTCGAACAGGTGAGGGCCGAGCGGCGAAGCTGCTTCGAAGGGCGCCCCGTCGATGAAGTGGAGCGGGAGCTGGGGGGGCGTCAGCGTAACGCTCAAGCCGCGCTCACGGCGGCCCGTGACGAGGCGGGACGCCGTGAGCGGGAGGTCGCCGGTGCCGAGCAGGCGCTCGCCACCCTCAAGGAACAGCAAAAGCAGGCGGAGCAGGCCGTCATGGCATCGAGGTCGCAGCTCGAGGCCGAGCTGGCCAGGCAGGGGCTCGGCGAGGAGATCCTGCGCCAAAGGCTTGGCCATGACCACAGCTGGATCGCCGAGCAGCGGGAGCGTCTCATGCGGCTGGAGAAAGAGGCTCACACGGCCCGCACCGTGGTCGAGGAGCGGGAGCGTTCGCTCCGTCTCCACGAGGAGAGTACGGCACCGGACCTGGCCTCGGACGAGGTCCCCGCGCAACGGGAGGCTGCCGCCCGGGAGAAGACGGCGCTCGACCAGCGGCTCTTCGAGATCCGCCACCGTCTGGAGCTCGATGACGCGGCCCGCGCCAGGTCGGCGGAGCTCCTTCCGCGTATCGACGTCCAGGCGCGCCGGTGCGACCTCTGGCGGGGGATCTCCGAGGTGATCGGATCCGCCGACGGCAAGAAGTTCCGCACCTACGCCCAGAGCCTCACCCTCGAGATCCTGCTCGGGTACGCCAACGAGCACCTCGCCTCCCTGGCCCCCCGCTATGCGGTGACCCGGGTTCCCTCCTCCGAGATGGAGCTGCAGATCGTCGACCGCGACATGGGGGACGAGATCCGGAGCGTGAACAGCCTTTCCGGCGGGGAGAGTTTCCTGGTCTCCCTCGCCCTCGCGCTCGGGCTCTCCTCGCTCTCGTCCGCCTCCACCACGGTGGAATCGCTCTTCATCGACGAGGGGTTCGGGTCGCTGGACCAGGACACCCTGGAGGTGGCGCTCGCCACCCTGGACTCGCTGCAGGCTTCCGGCAGAAAGGTCGGCATCATCTCCCACGTCCCCGGTCTCGCCGAGCGGATCGGCGCCCGCATCGAGTTGGTCCCGGTCGGCGGCGGGAGGAGCCGGGTTAGGGTGAGGTAAGATTCGAACCTTCCCTCTCCTCACCCATCCGACATCCCCTCTCCCCCCGGGAGAGGGTTAGGGTGAGGGAGATTTTCTGGAGAGAGTTAGCCTGCACAAAGGGTAATTCAGCCATTGCACACCTTAACCGGACGAGGCCGGGCGGAGGAAACAGAAGGGAGATATTACCCAATTCAATTGGTAGAGAATGTTGGTTGATTTTTGTTGACTGAAAAGGTTTGTTTCGGTATGGTGCTTCTACACCCGGACGCGGTGGTTTGTCTGAAAGGGTAGATGCGCCATGAATCTCAATCTGAAGAAGCTCAAGAAACTTATCAATGACCCGCCGGCTCTCTCTTCGGCAGATGAGCTGCGCCGCGTTGACAATGTCTTCTTCGTCGGGGGAAACCTTCCTGAGCGCCCGACGCTGGAAAGCCTTTACGACAGCCATTACCAGTCCAACGCCTCCCTCTTTCTCCTGACCTTCGGTCCCGAGGAAAATTTCGCGGCCGGGGAGGCGCTCGCCCGCACCATCAAGAAGAATTTCCACGTCCACCTGATGGCCCGCTTCGACTACGCCGCGCCGGCCTCCTTTATCGAGCGGGCCTATGCCGCCGGGGTGGACATCGTGGAATTCGGCGCCCCCGAGGAAAATTCCCCGTCCCTTGCCCATGCCCGTACCGTCTTCCCCCGCTGGTCGACGGTTTCCTCCCTCCCGGCAGGCAACGAGAGCGTTTCCCGTTCCATCGAGGCCATAGAGAGCCTCCTGGACGACGGCATCGTCCCCCTGGTCCGCATTGCTCCCGGTGCCGGGCGCGTCCCGGGGGACACCCTGGACACCCTGGCATTGCTGTTCGAAACGCTGGAGGGAGGGTGGCGGCACCGCAAGGTCACCCTTAAACCGCTCCTCCCCTTGATCTATCTCACCACGCCGTTCGTCCCTTCCCCGTCGCCCGGGGCGCTGCGCGGCTTCATCGACCTGATCGACGGCCGGCGGCTTTTGGCCACCTCCGACCTGCGCCGGGTGCTGAGGGTGAAAGAGGTAGAGGCCTCCTTCTCTTCCTCAGGGCTCTAAGCGGTCCCCGCACCACCCCCACCTAAAGGAGGATCGCCGGCAATGTCTCTTCCCGACGAGCAGCTCTTCGACAAGCCCCTAAAGATCGACAACCGGCCGATGTGGCTCATACTCATCGACCGCACGGCCCGCTACCAGGTCATGGCGGCCGCCGCCCTGTTGGTGGCCTTCTTCCTGCGGCTGTCCCCTCCCGAGGGGCTCTCCCCCGAAGGGTACCGGTCGCTGGTCCTCTTCGGAGGGACGGTCTTCTTCTGGATATCGGGACTGCTCCCCATTGCCGTCACCGCGCTTCTTTCCATGGTGATGCTCCCGATCCTCGGGATCATGGACGCCAAGAAGACCTACGCGATGTTCGGCAACGAGGCGGTCTTCTTCATCCTCGGCGCCTTCATCCTGGCCGCCGCCATGACCGGAACCGGGATCTCGGCCCGCCTGGCCCGCGCCATACTCGCCCGCTTCGGCCGCACGCCCACCAGCCTGGCGATCACTGTATTTCTCCTTTCCGCACTCCTCTCCTTCATCATGAGCGAGCACGCGGTGGCCGCCATGCTCTTCCCGGTGGTCTCGGAGATCACCACCGCGCTCGGGCTGGAGAAGGGGAGGAGCAGCTACGGAAGGCTTTTGTTCATGTCGCTCGCCTGGGGATGCATCATCGGCGGGATTGCCACCTTCCTGGGCGGCGCGCGGGCGCCCTTGGCCGCCGGCCTTCTCAAGGAGGCCACCGGCCTTCACTTCGGCTTCCTGGAATGGACCGGCGCCGCCTGCCTGATCGTCCTCCCCCTCATGGTGGTCGCCTTCCTGCTCCTGATCCGTTTCTTCCCGGTCGATATCGACGACGTCGAGGTGGGAAGGAAGTTTCTCAACCAGAAGCGGCTGGAAACCGGGAAGATCGGCTACAACGAGATAGTGACCGCGGCGGTCATGGTGGCCACCGTTATCTGCTGGATCCTCCTCGGGGAGAAGACCGGGCTCGCCGCCATCGCCATCCTGGGAGCGGCCGCTCTCTTCACTTTCAAGGTGATCAGCTGGCAAACGATCGAGGAGTACGTCAACTGGGGGATCATCCTCATGTACGGCGGGACCATCGCGCTCGCCTCCGCGCTCGAGAAGAGCGGCGCCGCCCTCTGGCTGGTCAAAAAGGGGATGGGGAGTTTCTTCGGCCACCCCCTGGCGGTGATCGCCGTCATCTCGCTGGTGGCCATCGCGCTCACCGAGTGCATCAGCCACGCCGCGGTGGTGGCCATCCTCATGCCGGTGGGGATGGGGATCTGCAAAAGCACCGGGATGGACCCCAAGGTGATGACCCTCTCCATCGCGCTCCCCGCCGGCCTTGCCTACTGCCTTCCGATGGGAACCCCGGCTACCGCCATTGCCTACGCCTCAGGTTTCCTGAAGGGACGCGACATAATGGTGGCCGGTGCCGTGGTCATGGCAATTTCCTGGCTGCTATTCATGGCATCGGTACTGTTTGTTTGGCCGCTGATCGGCCTGAAACCTTGACCAGATACAGTCAAAGTCAGTTTGTTCTTGGTCACTACACTCTCAAAGCTTCAGAAATATTTGTTTATTTCTTTCTTCATTGTTGACAAAACAGCGTTGTTATTGTAAACAAATTACAGTTTTTGAACGCGGGCAGTATAATAAATTCTTATTAATTTGTGGGAGGGCGGTATGAAGAAGCTTGTTTGGCTCGCAGCGCTGGCAATGTTCGCAACCAGCATGACTGGTTGCACTCAGAGGATCACCGATTTCACCATCATTTCCTCGAAGAACGTCGATCTTTCCAACGCGGCTCAGTTCAAGAGGGACATCAACAGGATCGAAGGGACCGACACCAAGCCGATTATCATCTTCCCGATCGGCATTCCGAACGCCAAAGAAGCCATGGACAACGCTATTCAGCGCGTTCCGGGCTGCGTTGCCCTGGTCGACGGCGTGCTCGAGCACGAGTTCTTCAGCTTCCTGTTCGGTTACACCAGGTACCGCGTGAAAGGCACCTGCCTCATCGACCCGAGCCTGCTGAAGTAAGCTCCCTTTACCAGTCGAAAAAAAACGCCCCCTTTTACCAAGGGGGCGTTTTTTTTTGCCTGTGGTACGCACCCGGCGGAAACCCTCCCTCACCCGGCCTTCGGCCACCCTCTCCCCCGAAGGGGCGAGGGTAATAGTGGGAGGGCCTTCGGCCACCCCGGGGAAGGGGATAGTAGGCGCTCTTGGCGAACAATTCACCCGGCTGTAACAAACTCTCCACAAACCTCCTGTAGGAAGATGATCATCCCAATTCCGCAGTTGAGGTAGTAATGGACACAATCTTGATTATTGAAGACGAGCGGGACCTGGCCGAGCTGGTGGCCTTCAATCTCCAGCAGGAGGGGTACCGGACCCTGATCGCCTCCGATGGCGCCCAAGGGGTCGAGGAGGCCGGCCGCAGCCTCCCCGACCTGATCCTTCTGGACCTGATGCTCCCCCGCCTGCCGGGGACCGAAGTCTGCAAACTCCTGAAGATGGGCGAGAGGACCTGTTCGATCCCGGTCATCATGCTGACCGCCAAGGGGGAGGAGATCGACAGGGTGGTGGGGCTCGAGGTGGGGGCTGACGACTACGTCGTGAAGCCGTTCTCCACCAGGGAGCTCGTGCTGCGGGTCAAGGCGGTGCTGCGGCGCTGCAAGTCGAAGGTGGAGAACGATTCGGTGCTGTCCGTGGGGGCGCTGTCGATAGACCCGATCCGCCACCGGGTGGTCATCGCCGGTGCCGAGATCCCCTTCACCAGCACCGAGTTCAAGCTCCTCCACACCCTGGCCCTGCGGCTTGGGCGGGTGCAAAGCCGCGAGCAGCTCCTGCGCGACGTCTGGGGGTACAACTACGTGGAGGATACCCGCACCGTCGACACCCACATCACCCGCTTGCGGACCAAGATGGGGGACGCCGGAGAGCTCATAAAGACCGTGCGCGGCTTCGGCTACAAGATGGAAGCGGCCTGACTCCTTGCCTTGCGCCGACGAGAGTGCTATGAATTGGGCAGGCTTGGACGCCGGAAGCGGGGAAGGGGAGGGGACGTGCTCAAAGGAAAAGTGGCGAACGCCGTGAAAACGGTACTCAAGCAGGGGCTCGCGCCGGAGCAGATCGCCCTCACCGTCTGCCTCGGGAGCGCTGCGGGCACCATCCCGGTGGTCGGCGGTACCACCCTTCTCTGCGTCCTTTTGGCCGCCCGCTTCGGCTTGAACCAGGCCGCCATGCAGGCGGTCAACTACCTCGCCTACCCGCTGCAGATCGCCCTGTTCATCCCCTTTTTCCAGCTCGGGGAGCGCTTTCTCCCCTGGGGGCCCGCCGTCTCCCTCTCCATGCTGAAGGCGCTTTTGCACGGCCAGTTCACCGTCGGCCTCGGCCTCATCGGGTGGATCACCCTGAAGGCGGTGGCCGCCTGGCTGGTGACCGTTCCTCCCCTGGTCGGGATCCTCTATCCGGTGCTGGTCAAGATCCTGAGGAAGCGGCCGGTCGCCCTCCCGTAGGGTGGGCAACCCGTGCCCACGCGGATCTGACCTGCGCGCAGGGGCCCGTTCGACCGTAGCGGTCCCGCTGGTCGGCATCCTCAGGCCCAACCGTCCGGAGTGCCGGCAGTAACGAAGGATTCACCTTTCCGAAACACGATCTTCATATTGACGGCGTACAAGACTTCCCTAAGACAAGGTAAAAGGTCTGACAGGAGGTTCATTTGTCGCGCCAGTTTGCAGCATCCCCCCCGCAGTTCACCCCGGCCACGGTAACCGATTACGACCCCCATTATCTGAAAAACATCATGCAGCGGCTCCTCGAGCCGGAGAGGGCGGGGCAGCCGCTTCTCGAGAGGCTCCCCTTCGGCCTGGGAGACTGCACCGCGGGCACCGAGACCGAGCTCCAGGCTGCGGTGGTAGGCGAGCGGGACGCGGTCGACCTGCCGCGCACCATCGAGGAGTCAGAATACTTCGCCAACCTCGTCAAACGGGCGGCTTCCGGCGACACCCATAAAAGCCACATCGACTTTCTCCAGCGCTACCTGGCCGTCAACCGGGACCGCGTATGGGAGAACAGCTGGGTACGGTTTCCCCGCCGGCTTCTTTCCCCCTTCGCCCAGCGGGTGCTGGAGGCCGACCTCTTGGCCGACAAGACCGATCCCTCCGCGGGGAAACGCTCCGATGCCGGACGCTTCTTCCTTGCCGGTCCCGGCGGCGAAGAACTGCTCAGGCTCCCCATCAGCTATCTCCTCAAACTCTCCCTTGCCGACCTGATCGGCTCCCAGAGACTCCCCGCCGAGCTCCGGGCCACCGGGGAGCGGCTCATGGGACACTACCTGAACGACAACACCTCGCCCGAGACCTTCTCCTTCCACGTGGTCCCCTTGACCAGGGAAGGGGGGATGGGGCGGGCGGTGGCCCGCGAGACTTCCAAGCGTTTCCTCTTCACCCAACTCCTGGCCCAGTACGCCAACGAGCACCTCGGGCTCGCCGAGAGCGGGCAGCGGGCCCTGGTCCACTTCGCCCCTCACCCCCCCCTGCGCCAGAAAAAGCTTAACGACCACATAGCCGACGCCTTCTACCGCGAGCTCTTCATGAGCCCCTGCCTGTCGGGATGGGACCGCGGGGAGGAGAAGTACCGGTACATGCAGCTTTGCCACCAGGTCCTCTCCAGGAGCCAGCTGAACGCGGTGGCGAAGCTCAGGGAGGCGGGGATCATCACCAACAACCTGGTGGTGCTCCCCAACGTCTCCAACGTGAGCCTCGCCAATAACGGCACCCACGTTAGCCTCGGAAGCCGCAAGCTCGGCCGGCTCCTTTCCGATCCCACTTCCGGGTTCAACCACCTCCACGAGAAGTACTGCGGCGACCTTGCCATCAAGATGGCCGAGCATTTCCTCCCGCTCTTCGTCGGGACCTACTCGGCGGCCCCCTATCGGCTCGGGTATACCGATTTCCACCCCGAGCGCGCGCTCGGCTACCTGCCGCACGAACTCGACTTCACCCACCTGAGGATGCTCTGGCGGCGGTGGCAGAAAAAGGCCTCCCTCACCGTCTTCGGCCAGCCGGTCACCCCGTTCGGCCCCCCCTGGATCGACCGGATGGTGAGCGCCGCCTGCGGGCTCAAAGGCGATTTCGTCCCGGACTTCCGGCTGATCGACTACCTGATCTGCCTCCTCTCCACGCCCCAGAGCCCAGCCCTCGATGGCAGGCCTGGGAGCAGCGAAAAGCTCAAGCGCGACCTGAGCGAGATGGGGGTCTTCGACCGGCAGATGTCGCTCTATCTCCTCTACAAGCTCAGGGAGTTCAACGTGATGGGCTTCTCCGGCTTCGAGGGGAGGCACTACAGCCAGTTCGACAGCCTGGAGCAGGATCTCGGGCGGGCGACCGATCTGCAGGCGCTCATCAACGCCCTCGCCTTCAAATACCTCGCCGACGGCACCCTGAGCCGCTCCGAGATACCGGACGGGCCGGCCTTGGAGAGCGAACGGAGACAGATCTTCTTCGCCGCCGCCATCGGCATCCCCACCTTCTATGTGAAGAAGAACACCGATAACCGGTTTTTGATGCGGATCGTCTCCCGTACCCGCGAGGTGCGCGGGAGCGGGCGCTACCCGGGCTACCTGCGGGTGAAAGTGCATCACTACCGCCAGGCCCTCGTGGAGCTCCTCAAGGAGGAGGCCGGCGACCTGATCGAGATGATGGGGCTTTGGGAGACCATCACCGATCTCTCGAGGAGGCTTACCGAACCGGACGAGTATTCGGCGGCCGGGAAGCTCACCAGGGGGATCCTGGGGGAGATCGATGCCACCTCCCCGATGCATGCTGCGGCCGACGACTTCAACCGGGGGGCGGAGCGCTACTACCGCGGCCCGCTCAGACGGCGCCACATGGAGGAGGGGCTTCGCTTCCTGCGCGAGGACTTCCGCTCCCTCGACCGCCTCGCCGCCGGTGGCGACCAGATGGTGCGGAGCACCCTGGCGGCCCTGGAGGTGGAGGCCGGCGCGGAGGCGCTCCTCGACACGGTGGGCGCCGACTTCCTCAACGACCGCCTGCGGGGGGAAGGGCTGCGGCGCCTGATGAATGTCGTCCTCCTCACCGTCGCCCGTGAGGGTGGCGCGGGAACCCGATCAACCACAGGAGAAGAGCATGCAGACCATGCAGCACCAGTACATCGAGCGGGATAGCGGGGCGGTCCGCAGCGAGCCTCTCTTCGGCGACCGGGTGGTGAACCTCCTCTATCACCGGGTGCGGGAGAGTGCCCCGTCCCTTTTCAAGCTGGTCACCAGCTCCCGGATGACCTGCCTTCTCGGCTTCGTGAATTACGACCTTCCCTTCGCGGGGGGATCGGCGACCGCCAGGTTCCTCAAGGAACTCAAGGTCGACCTGGGGGAGTGCCTCGATCCTCCCGGCTCCCTGCGCACCCCCCGCCAGGTGTTCGAGCGCCGGATCCGCTTCGAGGAGTGCCGCCCGATGCCCGCCGAGCGCGGGGCGGTGGTCTCCCCTGCCGACGCCCGGGTGCTGGTGGGATCGCTTCGCGACGACTCCCTGCTCCTCATCAAGGACAAGTTCTTCACCTACCCCGAGCTCCTCTGGCACAAGCTCTGGATCGGCGCCTTCAGCCATGGCGATTTCGCCCTCTTCAGGCTCACCCCCGACAAGTACCACTACAACCACCTGCCGGTCTCCGGCCAGGTCATCGACATCTACTCGATCGACGGCTCCTTCAATTCGTGCAACCCCGGCGCCATCGTGGCGGTGGCGACCCCCTACTCGAAGAACCGCCGGGTGGTGACCATCATCGACACCGACGTGCCCGGGGGGACCGGGGTCGGGCTGGTGGCCATGATCGAGGTGGTGGCCCTGATGATCGGGGAGATCGTCCAGTGCTACAGCGAGGAGGGATACCGGGAGCCGCGGGAGGTGAAGCCGGGGATGTTCCTGAAAAAGGGGCAGCCTAAGTCGCTGTACCGTCCCGGGAGCAGCACCGACATCGTCATCTTCCAGCGGGGGCGGGTGCGCTTCGCCGAGGACCTGGTGGAGAACCGGTACCGGATCGACGCGGCCAGCCGTTTCAGCGAGGGGTTCGGACGCCCGCTGGTGGAAACGGACATCAGGGTCCGCTCCCTGCTGGCGACGTCGACCGACCTTGCATCTTACTGACTAAAAGCTACCCTCACCCGGCCTTCGGCCACCCTCTCCCCCAAGGGGGGCGAGGGGAATTATCAGGTTCCCTGACCACCACCCGGCGGAAACCCTTCAAGGGGAGGGGCAGGGTGAGGATGGGGTAGAAAATCGACACGGAGGAACAATAGATGGATCAATTCACCTTCATCACTCTCTTAGCCTTTGTCTCGGCTCTCTATCTCTACTGGGGGATCAAGAAACTCCCCCACGAAAGGATGCAGATCGCCGCCGCGGTCCCGTTGAGAAAGGATGCCGCCGGCCGCTGGCAGGGGCTCAATCTCACCTGGTACGGGATCCTGACCGCCAATGCCTACGTGGCCGCGGTTATCGTCGCTCTCGTGCTGATGAGATCCGCCGGCATCTCCTTCAACGCGATCACCGCCATCGTCGTCCTGCTCCTGGCCTTCTGCGTCCCCGCCTCGAGGCTCGTGGCCCAGGTGGTGGAGGGGAAGCGCAACACCTTTACGGTGGGGGGCGCGGTGTTCGTCGGGACCCTGGTCGCCCCTTGGGTGGTCGAACTGGTGAACCAGATACCGGTCGGCGACCGCGGAACATTGGTCCCGGTGCTTCCCGCCCTGGCCGCCATCTCGATCGCCTACGCCTTCGGCGAGGGGTATGGACGGCTCGCCTGCATCAGCTTCGGCTGCTGCTACGGCAAACCGCTCTCCTCCTGCCATCCCGGTGTCGCCCGGGTGGCGTCCCCCTTCGCCCTGGTCTTCACCGGCAGCACCAAGAAGATCTCCTACGCCTCCCACCTGGAGGGGGTGAAGGTGTTTCCCGTGCAGGTGGTAACCTACCTTCTCTACACCGCCACCGGCATAGGGGCCACCGCCCTCTTTCTCAACGGCTTCTTCGGGGCGGCCTTTCTCCTGTCGCTGGCGGTGACCCAGCTTTGGAGGGTTGCCTCGGAATTCCTGCGGGACGACTACCGGGGGAGTGGGAAGATCTCGGCATACCAGTGGATGGGGATGATCGCCGTGTTCTACGGATGCTGGGCGGTCCGGCTGTTTGAGGACGGCAGACGCCTGCCGGATCTGGCGGCCGGGATGGACGGGTTCTGGAGCGTCGGGGCCATGCTGCTCATACAGGTCATCTGGGTCGCCATCTTCCTCTACACCGGCCTCAGCAGGGTGACCGCCGCCACCATGAGCTTCCATGTGAATGTGGAGAAGATCTAAAATCTCCCCTCACCCGGCCTTCGGCCACCCTCTCCCCCAAGGGGGGCGAGGGTAATGAGATACAGGCCTTCGGCCAGCAAAGAGACGATGGAGAGGAGAGTGCTGAGGAGGAAGAGTGCGGAGAACCTTCCGTGGGGCGGCGTCGCAACGCAGGACTAAAGCTTTTCCGATTCCCGCCGATACTGGTCGCAAGAGTGTCGGTCGAGGTTCTGGAGCCGTCCGGATCCTCTCAATACTGAAGCCGGAAAGAGTTTGCTTCCAGATGTAAGCTGCCGGTCACACCCCTGACTGCATCGCCCGCCCCTCAGACTCTACACCTCCAGTATCTGCCGCCGTCGCGTTCCAGTAGCAAATTCGGGGGTGAGTATGACCATCGTTCTGGGATTGTGGAAACTGCTGAGGGGAATAGGTCTCTACTCCTATATAGCCGTCATCGTCGCCTTCGTCCTGCTGATCTCCTTCCTGACCCGCCCCTTCGCAAGCCCCGAACCCCGTCGTATTTAGTCAACAGTGACCATGTTGTAACAGGAAATTCATATACAGGAGCCATACTGCCTCCGCACGATAAGGAGACAGTGATGATCCAACAGGACGATATTCCGAGTATTTCCCGCATCGGAAAACAAGCCGTGGTGATGGAGGCGGATCAGCAGGTGAGGGCTCTCGCCAACCTCTTCCAGGACGACCCTGATCTCATGGTGGTGCCGGTCAAGGGGGAGGAGGGATTTCTCGACTGCATCAGCCGGAAATCGTTCCAGAACCTGATGAGCCGCCCCTTCACCCAAGACCTCTACGCGAAGAAGCCGGTCTCCGCCCTGCTCGGGGCCTTGAAAGGGCTGGGGGTGGCGATGGCACCCGGCACCGATATCAACACCGCCGCCCTTGAACTCCTCTCCGTCGATCCCACCCTTCAAACGGAAGCCTTCCCCCTGCTGGAGAACGGCGAGTGCATGGCCGTCGTCAAGGTTTCCGACCTCATGCTGGCGGTCACCGAGGAGCAGAAACGTCTCCTGGAAGAGCTCGACCGCCTGAGCTCCCGTATCCGGGAGGAGGTGGCGCGGGGAGTGAAGATCCAGCAGGATTTGCTGCCGGATTCGCTGGCGACCTTTCAGGGGATGACGGTGGCCGGGGGCATCACCACCAGCTCCGAGATCGGCGGCGATTTCTTCGATTACTTCACCATCGGCGATCACCAGGTCGGCCTCGTGGTGGCCGACGTGAGCGGCCATGGCGTGCAGGCGGGGATGGTGACCACAGCCGCCAAGGCGAGCCTGCACACCCTCCTTTCCCTCGGGGTGACCACCCCGGGCGGGCTTCTCTCCGGGATGAACAACGCCATCCTGCAGACCGCGCGCCAAAGCCTCCTGATGACCTGCCTTATCGCCTGTATCGACACTACCAACCACCAGCTCACCATCGCCAACGCCGGGCACAACTTCCCCTTCGTCATCCGGGCGGAGAACGGAGAGCCCGAGATGATGGAGACCGCGGCAGGATTCCCCCTCGGTTTCGACAAGGACACCCGCTACCAGGAGTCGGTCCACCACTTCGCTGCCGGTGACGCGCTCTTCCTTTACACCGACGGCCTGGTCGAGTGCACCAACTACCTGGGGGAGGAGTTCGGTTACCAGCGGATGACCAGCCTGTTAAAGCAGGTGACAGAAAGTGAAAGAGCGGACCAGCTGCACGCCTCGATGCGCCGGGGTGCCTCGGCATTCTCCGGATCCCCGCTCTTCGAGGACGACGTAACCACGCTCTACGCCGTGAGAAAGGCGTGACCTACCAAAGGAATCCCCAGATGCAAACCATACTCGCCATATTCAAGGATTCCCGCGATGCCGGTTCCTGGTCCGCCTACCTGGACGGCATCGCCGCCCTCTGGACCATCAGCGCGGCCGACGATCCCGACCGCTCCCTCTCGGAATTGCAGCGCCGGGGAATCGATCCCGCCGTGGTGATCGTTTCCTCCCGGCTCTATCCCGCCGAGGACCCCGACCTGGTGGGACGGGTCCGGAACTATTTTCCCGCGGCCGAACCGCTCCTCCTTTCCTTCGCCGACGACCCCGCGCCTCCGCTTTCGCGCCTGGCGGCAGATTCCATCCGTCACCTCTCCATTGACGGCGGCGATGCCGACGCCGATGGGAAGGGGTACTTCGACCGCGTGATGGCTACCATGCTCGACGGGCGCCCCGTCTCGGTCTCGGACCGGCTTTCCGGCCGCCACGAGGTGATGAGCTTCCAGGTCCTTTCCTCCACCGAAAAAGAGGGGCTCTTGCGACAACTGGGCGACGCGCTGCACGGGGAGGGGGAGCTCTTCGAGATGCTCCGCCAGCGGGCCGCCCTCCTGGCCGACGAGCTCATCGAAAACGCCCTCTACGGGGCGCCCCAGGCCGCCCAGGGGGTAAAACTCTTCTCCAAGGGGGAGCCCCGCGAGACCTTGCCCGGCGAGCGGCTCACCTTCAGCTTCGCCTTCGACGGCGAGACGCTCGCCATGGAGATGTCCGACAACTGGGGAACCCTCGATCCCGACCTGGTGGTCGAGTACCTGGCCCGCAACCAGGAGCAGGCCGGGTGCGAGGACCTGGGAGGACGCGGCCTTTTCCTCATCTGGCGTTTCTTCGATCATTTTCAGGTTACGGTGTACCCGGGGGTGAGGACGGTGGTGGGGGGCGATCTTTCCCTCTCCACCTCCCTCGACCTCGAGGCCCCGCGCGGATTCCACGTCACCGAACACAAAAAAGGAGAGACAGCATGTCATTCGCTTTGAAAAGCAGCGCAGAGACGGCCGACTATTTCGCGGTAGTCGGTACGGTCGACATCAGCAGTGAGAAGTTCTTCAAGGGGATCCCCGCCCGGGTGACCCGCAGCCGCGTGAGGCTCGACTTCTCGAAGGCGGAGCGGATCAACTCGATGGGGGTGGCCCTCCTTTTGAGGTGCCTGAAGGAGATCAGGGAGAAGAAGCAGGCCTCCATCACCCTGGAGGGGCTGGCGCCGATGCACACCATGCTTTTCAAGATGACCGGTGTCTTCCTGCTGGCGGACGCCGTCCAGGGTGCCACCAAGTGAGTCGTGCGATGATGGCGTTGAAAAAAAAAGGCTCATCCTGCGGGATGGGCCTTTTCTTCGTTGCGGTTGGCTTGGCGGTTACCCCGGCATCTGCTGGGAGGTGAGGAACTGCATGACGTCCAGCAGGTTAACCAGCCGGCGATAGATCCTGTTTTTTTCAGTGAGATCGCTGGTGGTCGCCAGTTCGTTACGGAGTTCGCAATAGCGTTCGAAGGAAAGATCGAAAGGTTTTTTCTTCGGTTTCTTGAGGGGCTTGGGGCCCGGAAGGGAATTGCCGGTGCGGCTGACCGCCCGTGGAAGTTTGGGTAACCCTGTCATCACATCTCCTTTTCCAATGAATAACAGAAAGGATACCACATGAAGATCACGGGCGGATCAACCGCAGGTTTCGGTTGGGTAAAATTTCGCTATTTTCGCGCCAGGACTTCCGTCACCCTCTCGCGCAGGGCCGCCACGTCTCCTTTGCAGATGTAGCCGTGGACCCCGTGGACGGCGACCAGGTTTCTCAGCATCGCCTCGTCGTTGGAAGAGTAGAAGAAGATCGGTATCTCCCGCTCCGCGCAAAAGGGTTTCAGGTGGCTCACCAGGTTGTTCCCGGAGAGGGCCGGCATGTTGATGTCCAAAAGGACCAGGTCCGGGTTGCAGCTCTTCACGAAGTTGGTCGCGCCGAAGGCCCCCTGGTAGGTCTCCACCTCCAGGTTCTCCGCCTCCAAAAGCGCCTTGGCGGTGTAAAGGTGCATCTCCTCGTCGTCAATTACCAACACTTTCTTTTTCTTACTCACTGACACTTTCTCCTTGATGGTCGTTTAGCGGCAGGGACAGGACGAAGGTGGTTCCTTCCCCGTACCTGCTGGTTAATTCGATCGATCCCCCCAAAAGCCTGGCCATCTGGTTGCTGATCGCGAGCCCGAGCCCGGTTCCCTCCCTGGTTTTGGTGGCCGCGTCCTCGATCTGCCCGAAGGCGGTGAATAAAAGGGCGAGGTCCTCGTCCTTGATGCCGATGCCGGTGTCCGCCACCGTCACCAGGAGACCGCCGCCGGTCAGTTCGGCGGCAAGGGAAATCTCCCCCCGGTCGGTGAATTTGGCAGCGTTTCCCGCCAGGTTCAAAAGGATCTGGCGAAGCTTCATCCCGTCGGTCACCGCCGTCAGCCGTTCGGGCGCCTCCAGCCGTACGGTGACCGGCTTTTCTCCCACCAAAAGGCGCACCGTCTCGGCCACCTCCTTAAGCTCGGCGACCACATCCACCTCCTTGAGGGAGACCTCCATCTTCCCCGCCTCCATCTTCGAGAGGTCGAGGATGTTGGTGATGATCGTCCTCAGATGGGAAGCGGTCGACATCAGGAAGGTGAGCCGCTCCCGGATCTGGTCCACGGAGCCCGCATCGGCAGCCATCTTCATGAGATGGGTGAGGGCGACGATGGCGTTGATCGGGGAGCGGAGCTCGTGGGTAACGTTGGCGAGGAAGTGGGCTTTGACCTGGTTGACCCTCTCGAGCTCGTGGCTGCGGGCGGTGGCCACCTCCTGGATCAGGACGCTCCTGGTGAGGGCGAGGCTTTGCTGGATGACCAGCTCCTTGAGCGACAAAAGCCCAAGGAACGACCCGTCCGATGAGGCCACCACGATCTCGTCGTAGACGTCGGCGGGCGCCCTCCCGCAGGCCTTTTCGACCACCGTGTCGAGGAGTTCCTCCTCGTCCACCATGAGGGGCGATCGGTCGGCCAGCGTGATGATGGGGGACTTGGCGTGGAGCTCGTATCCGAACCGCTTGGAAAGGGTGAAGAGGAGCTTGGTCCTGGTGATGAGGGCCAGCGGCCGCTCCCCTTCCACGACTCCGAGAGCCTCGAGGCTTGGGTCGGCGCGGAAGAGGTCGTAGACACTGGCGACGGTGATGCCGGGCTCGACCCGGTGATCGGAGAGGGCAAGCTGTCCGACGGTGATCAACTGTTCCTGGGTGAGGGGTTCCTGCATGCGGGTATCCTGTCGTGGGTGATGTTGCCGCGGATGCTCGGCATCTGCTGCCCCAGCAGGATCGTCTTGTGACATTACAGTCTCTTGCCCGCCTTGTTACAGTTGGGTAAACAATCGACTCTTACCTGATTTGCACCTTGTAGGTGACGGAGAAGGAGGCCCCGGAGGGGTTCATGGTGCCGGTCATCGGGATCTTCCAGTTGGTGACCTTGGCGTCGTATCCCGCACTGGCGCCGCCGCCTCCCGAGGTGGGGGTATAGGTCCAGGTGGAGCCGTTGTCGGAGGAGTACACCGGGGTCCCCATGGTCACCCCGGAGGGGGTGGCGCCGTCGTTGAACTGGAAGGGCGCGCCGCTTCCGTAGCTGTTGAGCCCGAACGCCGTGTAGGGGCTCACCGTGTCGCTGACCACGACGGTGGTGGCGTAACCGCCACTTGGGTTGGTGACGGTGCCGGTGTAGGTGATGACGTCCCCGGGCTTCCCGGTAGTCGGATTGGCCGTCTTGACCACCGAGAGGACCGGCGTGCCGGTGACCACCATGGAGGCCGGGGCGGCGGAGGCGCTCCCCGCGTTGGTGGTGGAGATGGCCACCGAGCCGCTGCTGTTCTGGTAGCTCCCGGTGGCGGTGGCGGCCACGTTGACGTTCACCGTGCAGGTGGCCCCCCCAGATAGCGTCACCCCCGACAGGATGAGCGACGTCCCGTTGGCGGCGGCGGTGACCGTCCCGGCCGAGCAGTTGCAGATGGTCGAGACCGCGGAGCAGGTGGTGCTGGCCGAGGAGAAGTTGTACAGGTTCCCGGGATAGCTGTCGGTGAAGGCGAGCCCGGTGATCGGGATGGTGTTGGGGTTGGAGAGGGTGAAGGTCAGGACCGTGGCGCTGTTCACGAGCGTCATGGTCGGCGCGAACTGCACCGTCGCGGCCGGCGGCTGCAGGACGTTGAGGGTTCCCGAGGCGCTCTTGCTCCCGGCGTTGGTGGTGCTGACCGTGAGGGAGTTCAGGTAGCTCCCGGCGTTGGGGCCGTTGACGTTCAGGGTGATGGTGCAGGTGCTCTTGGCGGCGATGGTCCCCCCGGAGAGCGTAACGGAGAGGTTGTCGGCGGCTACCGTGGCGGCGGCGCCGCAGGCGGCCCCGGTCGAGATGCCGGAAGGGGAGGAGGCTTGCATCCCGCTCGGGAAGGAGTCGGTGAAGCTCACCCCGGTCAGGGAGATGCTCGAGTTCGGGTTGTAGATCGAGATGGTGAGCTGGGAGTTGAGCCCCTGTCCCACCTGGCTCGGGGAGAACGACTTGGTGACGGTCGGGGCGGCCACGGCGGCCACCACGAGCTGTCCGCTCGCCGCGGCGGCAGTGGCGGCGTTGGAGCTGGTGATGGTGGTGGTGGTGTTGGTGTAGGTCCCGATGGTGGAGGCGGTGACCGGCACCGAGACGTAGCAGCTCCCGTTGGCGGGAATGGTCCCCCCGGAGAGCGAGATCCCCTTGTTGGTGTTGATGACCCCGGTGGAGCCGCCGCAGTTGCTGGTGATCACCCCGGCCACCGTCATCTGCGCCGGCGAGGTCGGGAAGGTATCGGTGAAGGCGACCCCGTTGATCGCGATGGTGTTGGCGCTCGGGTTGGTGAGCGTGATGGTGAGGGTGGCGCTCCCGCCGGTCTCGATCTGGGTGGGGGAGAAGCTCTTCACCACGGTCGGCGCGGTCTGCTGGGTGGCGGTCAGGGTGGCGCTCGCGGCGGTGCCGGTCAAGGCGACCGGGCCGGTGCCGGTGGGGGCCCCGGTGGTGTTGGTGTAGCTCGCGTTGGTGGTCACCGTCTGGGTGATGGTGCAGGTTCCCCCGGCCACGATGGTGCCGGTGTTGAATCCGACCGCGGTGCCCGCGTTGGCGCCGCCGGTCAGGGTGGCGCTCCCCGCACCGCTGCAGGCGACGCTACCGGTACCGCTGTTGACGAGCCCCCCGCTGTAGCTGTCGGAGATTGCCACCCCGGTGATGCTGCCGGGGTTGGCGGCCGGGTTGGTCACCGTGATCGTCATCGTCGAGGTACCCCCGGCCGGGATGCTCGCCGGGGAAAAGGTCTTGGTGACGGTGGGCGGAGCGTAGACGTTGACGGTGTCGCTCGCTGCCACCGTGTTATTCCCCGCCGTGGTCTGCAGATCCCCCACCGCGATGGTGTCGCTTCCCGATCCCGCCCCGGAGCTGACGATGTTGACGATGATGGTGCAGCCGCCGGTCGGGATGGTGCTCCCGCTCGCCATGGTGAAGCTGGTGGACCCGGCGGTGGCGGTGACCCCCCCGCAGGTGCCGGTGCTCCCCGCGGTGCCGATGGTCATCCCGGCGGGGAGGACGTCGGTGAAGGCGCTGGTCAGGGCGATCGCCCCGGCGTTGGCGTTGCCGAGGGTGACGGTCAGCGTGGTGGTCCCCCCGGTGGGCAGGTTGGTGGCGGCGAAATCCTCGGCTACCGTCGGTGCGATGGGGGCGACCGTCAGGGTGGCCGAGGCCCCGGTTCCGGTCAGGGCGGCCGGCCCGGTGGCGGTGGGGGGCGCGGTGGTGTTGGCGTAGGAGGCGGTCGCCGAGACGCTCTGGGTGATGGTGCAGGTCCCCCCCGGCACGATGGTGCCTGCGGTGAAGCCGACCGAGTTGCCGCCGCTTCCCCCGCCGGAGAGGGTGGCGCTCCCGCCGCCGCTGCACGCCACGCTTCCCGCGGCCGTGTTGGTGAGCCCCCCGACGTAACTGTCGGAGAGCGCCACCCCGGTGATGTTGCCGGGATTGGCCGACGGGTTGGTGACGGTGATGGTCATGGTCGAGCTCCCGCCGTAGGAGACGCTGGCGGGGGAGAATGCCTTGGTGACGGTGGGGGGGGCGTACACGGCGAGCGATGCGCTCACCGCCGTCTGGTTGTTCCCCATGGAGGTTTGCAGGGCTCCCGCCGCGATGGTGTCGACCGCCGTTCCCGCCGTACTACTGGTGACGCTGACCACGATGGTGCACCCGCCGACCGGGATGGAGGTCCCGTTGGCCATGGTGAGGCTTCCCGCCCCGGCACCCGCGGTGACCCCGGTGCAGGTCCCCGTGTTGCCGGCGGTGGCGATGGTCATGCCGGCGGGGAAGGTGTCGGTGAAGGCGCTGGTGAGCGTGATCGGGACCCCGTTGGTGTTCCCGATGGTAAGCGTCATGCTCGTGGTCCCCCCGGTCGCCATGCTGGAGGTGCCGAATACCTTGGCAATGGTGGGGGGTTGGGGGCCGTTGAGGGTGGCGCTGGCGGCGACCGCGTTGGAGCCTGCGTTGGTGGTGGTCACCGCTCCCGCCGCGATCGTGTTGGTGTAGGTGTTCGAGGAGGTGATGGTGGTGTTCACCGTGATGGTGCAGCTCGCGTTGGCCGGGATGACCCCGGTAGCGAGCTTCAGGCTCGTTCCGTTATTGGCGGCCGTCAGCGTGCCGCTGCAGCCGGTCCCGGTGATGGCGGCGCCGGCCGAGGCGGTATTTTGCAGCCCGCTCGGGTAGCCGTCGGTGAAGGCCGCCCCGGTGATGGCGACCGCATTGGGATTGGTCAGCACCACGCTCATCACCGAGGTCGATCCCACGTTGACCGAGTTGGGCGAAAACGACTTGGTCACCGTCGGGGTAGCCATCACCACCAGGGTCCCCGAGGCAGAGCTCCCGGTACCCGCGTTGGTGGTGGTGACCGCCCCGGTGGAGTTCGTGTAGCTTCCCGCCGTCGGGCTGGTGGTGGTCACGGTAACGGTGCAGGAACCGTTGGCGGGGATGGTCGCCCCGGAGAGGGAGAGGGTGCCGCCGGTGGCGCCGTTGGTCGAGTTGGTCGTCCCGCCGGTGCAGGTGGTCGCGTCGTTGAGCGCCGCCGTGTTGAAGAGACCGGCCGGATAGGTGTCGCTGAAGGAGGCCCCCGTGATGGCGGTCGCGTTCGGGTTGGTGAGGGTCACCGTCATCACCGAGGTCCCTCCCGGTAGGATGGTGCCGGGGGATGCGAAGGCCTTGGTGATGGTCGGGGGATTGAGGACCACCAGGTTGACGTTGGTCCCCGCCGCCACGCTGGTGGTGTTGGTGGTGGTCACCGCCGGGGTGCGGTTGGTGTAGGTCCCGGCGTTGGCAGCGGAGACGCTGGCGGAAAAGGTGCAGGTGGTATTGGCGGGGATGGTCCCCCCGGTCAGCACCAGCGAGCTTCCCCCTGCGGTGGCGGTGAGCGTGCCGCTGCACCCGGTCCCGGTGATGGTGGGGGCGGGAGTGGCGGTGTTGAAGAGGTTGGCCGGATAGCTGTCGGTAAAGGCCGCCCCGGTGATGGGGACCGCGTCCGGGTTGGTGATGGCGATGTTGACCGACGACGGGAGGTTCACCCCCACCTGGTTGGGGGTGAAGCTCTTGGCCACCGTCGGCGGGCTCATGGCGGTGAAGGTAGCCGTCGCCGCCGCGGTGTTGCTCGGCAGGGCGGTGGCCGTGGTGGCTATGGCCCCGGCAGAGATGGTGTTCGTGTAGGTCGCGCCGAGGGTGGCTCCCTTGACGGTGACCGAGGCGGTGCAGCTCCCGTTGGCCGGTATCGTGTTGCCGGTCCCGGTCAGCCTGAGGGTGCTCCCCCCGCCGGTGGCCGAGACCGTTCCCCCGCAGGTGGTGGAGGCGGCCGGGGTGGTCGCGTTGGTGAGGCCGGTCGGGTAGGTGTCGGTGAAGGTGACCCCGGTGGCCGGGATGTTGTTCGGGTTGGAAAGGGTCACCGTCATCACCGAGGTCGAGGCGACGGAGGTGACCGTGGCGGGGGAGAATGCCTTGGTGACCGTCAGCGGGGAGTAGGAGTTGATGGTCGCGGTGACGCTGTCGTTCCCCGGGTAAAAGTCGGTGATCGCCCCCGGGATGGTGAGGCTCGCCGTATTGGAGAAGGAGTTCCCGATCGGTACCGAGTTGACGGTGGCGTTGACCCTGAAGGCGACCGATCCCCCCTTGGTGAGGTTGACCGTGGTGTTGATGTTGCCGCTTCCCGAGGCGGCTCCGCAGGAGGTGGCCCCCCCCGTCGAGGAGCCGGCGGTCACCACCGAGCAGGTCCACGACCCCGCCGTCAGGTTGGAGGGGAAGATGTCGGTGACCCCCACGCCGGAGGCGTAGATGTCGTTGGGGCCGTTGTTGGTGGCGGTCAGGAGGTACTGGAACGACGAATTGAGGTTCGCGTTGGCGATCTGGGTGGAGGTGCCGGTGGTGACCGGGACCTTGGTGATCCCGAGGTCGATGGAGGTGCTTTGCCCGAGCGAGGTGATCAGGAGGTTCCTGACGTCGTGGTAGTTGTTGGCCCCCCCGGTACTGGCCCCGAAGCCGACCCTCAGGGTCTGGGAGGGGGAGATGGTGGGGAGCGACTGGTTGCTCACCACCTGCACCGGGATGGTGTTGTAGCCGAACTGGACCCAGGCGTTCAGGACCGGGTTGGGGGCCGGCGATATCTGGATCATCACCTTGCGATAGCCGGTGCCGGTCTGGCTCGGCCGCGAGGTGCCCCCCCCGGTATAGAGCCCGCCGTAGCCGGTGGTGGAGGACGAGGTGGCCACCCAGGGGTAGGAGGAGGGATCCAGCGTGGAGCCGACCGCGCCGCCACCGAAGCCGACCACCGTGCCGCGGACGGTGATGGTGTTGGCGTCGAGGTTCGAGGAGTTGGTGTTCCACCCCATGAAGCGCCCCTCGGTACAGGCCGCGTAGTTGCCGTACTCGTCGATGCCGATGCCGACGTAGCCGCCGCTCACCCCGGGGACCGCCGGCGAGACGCTGGTTCCGCCGTTGCAGATCGGGTTGTTGGCCATCTTCTGTGCGTAGCCGAGCGATCCCCCGAAGGCGCCGATGTTGAAGGTCGGGACGTCGGAGTCGAAGAGAAAGACGCTGGTGCCGTCGGCGCCGCTTCCCCCCCAGGCCGCATAGTCGAACTGGATGAGGACCCCGGCGGAGAGGTCGAAGGAGGTCGTGTTGTAGGCGAACCCGGTCTGGTTGCCGTTGGTGTTGGTGAGCCTCAGCCACCCCTGTCCCACCGGGTCGTAGGCGGGGGACGCCCCTCCGGTGCCGGTCAGGTAGGCGGAGGCGGGATTTCCCCCCAGTACCCACCCCGACGCGTTGGTGTCGGTCATGGGGGCGTTGATGATGATGTAGGCATGGAGGGTGCCGGGAAGGAGCAGGGTCAGGGCCAGCAACAGGACGGCGGACGCCACCCTCCACGCCGGTCGGGCGCCGGGGCGGCTGCACTTTGCTGTCGTTGGCTCGTTCCTGGTCAAGGGCAAGGATGGTCTCCGCGGGCTGCTACAGACACCCGGCAGTATTTCTAAGTAATTAATGTTGCAAGTGAAAAAATGCGGACATAATAAATCATCTCTTAGGCATATTCAATGATGAATTAGCGACGTTTGGTTATTTCCATAATGAGGAGTCCACCGGCTCAAGGGGAGGCGGACAGGCTGCTGCCATGGCCTGTGCCGGCCGGGGAGCTGCGGCAACGGCCGGGGAGCTGGCGGCAATGGACGTGGAGTTCGCAGTGGAGTGCGCAGTGGAGTGCGCAACGGCCCGGGGGAGAGGTGTGGGGCGGTTAAAGGGGAGGGTGGGTGAAATCAGGGGAGGGTGGGGCATTTCACCCAACCTTCGTGGCGCTCCGCTAAGGGCGGGTTCGAGGTCGGCAGGCGGACCTCGAACCCGCCCTCTACCGAAGTAGCTAACTTTCCGCCGGTTGCGGCGGCTCCTTGGCAGCGGCCTCCGGGTAAGGCGGCCGATGGGGCGCGGTTGGCAGGCATCGTGCAGAAGATAGAGCAAATCGAACGATTCATGGAAGCACCTTCATCGCTGGTGGGTGGCCCGGTCTTCAAAACCGGTGAGGGGGATGAGAAATCTCCCTGGTGGGTTCGATTCCCATGTGCTTCCGCCAAAATCATCAAGGCCCCTGAGCTCCTCAGGGGCCTTGGTCGTTTGAAGGGGTGGCGGCTCCCCGGGTGCTTCCTATCCTCCCAGTCATGGCGACCCCACCGTTCCCCCACCCATCCGCGGAATTTCCCCCAACCATTTCCCCCACTGCCGGGTCAGATCACCCTCATGTGCTTCTAACTCATTTGAAACAGTTACTTTTTCACCGGCCTCTGCCATCGTAATAACGGTAACTTAGCGAGTTGAAGTGTCGAATCCGCGCTGGCCCGGTTATTGCTCCCGTGGTCGTGGACTTGAATCTGATAATGAGAGGAGGTGAAGGGTGCGGATATATCGAAAAGTCCCACAGCAAATCCCATCGGCCTGGTGGTTAAGGCGGATGGGGGAGCAGCAACCATCCAGCTACCCGAGTAGCTGCGAATACTACAAAGGAGAAAAGACACCATGAAGAAAATCTTGGCAATCGCGGTAGTCGCTGGACTCTCCGCCGCTGGTACCGCCTTCGGCGGTCTTCCGGCCGGCACGGGGGTCAACGGCTCCCTGCACGACATGACGCTGGTGGTGGGAAACCAGGCGGACTCGATGGCTCGAGTCTGCGTCTTCTGCCACACCCCGCACCACGCCCAGTCCTCGGACGGCGGGTACAACCTCCCGCTGTGGAACCACACCATTCCCGACGTCACCACCTACACCCCCTACGCCTGGGCGACCCCGCTCAACTCCAACAACGGTGAGTTCACCATCACCGATCCCTTGGCCGGCCCGAGCCGTCTCTGCATGAGCTGCCATGACGGCGCCATCGCCGTCGACGAGCACAACTCCGCCTTCGGCAAGGACGCCAGCCAGGCCACCACCTCGATCTCCAACGTGACCACCTACACCAACCAGCAGGGGCGCGGGGCGCTGGGCAAGGACCTCACCCAGACCCACCCGATCGGGTTCGACTACGTGGAGCTGGCCGCCTGGCGTAACTCCAACTCCCAAAACGGCGCCCTCGACGCCAACCACAACCCGACCGGCGACACCGAGATCGTCTCCGCCGACAAAGGGTACGCCCTTTCCATCACCGTGGAAAACACCACCCAGGGCAAGTACAACTACGTTCAGCGTAACGTGGGCGGCAAGCGCATCGTCGACAACCTCTACGGCACCAACATCATGACCTGCGCCACCTGCCACGAGGTCCACAACAAAGAGAACGCTACCCAGGACAACTTCACCGACGGGCCGAAGAACCTCACCGTCGGCGGCACCACCTACCCGATGGCGGCCCCGAACTACTTCCTGTACGCGAAGCAGAGCGAGTCGCTCATCTGCCTTTCCTGCCACGTCAAGTAGACTGGCCAGCCGGTGCTGACCGGCAGGGCACCATGCTCGACTGGCAACTTTGATGCGATCTGAATTTCATTTTTTAAAGGGGACTTACGACATGAGAAAAGGACTGGCTACATTGGTCTGTCTATCTCTGGTGTCGGCGATATGGGCGTGGGTAGCCACGGCCTACACGACGTACTGGGTAGAGACCAAAACAACCACTGCCGGTGGCTCCATCACCGTGGCGAACGCGCCTAGCCTCGCCGGGGTCGGTGCCATCCGCTTTACCAGCTTCACCACCGCCCAGGCGGTTCCGGTGACGGTAACGCCGGCAACCGGCTACAAAATTTCTTCGGTCACGGTTGACAACGTCAGCCAGACCGTACCGGCCTCCGGCTCCTACACCTACAACGGCCTGCAGACTCCGAACCACACGGTGAAGATCATTGCCGGCTTCGTGGGCGCCAACGCCACCACCGCCGCCGCCAAGACCTGGCAGCTCCAGATCCAAAACGGCAGCGCCGGCGGCACCATCTCCGCCGCAGGGCACTCCGTCGGCTCCTACGGCATGAAGATGTACAACTACTCCGACACCACCCCGATTCCGGTCACCGTCACTCCGGCCGCCGGGTACTTCGTGTCGAGCGTGTACGTGAACAGCGTGCTCCAGACCGGCTTCCCGGCCACCGGCGGGTCCTACACGGTCCAGCCGTCGGCCGCCGGCAAGGTGTTCAACGTCACCGCCAACTACAAGCCGGTGGTCTACACCGTGACCACCAATGCCGGCTCGGCCGCCAACGGCATCCTTCCGGTCAACCCGAAGGTCGCCTACGGCAAGGACGTCAAGCTGGTGGTCGCCCCCATGGCTCCCTACAACTCCGTGGCCGCCATCACCCTCTCCGGTAACTACGGGGCCGCGACCATGGTCGACGCCCAGGGGAACACCTCGGCGCCCTGGAAAGGGTCGGTCGTGGTGACCATCTCCAACGTGACCGGGAACCTGAGCCTCGGCTACACCCCGGGCACCGACAACACCGGCCAGATGCAGAGCTGCACCAGCACCTGCCACCTGACCGCCTCGGCCGCCGTCCAGGCGACCGCCACCGACTGGGCCCTCTCCGGCCACAAGGCCAAGGCCGTCGACTGCGTCACCTGCCACTCCACCATGCCGGGACCGGTCGTCAAGGGCTCGGTGGACGCCGCGAGCTTCAAGGTGACCAACGCCAGCGCCGGTACCGTCGGGAGCATCTACTGCGCCCGCTGCCACGCGCAGACCGTCGCCACCGTCCAGTCCTCGCTCCACTACAACATGCCGTCCCAGCCGCTGGTCTGCACCGACTGCCACGACGCCAGCCACAACCCGAAAGGCAACCGCACCGCCTGCCAGGGGTGCCACACCTACGTGAACAACCACACCGCACAGACCATGGGGACCAAGGCCTGCGTGGAGTGCCACGACAAGCACAATCCGAAAACCGTGACCGGCACCCTCGGTACCCCGAGCGCCCACCCCGCGGTCACCCTCTACACCTTCGAGGAGGTGGGCTACCAGATGAACAACGGCCAGCCCGTCCCCGTCCAGGTCGATGCCAACGGCAAGGGGCTTCCGTACTCCCCGAAAATGACCTGCGGCACCTCCGGGTGCCACGTCAAAAACGGCGTGGACTACACCTACGACAAGATCTCCGACCACGCCTTCCACTCCGGCCAGGGGAGAAGCGAGTACCAGGACAGCGCAACCGGGAAGTTTGACGCCACCAAGAACAAGCCATGGCTACAGTCAACAGCCATGGTCGGCAAGTGGTGAAGCCCCTCGCTTCGCCAGTTGGCGAACTTCATGAATCAGAACCCCGGCTCCAGCTCCATCTCCGCCCTTGACTACGTTAACAACCTGAGCAACTTCGTATCCGGCAGCAGCAACACCGTAACCCCCGGCACCACCCCGAACACCGGTAGCCAGTTCACCATGGTCGACGCTTCGGCCTGGGATCTCTCCACCACCTGCGGCAGCTGCCACCCCGGCGGCGGCTTCGTGGAAAAAGACAGAAACGGCAAGCGCTTCAGCATGATGAACCCGGCGATCGACGGCTACACCCCCTACACCATGACCGTCTTCGACCAGTACGACCCCAACACCGGCATGCCCAACCACCAGCTTATGGGCTCCCCCTGGTCCTACCCGATGTACAACGGCCAGAACCCGGTCATCACCCCGGCTGGCTGGGGACAGGGCAATGCCGACGGCAGCCCGAAGATCATCACCATGCCCGACGGCAGCCAGATGCCGATCTTCCAGGGCCAGGTCATGATGCCCAACGTCAAGGAGATGGACTGCCTCATGTGCCACCTCCAGGGCTACAGCAACATGAAATCCTCCATCATGGCCTACAGCGGCGCACACAACGTCACCCCCTCCTTCGGCTCGGGGCTGATGAACATGTTCACCCAGGCCTACGACTTCACCACCGGCATGATCACCAAGGACGCCAACGGTGTCGTCTCCCTCACCCCGGCCTTCTTCGCGAAGATGAAGGCCCAGCCTGACACCCAGAACTGCCGCAACTGCCACATGCCTTCCGGCCTGAAAGACCTGCCGGACATGTTCAACGACTTCCTGTCGTCGGCACCTATGCAGTACATCAACCAGTTCACCCAGTCCTTCACCGGCCTCTCCATGCCGGCCTACGACTTCGGTGCCGTCTTCGGCTCCAGCCCCGACTGGACGCTGGGGATGGGGAGCTTCCAGACCTCTCCGGTGGTCTACATGACCCAGACCGGCATGGGGAGCACCCTTACCGGTTACTCTCCAGCCATTCCGGCCGGCTGGCCTTCCGCCATGGGTAGGACCCCCTACAACCAGGCCGCCTTCGACAACTTCTCGGCCGCCAACCCCGGCATGAAGCAGTACTTCGTCGGCGGTGGCAACCCGGCCGGCGTGGGCCTTGGCCCGATCTTCTACCAGGCCTTCACCCCGCAGGGGAACTACGACCAGAACTCGCTCAAGAAGAGCGTGGTCCCCTTCCCGAGGGCTGAGTGGTTCAAGCGCGGTGACCTCTGGGCTCCGGGCTACGACGTCCACCTCAACCTCGAGTGCGCTGGCTGCCACATGAACACCAACACCACCAAGACCGACGTGTTCACCAACCCGACCAGCTCCACCATCGCCACCACGAGCTTCGACGGCAAGAGCCTTTGCGACCCCGGCAAGGGGTACGACAGCGCGGCCGGCGTTGAGGGTAACGCCGCCAAGCGGGCAACCGTCAACAGCCAGAACACCGTCAAGCGTTGCGAGAACTGCCACGTCACCGGCCTCAACGCCGACGGCGTAGCGATCGACACCTTCGGCGCTCCCAACCCGACTGCCGCCCACCAGGCCGCGGGGCTCCTCAAGAACGTCACCCAGGCACTCAAGACCACCGACGGCACCAACGAGGTCGCCTTCACCGGCAACCACCTCGACGTCCTCGACTGCACCGTCTGCCATCTGGCCCGCAAGCAGATGGTGGTGCGCGAACTCGATGCCACCTCCGGTAACCGCTACCCCAACATGCTCGGTTTCGACACCAGCCGCGGCATGATGGGGATGTTCTCCGACCCGATGGGGATGGGCGCTCCGGTCGGCAACAACCTGACCGAGTGGCAGCCCCTGTACACCTGGCAGAAAAACGGCAACTACTGGAAGACCAAGGACGACCACAGCGTCAACGCCGATTGGCGCCGCAAGGTCTACGCGGTCAACATCATCACCGCCGGTATCTGGAACAACACCGATCCCACCGTCGACGCCAACGGCGACGGCGTGACCGGTGCGCCCCCCATGCACCACGCCGGCGATTACCCGGGGGCCCTCACCGCCAACTACGATCCCTGGATCGCCCGCGACATGAAGGCCGGCATCAACTACGGACCTTCCGGCTTCGCCCCGATCCCGGTCGGCTTCGGCCCCGGCCAGTACGCCTCCGCCTACGCCGCCGACGGCTCCTTCACCGGTGCCTGGTCCTACGTCGGCGTCTACGGCGGCAACATCCTCTTCTCCACTCCGGAGGAGATCACCAACTACAAGGCCTACCGTGAGCAGATCAAAGGCGCGGTCGACAACAAGTCCTGGGCCGGTACCCAGCTCGCCTTCATCGGCGGGCCGTACAAGGTGACCCACGGCATCCGCCCGGTCAGCACCTTCGTCCTCGGCAAGAGCTGCACCGACTGCCACTCCGCCACCCCGAAAGCGCAGATCTTCTCCGGCGACTTCGACATGCTCGGCACCGCCATCAAGGCTACCGCCGGCGGCCAGTTCATGATGTCCCCGGCCGAGCAGTGGAAAGTTGTCGGCAAGGCTGCCGACATCGAGACCGGCGCGGAACTCTCCACCAAGGCCGGTGGCGCCCTCGAGATCAAGTTCGACGAACTTGGCAACTGGGATCCCGCTACCAAGACCTTTACCCCCGCGGCTGACGGGGCCTTCAAGAGCGTGAAACCCCTCGACCGGTCGGAAGCGATGTACCCGATCGAGCAGACCTTCACCGACGTCCTGGGCAGAACCTACGCCAACCGCGCTGCCTGGATCCAGTACCTCACCAACCCGACCGCCATTTCCAGCACCGCTGGCCAGCTGGCTCCCTGACGGTGAGGACTGAACTGTAATTGCAATGCACGTGTGCCCGGTGGCGGCTGCCGCCGCCGGGCACCTCTTCAGGCGCCACGCGCCCAGAAAAGGATGGTTATGCAGAGAAGTTCGCTGGTGAAGAGGATCGCTTTGGCAGGGGCGGCCTGCGCCCTGCTGATGGCCGCCGCGCTTCCGGCCCGCGCCTTCGACGGGATCGAGATCGCCCAGGTGAAACAGCGCGCCGAGCAGGGTGACGCCGCGGCCCAGTCTAAACTGGGGGTGCTCTACTCGTCGGGTGTGGGAATGAGGATGGACAAGAAGGAAGCGGTGAAGTGGTATCAAAAGGCTGCCGACCAGGGGTACCCGGTCGGGCAGTGGAACCTGGCCTTCATGTACGTGAGGGGGGAAGGGGTGGAGGCCGATCTGGTCAAGGCCCGGGAGCTCTTCACCAAGGCTGCGGAAACGGGCTTTGCCAACGCCCAGTACGACCTCGGGGTGATGTTCCTCGACGGGCTGGGAGGTAAGCAGGACCGGGAGGAGGCGAAGAAATGGTTTTCCAGGGCGGCCGGCCAGGGGTACCGGGAGGCCAAGAAGATGCTCGAGGAGCTTGCCGAACCCCTGAAGGTGGCACAAGAGAAGAATCCGACGACGACCAAAAGCACGCCCACGGGGCAGTGATGAGATACTGGGTGAATTAATTAACATGGAGGATACTGCAATGAAATTGGCAACACACATGAAAAAGGCGATGGCGGTGGCGCTGGCGGCGATGGTGATGGCCGGCTGCTCGGTGGCGGCCAACAAGGTGACTCCTTCCAACCCCGAGTTCGCCTCGGCCGACCTGGCCAGGACGGTGGCCCGGGTGAACGGGACCGATATCACCGCCCTGGAGCTGAAGCGGGCGGAGAAGATCCTTCTGGCGAACAAGCCGGGGATGCAGGTTCCCCCCCTTCTCCAGAAGGATTTCCAGCAGCAGGCGTTGAACCAGCTGATCAGCACCGAGCTTCTCTACCAGGCGAGCCAGAAGCTCAAGATCGACGACCTCGACCACCAGGCCGAGCTGAAGCTCGCCCAGGTCAAGGCCGGCTTCAGCGATCCCGGCCAGTACAGCCGGGAGCTCGAGAAGATCGGGATGGATGAGCATTCCTTCCTGACCTCCATCCGGCGTGACCTCGCCATCGCCTACCTCGTGAACACCGAGATCGCTCCCAACGTCGTCGTCACCGACGGCGAGATCGACAAGTTCTACCAGGACAACCCCGACAAGTTCAAAGGGGACGAGCGGGTGAGGGCCAGCCACATCCTGGTGGCGGTGGACGCCAAGATGAGCCCCGAGGAGAAAAAGGCCGCCCGGGAAAAGGCGGAGATGCTCCGGGAGCGGATCCTGAAGGGTGAGGACTTCGCCAAGGTGGCCAAGGAATTCTCCGCCTGCCCCAGCGGGAAGCAGGGGGGCGACCTCGGCTATTTCGGGAAGGGGAGGATGGACCCGGTCTTCGAGAAGGCGGCCTTCGCCCTGGCCCCCGGGGGGGTGAGCGAGGTGGTGGAAAGCCGCTTCGGCTTTCACGTGATCAAGCTGGTGGAGAGAAAGCCTGCGCAGTCGATCTCCCTCGCCCAGGCGCGCGACAGCATCCGCAACTACCTGCGGACCAAGAAGATCAACGACGCCAACGAGAAGTTCGTGGGTGATGCGAGAAAGACCGCCAAGATCGACGTGATGCTCTAAATCAACTTTATTAGGACCCCTCTCCCTCCGGGAGAGGGGCAGAACTTTAGAATTTCCTCTCCCCATGGGAGAGGGGCATGCCTTTACTATCCCCTCGCCCCCCGGGAGAGGGGCAGGGGTGAGGGAGGTTATGAAATCTACCCTCACCCGGCCTTCGGCCACCCTCTCCCGGGGGGAGAGGGGATGACTATGCAAGGGGCAGGGGTGAGGGAGATTCCGGTAGCGGGAGAGGAGATAGATAGGTGATGGAAACTTTCGACGGTGACGCTGAGACGGTACCCGGAGGACGGCTGGAAATGGAACAAAGAATGGAAAAGAAGGCAATGAACTCGAACTGCCTGATCTACGTCGCCCTGCTGGCGGCGCTCAACTTCGGGGTTCTTCTCTACGCCTCCCGGACGGTGGCCCACTACCTGACCATCGACACCGCCATGGAGCGGGTGGCCCTGGAGGCCAAACCCGCCTACGACCCCTCCCTGGCTACCCCCTGCGCAGTACCCGCTTGTCACCGCTCCGGATGGTGAGCCTCTCCTGATCGAAGTACTCCAGTAGCGGAATCATGAACTTCCGCGACAATCCCGTGAACTCCCTGAACTGTGGCGGGGTGATCTCCCCGTGTTCCCTGAGATAGCCGGTCAGCCTGCTGCGGATGTCGGCCAAAGGCGCCGGCGCGTAGTAGAGATCGCTCCTCACCTTCACCACCCTTCCTTCCCGGCTGAGGTGGTTCAGGTGCTCGTACAGCTCCTTCTCGCGGCAGCTTAGGCGCTCGCAGAGCTCTTTCACCGCCGGCGGCTCCCGGTCCGAGGCGATCAGGGTGGTCTCGAGCTCGCGCTGGAACTCGGCCTGGTCGCGGCTCACCTCCGCCGTTCTCCCCGGCAGGCGGACGAGATCCCGGTCCGAGACGGCCAGCCCCTCCTTCTCCATGCTCGCGAGCAGGGGGCCGAAGAAGCGCGGGTCGCTCCGCTTCGGTATGCGGGACTTGAGCTCCTCCTTGCCGATCCCCTCCTGCATGGTGTTTTCCCTGAGGAAAGTGACGAGCTCGTGGGAGAGCCGCTCCTTGAGATGGTCGAAGGAGGCGCGCCCCAGGAAGATGCGGGGCTCCTTGACCATCTGCACGATGGCCCCCGAGGTGAGCAGGGGAGGGAGGAGGGTGTCGAGCTTCCTGGCCGACAGCCCGCTGCGGTTCATGAGCTCTTCGATGGAGACCCCGGAGAGCAGCGACGATTCCACCATCAGCCGGATGCGGTCCTGGTCGCACCCCGATTCCACCGCCTCCAGGAGCATGAGCGCCTCGGTCGAGCGTCTGCGGCGGCGCGGCGGGGCGGGATCGAGCACCGCACCCCCTCCCAGGGTCGCCTGGGGGGAGAAGGTCCTCAAAACGAACGGGTCACCGGGGAGCAGGAGCACCGGGCGCGCCAGCCTCAACTGGGCGTAGCAGCTCTCGCCGGGCTCCAGGGCGCTGCGGTCGAAGAGGATCACCTGGGCGGCCACCTCGTAGGTCGCCGAGTGGAGCCTCAGGGTGGAGCGGTGCCCGAGCTCGCGCGGCGCCGAGGGGAGGTGGTTGAGCTTCACGTCCACCGCGCGGGTAGGGCGGTAGACGCCGCGCGGGGTGACCACGTCTCCGGGAGAGACCTCGGTGTGCTCCACCCCCTGCAGGTTGACCGCGAGCCTCTCTCCGCCGCCTCCCCGCTCTACCTTGCTGCCGAAGGACTGCACGCCGCGGACGCGGCAGGAGAGCCCGCCGGGCAGCAGTTCCACCTCGTCCCCCACCGATACCTGCCCGCTCAAAAGGGTCCCGGTCACCACGGTCCCGAACCCGGTCACCGTGAAGACGCGGTCCACAGGGAGGCGGAACGCGGCGTCGCCGCGCTTTTGCACCGTCTCGGCAGCCGCCAGTTTCAGTTCGTTTTTCAATAGCGCAAGCCCCTCGCCGGCGCGGGAGGAGACCGGGATGACGGGGGCGCCGTCGAGGAAGCTTCCCGAAAGGTATTCTCTTATCTCCTCGGCCACCAGGTCGAGCCATTCCTTTTCCACCAGGTCGCACTTGGTGAGCACCACCAGCCCCCGCTTGACCCCGAGGAGGTTGCAGATCTCCAGGTGCTCGCGGGTCTGGGGCATCACCCCCTCGTCGGCCGCGATCACCAGGAGGACCAGGTCCATCCCTCCCACCCCGGCCACCATGGTGCGGACGAACCGCTCGTGCCCGGGGACGTCCACGATGCCGAAGCGGACCTCGCCGGGGAATTCGAGATGGGCGAAGCCGAGCTCGATGGTGATGCCGCGGGCCTTCTCCTCCTTGAGCCGGTCGGTGTCGACGCCGGTCAGCGCCTTGACGAGCGAGGTCTTGCCGTGGTCGATGTGGCCGGCGGTGCCTAGAATGAGATGCTTCATGACGCTCCTTTCGGTGCCACGTGGCGGGGACCGGTGGTCCTCATCGCCAGTGGTAATACTCCGGCTGCGACTCTTCCTCGCAAGGCTCCTCGTTGGGGAGGGGGAGGGCATCCCCCTCTTCCCGTCCGGACTCGGAGAAACCGAACTTCTTCATCCGGTAGCGCAGGGTGTCCCGGCTGGTCTTCAGGAACTTGGCCGCCTTGGTCTGGTTTCCCCCCGATTTCTTCAGCGCCAGCTGGATGAGCTGCTTTTCCAGCTCCTCGAGGGAGATACCGTTGGCGGGGAGGACGATGTGCTCGCCGTTTTCGTCGGTCCTGATGGCCGTCGCGCCGCTGTTGCTTTTCCGCTCGCTCCCCCACCTGCTGATCTCGGGAGGGAGATGCTCGACCGAGAGGATCTTCTCCTGCCCGAGCATCATCAGCCGCTCGATGCAGTTCCTGAGCTCCCGCACGTTCCCCGGCCAGTCGTAACGGGAGAGGTAATCGAGGGTTTCCGGTGCCGCGCCCAGCACGTTTCTTCCGTACTCCTCGTTGAGGCTCTCGATGAAGTACTGGACCAGGGCCCCTATGTCCTCCTTGCGCTCCCGTAGCGAGGGGAGGGGGATGTGCATCACGTTGAGCCGGAAAAAGAGGTCGCCCCTGAACTTTCCCTCCTTCACCATGGAGGGGAGGTTTTGATGGGTGGCGGTGATGATCCTGACGTTGGCCTCGACGTCCTCCTGCCCACCCAGGCGGCGGAACCGCTTGGTCTCCACCGCCTTGAGGATCTTGGCCTGCATGGCGAAGGGCATGTCCCCGATCTCGTCCAGGAAGACGGAGCCACCCTCCGCCATCTCGAAGACCCCCTTGTGGAGCTTGGAGGCGTCGGTGAAGGCCCCCTTTTCGTGGCCGAAGAGCTCGTTTTCCAGCAGGTTTTCGGGGATGGAGGCGCAGTTTATCTCGATGAAGGGGGCGTCGGCCCGGGCGCTGTGGTAGTGGATGGCCTTGGCCACCAGCTCCTTGCCGGTGCCGCTCTCCCCGGTGATCAGCACAGTCTTGGCGTCGGTATCCGCGCAGATCTTGATCATCTTGAAGACCTCGATCATCTTCTGGCTGTTGCCGACCAGCTTGTCGTGCTCGGACTTCTTCCGCAGTTCCCGGCGGAAGTAGTCCACCTCCTTGCGGAGCCTCCGCTTCTCGAAGGCCCGGTGGACCACGTGTCTGATCGCCTCGATGTTGAACGGCTTGCCGAAGAAATCCTCCGCCCCGTCCTGCAGCGCCTTGACCGCTGAGTCCGCGTTGGCGTAGGCGGTGATCATGATGACGTAGAGGTCTTCGTTGGCCTTTTTGAAACGTTTGAGGAGCTCGAGCCCGTCCAGGTCGGGAAGGCAGATGTCCAGAAGGACCAGCTCGGGGCGGAACGAGGAGAACTTGGCCAGGGCCTCGTGCCCCGAGGCGGCGGTTTCCACGTCGAAACCTTCCTTCTTGAGCATGGCCGCCAGGGACCACGCGATCAGCTTTTCGTCGTCAACTACGAGGACGCGGTTTTTACTCATCGATTTGTCCTTCCTCGCTATCGGTTCCGCCGTTGGTACTCATTTTATTGGCAGATATGCATAAATGAATCCCAGAGGGTGTCGTCGCCCCTGTCCGGGGCCGGGTCGCCCCTGCTCGGTCCTGGCTGGCTCCTGCTGGTCCTGGCTCGCCGGGCCCCGGTGTCGGGGCAATTCCCTCAGTAGTGGGTGATATGACCCACCCGGAGTAGATTCCTCATGTGGGCTGGGGATTTTTACCCATCCCCGGCCGGGGGCGCCCGTGCTGGGGCAAATCACGCAGAAGTTCGCCTGGAAGCTGGTCAAAAGACCACACGAGGCCGGTCGGGCGCTCCCGGGCCTACGGCGATGGCATTCAAAAATCCTTATACATTCGGCGCCTTGGAGGAGCGGGCGCCGGAGGGCTGGTTCGCGGCCAGCTTCCCTGAAATACAACGGTTTATTCATGAGCATAATCTGTGCCGATTGTAGCCGACTCGTAATCTGTATACGAGCAGGCCGACGGCCGGGTGCGGGGGGAGTTTGATTTGGCAGGATTAATGCAGCATCAAACCGAAGCGGCTATCACTTCCCGCAGGAAGAGTTCGCCGGCCGATGCCGGTTCGCCGCAGATCTTATCGGAGTATGTTCTATGCCTGAGACCTATAATTACCAGTTGCTCGTGACATCCGAAGACGCGGACATTCCTGCCGCCGAGGTGATAGATCGCGGGTTCCCCCTCCTTGACCTGCTGGAAAACGCCAACGACCTGATCCAGAGCGTGGACGAAAAAGGGTCCTTTCTCTTCGTCAACCGGGCCTGGAAGGAGACCATGGGGTACAGCGACGAGGAGATCGCCAGGCTGAAGGTGTTCGACGTCATCAGCCCGGCCTGCCGGGACCACTGCTCGCTGCTTTTCCAGGAGATCATCCAGGGGAGGAGCGTGCGGCGGGTGGACGTCCAGTTCACCGCCAAGGATGGGAAGGTGGTTGAGCTCGAGGGGAGCATCAACTGCAGCAAGATGGAGGGAAGGCCCGCCATCACCCGCGGGATCTTCCGAGACGTGACCGACCGCAAGATCATGGAGCGCGAGCTGCAGCAGAGCGAGGACCGCTACCGCAAGCTCTTCCAGCACGCCCCCGATGCCATCGTCGTCCATTGCGACGGCACCTTCATCGATCTCAACGACGAGGCCTGCCGGCTGTTTGCCATCGATTCACCCGGCCAGGTCATCGGGACTCCGATCATCCCGTGGATTCATCCCGATTCGCGGGAATCGGTCGCCAGCAGGATTCGGCTGAGCCAGGAGACCGGGGAGACGTCGTCCCTCAGGGAGGCCAGGATCGTCCGCCGGGACGGGAGCACCGTCGACGTCGAGGCGACCGGGACCATCATCATGGTCCAGGGGAGGTCCGCCTCCCAGGTCATCCTGCGCGACATCACCGAGCGCAAGCTGGCCGAGGCGAAGAGAGCCGAGTGGAACGCCCTGCTGGAAAGGAAGGTCGAGGAGAAGACCCGCCACCTCAAGGAGGCCCAGACCAAGCTCATTCAGTCCGAGAAGATGGCCACCCTCGGCGAGGTCATCTTCGGCGCCGCCCATGAGCTCAACAACCCGCTGGCCGGTATCCTGGGGGCCATCCAGGTACTGCGCAAGTCCACACTCTCCCAGCCGATCGTGGACGAGCTGATGGAAGGGATCGACGTCCTGGAGGACATCGAGAACGCGGCCCTGCGCTGCCAGAAGATCGTGGACGACCTGACCCGCTTCTCCACCCAGGCCCGCTGCAACTTCAGCCAGATGGACCTCAACCAGGTCCTGCGCGACACCCTCGAGGTCATGGACGAGCAGTTCTCCGAGATGAGCATCCAGGTCCAGTGGAATACCGATGCGAGGCTTCCGCTCATCGACGGGGACTTCGTGAAGCTCCTCGAGGTCTTTGTAAACCTCCTGCAAAACGCCCGCAGCGCACTTTCCCACCGGGGCACCCTCGAGATCGCCACCCGCGTCATCAAGAAGTACCACGAGGCCCCACAGGTGGCAGTCAGCATCCGGGACAACGGCTGCGGGATCCCCGCCCACAACCTCAAGAAGATCTTCGACCCCTTCTTCACCACCAAACCGGTCGGCAAGGGACCGGGGCTCGGCCTCACCGTCTGCTACGGGATCATCAAGCGGCACGGCGGGGAGATCGAGGTCAAGAGTACGGTCGGCAAGGGAACCGAAGTCACCGTCATCCTCCCGGTCCGCCAGTCGAAATCGGGGTGATGGTCCCTCCTGTCCATCATCCCGCCGAGGGCTGCGCTTTCCGCGCAGCCCTCTTTTTTTGTCCGGCGCTTCGAGTTAACCCCTCGCCCCTTCAGGGGAGAGGGTGGCCGAAGGCCGGGTGAGGGAGCCATGAGTGAGAGTAGTTCGTAGGTCGTGTTGAACAGCCTTACCGTGAAACGCGACGAGCGCCTTGGCCACTGGTGCATGTCGCGTTTCGTTCCTCAACGCGACCTACCTGTCTGGCGTCTGAAGGCTTGCAGCTGGCGTCTGAAGGCTTGCAGCTGGCGTCTGAAGGCTTGCAGCTGGCGTCTGAAGGCTTGCAGCTGGCGTCTGAAGGCTTGCAGCTGGCGTCTGAAGGCTTGCAGCTGG
>NZ_BLXW01000018.1:0-110813 GCF_054784495.1 Geomonas sp. Red276
AAATGGACCCTGCCGATCAGAGACTGGAAGGCTGCCATGAATCGGTTCACCATCCTCTTTGAGGACAGGATGCCGATCAATCTGTAGAAACCGGAAGCCGAACCATTTACACAAAACTGTTTACAGGCCCAGGTCGGCAGTCGCAATTTTATCCTCCCCGGCCGCAACAAAAGTCAAAGAGTCGCAATCTTCTTCTCTTCGGTCGCGACAACTTCACGTTTTGCCCGGTCATCGGTGTCCATCGATAGCGACAATGCCGGGCCTACGGTCCACCCAACTCCCCTCGATCGGCATCTCTCCTTCCAGCTCCATTCCAAGCTCGACAAAGAACGCTTTCACCGCCTCCAGGTCGTCGACCACTATCAGCACGTTGTCCATCCGCTTGAGAGACATGTCCGTCCTCCTGCTTTTAACTGGTGAGAGCCGTTGCAGTTATTCTAACAGGCTCGGCGCCAGGGCGGGAGGTGCCTGGCACGGTGCAGCGGAGGTGGCGCTACAGGTGGAGCTTCTCGAGAACCCCGGAGGTGATCTGCAGGGTGGTGGAGAGGGTCTTGTTCACCCAGGAGAAGGAGCAGGCGAGCTGGTAGGTGTAGAAGAAACAACAGGCATAGAAGAGCGAGGGTGAGCTGACACTCAACGAGAGGATCGGGCGCACGAGCTTGCCCCGTACCTTCGGAAGACAGCAAAGATAGGTGACCGCAGCCCCCAGCAAGCCTCCCGCCATGATGTCGGTGGGGTAGTGGAAGCCGAGATACATCCTCGGGACGATGATGAAGATGGTGACGTAGAGAAAGGAAATGATGCCGATCCGCCGGTTGACGAGGAAGAATCCGGTGACGAGGGCATAGAAGAGGACGGCATGGTCGCTCGGGAAGGAGTTCCAATGCATGAGCTCGGTCCGCGAGACGGTGTAGGGAAGCTGTAGGTGCAGTTCGGGAAGATGCAGCGGCCGGGGACGGAGGGGAAGCAGTTCGCTGGAGACGCGGGAAACGATGACGGCGAGGACCGCGGCAAAGGCGATACAGATCAGTTTCTCACGGTTTTCCTGGAGATCTTCGGCGGGCAGGAACCACGCCCACCAGAGGAGCAGGGCGACGACGCCACCTTTTTGAAAGTCGTCGGCGGTGAGCCAGTGTACCCAGAAATCAAAGGTCCATGAGTGGTGAGCGAAATGGTTCAGAAAGTGCAAAATCCCCGCATCGAAGAAATTCATACGCACCCTCTCTTTCTCACACAACTAGAGGCACTGCCTTGGCTGAAAGTACTCAGTCGGACACAAGTGTTGGGGTAGACACCGGTCCAGGCTCGACAATGGCGCATTATAAGAGCTGGTTAATGCCTTCGTTGAAAAAATGGTACTTTATTTCTTACCGCTCTCTCATGGTTCTGTCAAATGGAGCAGGGTGATTTAGAGACATTTTTTTCAGGTTGGCGCGCTATGAGAGTGCCTGTGACAGTGCGGGCGGTTGACCGCCCGCGGTGCGTTTGGTTGCCATTGACGTGGGTGGCATCGTGCGGTTTCATTTACGCTGGTGGACGCTGGTGGACGCTGGTGGACTTGGTGGACTTGGTGGACCTGGTGGACTTGGTGGACCTGGTGGACCTGGTGGACCTGGTGGACCTGGTGGACCTGGTGGACCTGGTGGACCTGGTGGACTTGGTGGACTTGGTGGACCTGGTGGACTTGGTGGACTGAACTGGTGCGAGGGGAGGAGTTATGGACGAGCCTTTGATTCCTTGCCACGGGGGGTACCGAAAGCTGGTGAGCTTCCAGGTGGCTCAGGTGGTCTACGACTTCACGGTCAGGTTCTGTGACCGCTTCATCAACCGCCATAGCCGTACTCACGACCAGATGGTCCAGGCGGCCCGGTCGGGGGTGCAAAATATCGCCGAGGGGAGCCAGGCCTCGGGAACTTCGAAGAAAACTGAGCTTAAACTGACCAACGTGGCCCGCGCCAGCCTGGAGGAGCTGCGCCTGGACTACGAGGACTTCCTGCGCCAACGTGGTCTGCCACTGTGGGACCGCCACGACCCGCGACGCCAAGCCCTCATCGACCTCCGGCCCCAGGACGCCGACACAGTCGCCGCCTGGGTCAATGCCCAACACTTCGCCACCGTGTCCACCGTGTCCACCGTGTCCACACAGCCCCCGCTTCCGGAAGTGGCCGCCAATGCGGCACTGGTCCTTATTGCGGTGGCCTGTGCTCTGCTGGAGCGACAGTTGACGACGCTGGCTTCGGCCTTCGAGACCAACGGCGGCTTTACGGAACGCCTCTACCGGGTCAGAAAGAGCCGCCGAGGGTGAAGGAGAATTAGGTCACCCGCCGCGCCCCCATGAAGCGCGACTGGTAGTAGCTGCTGTTGATGTCGGAGACGGTGACTTCTCCTTTGCCGGAGGAGGCATGGATCATCTTGCCATCTCCTAGGTAGATCCCGACATGGGACGGGTAGGATGCGTAGGTATGGAAAAAGAGAAGATCTCCCTTCTTAAGCTCCCCGAGCGGCACCCCTTCCCCCACGCGGGCCTGCTCGGCCGCGGTCCTTGGCAGATCGACCTGGTGCTCCCGGAAGACCTGCTGCACGAAACTGGAACAGTCGATGCCGTCCGCCCCTTCGCCGCCGAAACGGTACGGGGTCCCCAGGTAACGTTCGGCGGTCGCCTCGATCCCGGAGGGATCTCCCGCGTCGGCCACTACCCCGCTTCCCACCGGCTCGGCCGGCTGTTGTCCGGCGGGTGGAAGCGGGACCGGTCCTGACGCGGTCTGCCAGCCGGTGAAATTACGGGGAAGCCCCCGCCCCCAGGACTCCAGCACGCTGCCGCCGCCCCCGCCGGGGTTGTCGCCTCCGCCGAAGATCGACAGGGTGCTCTGCATCATCTCTATCCGCAACATCTCGGCGGCCACCTGCTCGGGCTTCAAGGCCGCGCTCTCTCCGGCAGCCACCGAATCGAGCAGCGCCTGGAAACGGCCATCTCCGCCACCGCTCCTCGCCGCCTCGGCCGCCGGCGACGGCACGGTACTCACCACCTGCAAAGGATCTACCTTCATCTCCGTATTCACCTCGTCTGCGCCCCCGACCGGCAGCGCAAAAAGAGCGGGATTTTTTGACACCGGTGCAGGCAGGGTGTCAACTGTCCGTCAAACTCCTCGGGCATGTCGGGCCCGGCCCGCTGTTTCAGGGGCCCCACCTACCCAAGCTTGGGGCGGACTCCTGAGAGCTGCAAAAAACCGACCAACTCAAGACGGCCCCGGGAGGGGAATTTCTCCCGCCGCTGCGGATGTTATTGACCTTGAGCTCATTTTAGTCTAAAACGTTGGTCTACAATGAGGACCATACCGTGCCGGGCAAGGACGGATGGGACCGGCGAGCGGCCGGTAAGGACGTATCAGGAGGGGCTACATGCGGCGAATTGTGATGATAGTTACGGCAGTGATCTTTTCCGCCACCGCGGCTTGGGGAGCGGCCGGCAAGGTCCCCAAGGACATCTCCGAGCGGATCAAAATGACCACCGAACGGGTCGAAAAGCTCAAGGCCGGCAAGGTCGGCGATTACGCGAAGGAGATGCTGGAGTCGGCCTCCACCAGCCTGGTGGTCGCCCAGGGGGCGGTCGCCAACGGCAACGAGAAGCTCGCCACCCAGCAGGTCGAGAAGGCGGAGCTGCAGGCCACGGTAGCCGAGGCCCAGGCGAGCGAAAAGGAGCTGGCCGAGGAGATCGCCCTCAACCGGGTCCAGCTCAAGAAGCTCGAATCGCAGCTCGAACACTACCTGGCACCGGAGGAGAAATAAGATGCGCCGACTGATCGCCATTTGCCTGGTCGCCCTGCTCATCCCGGTGGCGGCCTTCGCCGACGAAAAATCCAAGGCCCAGAAGGAGCTGGAGACCGCCAAGGTCGCCATCGACGCCTTCTCCAACAAGGCAGGGGAGAGCAAGCTCGTCACCGCCGACGTGGAGGCTGCCCGCGGCATGCTCAAGAAGGGTGAGGAAGCCTTCAAGGCGGGGCTCCCGACGCTGTTCGGCGACCTAAAGCCCGAGGCGGGCCGCGACGTCAAGCATTTCGCCGCCATGGTGGAGCTCTACCTGGCCATGGGGCAGACCAAGCTCGACAAGGAGAAGGATACCGAGGAATTGAAGGTGATGACCGCCCAGATCACCAAGCTCAAGGCGCGGGTCAAGGTCTTCGAGGACAGAAACGCCGAGCTGGAGAAGCTCCGCTCCGACGCCATCCTGTGGGATACCGCCATCAAGGAGATGGAGACGGTCAAGTCGGAAAATGCCAAGCTGAAGGAGAAGAACAACAAGCTGATCATGGAGAGGAAGAACATGACCGCCGAGATCGAGAAGCTCAAGGCGGATCTGGAGAAATACAAGGCTGCGGCCCCCGTGGCGGCACCGGCACCGGCACCGGCTCCGGCAGTTCCATCGGCCGACGCGCCGGCGGAGCCTGCCAAGTAGGAAAACCGGGTGGGTTAGCTTGTCAATGGACACCATAAAAGGCGGGGATGACATCCCCGCCTTTTTATTTTGCCGGGAAAACGGCCCGGCCGCTCAGTCCCCGAACGCCTCGTCGTTGGCGACCTGCGGTCCCCCCTGCTGCGCCCTGGTGACGGTCCCCTGGTACAGGATGTACCGGCGCTGGCAGGCGCACGAGTAGATGAGCTTGACGCTCCGATGGTCCTGGACGTAGCTCGGGTAGTCGTTGCGGAGCCCACATTCGCAGATGAAGCCGTTCTCGTCATTTACGATCGCGCCCATGCCTCCCCCTAACTCATCGAAATAACATAAAAAGCCAGGCGCACCCGCGGTGGGACACGGCCTGCCGCCTCCCCCGCACCGGCGCCCCCGGCCGGGCAACTGGCGTACGTTACCTTAAAATTTAACTATAAGCAATCGTTATGTATACGATTCTAGGAAGCGGGATACAAATGTCAACGCGGGGGAGGAAAATAACCTATTGCCTGCGGGCCGCATTTGGTGTAAATGTTCGCCTCATGAGAAACGTGCTGGAGCGTCATATCGGCAGGCGGTGCCACCTCTTTCTGGTGGTCTTCCTCTGCCTGCTGCTGGTCGCCATGTGGACCAGGATGCCGGATGCCGGCCGGACTCACCACGCCAAACCGCTCCCGCGGGCCGTCCTCGAGGTCAGCGGAAGGATCTGCCAGGAGGCCTCCGCCCGCGAGGTGGTGGCTTCCCGCGACGGCCTCGTCCCCTCCCCTTGCGCCACCGTTAGCGAGCGTCCCCGACTCTTCTCCCGGGTCACCGAGCCCTGCTGCTCCTTCGTCCCATCCCAAAGCGAGGCCCGAGCGCCTCCTCGCCGCGCCTAGAAAGCGGCACCGACTCTCCCCCATAACCCGACGCCACCGCACCAAGCCGGTGCCCGCGGCCGCCCTTTGGCGGGCGCCGCCGGGATATCTGCGTCTTTTCGACAACTTTCAACCATGGACAAAGGAGTACCGTAGTTATGAACAGCATCTGCAAATCGACCATCTGCCTTTTGGCCCTCGGCGTGAGCGCCCTGGCCGGCTGCGCCAAGGAGCAGGCGGTCAAGGCCGACCAGGCCATCGCCCCCGCCATCCAGGCTGCCTCGGCCCAGACTGCGGCCGCCAAGCCGGCCGCCTCCCACGCCTCCACCCAGGCGGGCGACGCCACCGCCATCAAGGGGGACCAGCTGCGGGAAGGGACCGCCCAGAACCAGGCGGACAACGGGCAGGGAAGTGCGATTAACGGCGGGAGCGCCGCGGCAGGAACGGGAGCGGTCAAGGCCGCCCTGGAGAAGATCTACTTCGACTTCGACTCCTCCTCGCTCACCGAGCCGGCACGGGGCTCGCTCTCCAAGGACGCCGAGGTGATCAAGCAGGCGGCCGGGCGCAAGGTCCGCATCGAGGGGCACTGCGACGAGATGGGATCGGACGACTACAACCTGGCCCTGGGTGACCGGCGGGCCAAGGAAGCGAAGAAGTACCTGGTGGCGCTGGGAATCCCCTCGGAGAGGGTATCGACGGTGAGCTACGGGAAGGAGAAGCCCGCGGTGGCGGGACACGACGAGGCTGCCAGGGCGAAAAACCGCCGGGACGAGATCCTTTTCTCCGCCAACTAACCACTCCTGACACGGCCCCGGGGGGTTCCCCGGGTGCCTGGCCGGATTGCCGATGAAGGGCAATCCGGCTTTTTTTTACCCGATCGTTGCCGCGCCGTCGGATCGGCTGGCGGGGTGTCCTGGACGGGGGAGGATGAAAGCGGGGAGTTGCCGGCCGGAAAGCCCGTCCCCCTTACCCGGCTTTGCGTTTGTAAAGGAAATCGCTCCACCGCTGGCCCGGCTTCGAGAGGGGCTGCTGGCTCTTCCTGATGGGATCAAGCCCGATCCGGACCCACCCGGCCGACCGGCGAAAGGCGACGATCCGGCTCTCGCGGATCAGGTATTCGAGCATGTAGGCGGGGACAATCCTCTCCTCCCCATTGGTAAAGACGACTGAAATTCCCATATCGGCGACTCCGTTGCCATCTGCTCAGGAAATCACGCACCTCCGGAAAATCCCTCCTCGCCTCCCTGGGGACAAACCGATTCTAAATCACCCCTGCGGCCTCCTCAACATAATATCCGCTAACCATCCCCGGCGCCTCCCCTTCTTCATCAGTATCCCCCTTCCCTCCCGTTCATGGGAACGAAATGATCGTTCACGCCTTGCCATCCCAAAATTTATTGGTATTTTCTAACAAGTGTTTTTTAATAAAACTTCCGGAGGTGATCTCACATGATTTTCGGTCCCCCCAACACGTCCTAGCCCGCCCCACGCAACCTCCTCACCGGAGCGCCTCGCCAAAGCCTCACCGGTCGCCCTAACGCCCACTTACCGGCAATGCCAGCGCAATCGGCAGCGACAGCCCGCCCGATTGCTCCTCCAGGGAAAGGAGAGGCAGGGGATGCACTGCAGAAGATGCGATCACGTTTGGAAAGGAGGCTAAATTAATGGGGATGAAAGGTCTTTCAACGACGCTTCTCTGCCTTCTCCTGCTCCCGGCCGCGGCCGGTTGGGCGGGTGAGATCCACGGCAGAAGTTCCACCCAGTTCCAGTCGTTCAACAACGAGCTGACCGACGACCGGCGCGAGATAGAGCTGGCCGAGTACCTGCGGTTCTCGGCGACCGGGCTGGACAAGGAGGGGAAACTGACCGTCCAGGGGTACGGCCGGCTCAGCCAGGACTTCACCAACGGGCAGGGTACCAACGGCAGGCTCTACTACCTCTACGCGGAGTACCGGGACTTCCTCGACAAGATCGACACCCGGGTGGGGCGGCAGTTCGTCAACTACGCAGCCGGCAGCGCCATCATCGACGGTGCCCAGATCGACCTGAAGAACGTGGGGCCGGTGGCCTTCAGCGTGATGGGGGGGCGTGACGTGATCTTCGGCCTGAACGGCGAGGCGAGCACCACCTCCAACGCCGCCTTCGGCCTGGCCGCCTACCTCTCCGGCTTCAGGCATACCGATGCCGAGGTCAGCTGGTTCCGCAAGTTCGACCACGGCGACTGCTCCCGCGACATCGTGGGGGGGACCATCAAGCAGTACCTTCTGAGCAACCTGAAGCTCTACGGCAACACCCGTTTCGACCTGGTCTCCGAGACCTTCAACGAGGTCTTGGGGGGGATCAAGTACTTTCCCACCTCCAGCCTGATCTTCACCGGCGAGTACTACCAGAGCTACCCGCAGTTCGACACCACCTCCATCTACTCGGTCTTCGCCGTCGACCGCTACCAGGAGTACGTCGCCCGGGCCGACTACACCATCAACGACCGGATCTCGGTGAACGGCGGCTACACCCACGAGGAGTTCGGCGAGGGGGGCGACGCCGACGTCTGGCACACCGGGATCGGGGTACGCCCGATCGAGCCGGTCCGCCTGAGCGTCGAGTACGACCAGCGCCACGGCTACTACGGCCGGGTGGGGGGGGTGATCGCCGAGATAGGGTGGGACATCAACAAGAACTCCCTGGTCGAGGGCGGCATCAACTGGGATGCCTACCGGAGGGATTCGCTGACCGGCGAGGAGATCGCCCGCCGCTACTGGCTGGGGGGGAGGTACCGCCTGGCCAAGAACATGGCGCTCTCCGGGCGGATCCAGGATGACGTCAACATCCGGTTCGAGAGCAATTTCTCCGGCCGGGTGGTCTTCGATTACGATTTCTAGAAAGGGGGGTAAACCCGTGAGGAAACTGTTATTTCTTTCACTCATCGCGCTCTTGTCGGCGCTCTTCTCCCAGCAGGCCCTGGCCCAGAAACAGGGGAACAAGGAGAACCACCGGGATTACGCCGACATGAAGATAGGGGAGTGCAACGACTGCCACAAGGGAGAAGGGGTCTCCCCCAACCACGACGCCGACTGGATCCGCAACCACCGGGTGACCGCCAGCAAGGCGGGCAAGAACTGCGCCCAGTGCCACACCCAGGCCTACTGCCTCGACTGCCACCAGGGTGGCGGCATCACCGCCGATCTTTCCACCGACCAGTTCGGACGCGACTACATCCCGAAAAGCCACCGCTCCGACTTCGTCAACATCCACCCGTTAAAGGCGCTCGACAACCCGCAGACCTGCTACCGCTGCCACGACAAGAGCTACTGCCAGGCCTGCCACGACCGCTTCCCGAGGGGATCGATGCGGATCAAGTCGCACCTCCCCACCGGCTCCAACAGCCAGAGCTACGTGTGGACCAGCGAGCACTCCACCGAGGCGCGCAGAAACCTCCAGTCCTGCCAGTCCTGCCACCCGGAGGGGGACGTCTGCCTGAGGTGCCACAGCGCCACCTCCGGGGCCCGCATCAACCCCCACCCCCGCGACTTCCAGGGGGGGAACATCAGCGCCCGGACCAAGAGAACCTGCAGGATCTGCCACTAGGGAATCGGTCATCACCTACAAGGAGGATCTAACGCATGAAAAAAGTGAACCTCGTTGCAGCAGTGTTGTGGGCTTTCATGTTGGTCGTGGCCGGTTGCGGCTCCGATCACCGGGAAAGCGGCTCATCGCCGCAGCTTAGGGCCTCGACGGGCTGCATTGGCTGTCACTCCGGCACCACGAGCCACGTGACCGGCAACTCGGTGGTCACCGAATGGATGGCCTCGGCCCACGCAAGCGCCGCCGGCGGCGCCGGGTGCGACGACTGCCACCACGTGGACGGGCACCCCTCCAACGGGAGCATTCCGCCCCTTCCCACCGACCTGGTCTGCGTCCAGTGCCACACCAACACGGTCACCATGGCGACCCAGAACGTCCACTTCGCCAACAACTCGGCCTCTTACCTGGGGCTGCCGCTCTCCCGGCTCTCCCAGGCCATCGTCAACCCGGCCACCGGCGACCGGAGCGCCTCGGCCTGCAACGGCTGCCACAACCCGCACGACCCGACGAGCCTGTTGCCGGTCAACCGCCAGTGGGCCGCCTCCGGCCACGGCGACACCACCGACGCGCCGTTCGACGAGGAACCGTTCATCAAGTTCTCCGGGGGGGCCTGCAGCCGCTGCCACACCGCCACCGGCTTCCGCTGGTACATGACCACCGGCGCCCAGAGGGTCATCACCGCCGCCACGCTGGGGGCCTACAGCTCCGCCAAGGAAGTGATCGCCTGCTGGGCCTGCCACTCCAACTACAGCTGGCGCAGGATCTCCAGCGACCCGGCCATCGCCTTCCAGACCTACTCGACCCCCTACGCCCGCTTCGACGGGGTGACCAAGCGGATCCCGGGGAGCAACTTCCCGACCGCCGACATCGGCGACTCCAAGGTCTGCGTCCCGTGCCACGCCGGCCGTACCGGCGCCCGTGCGGGTGCCGCCATCACCCCGCTGCGCACCCAGGCCCCCTTCGATCCCCACTACTTCCCGGCCGCGGCGACCATGTACGGCAAGATCGGCTTCATCAACTTCTCCACCCCGGGGGCGCTCACCGGCGCCTACGGCAAGAGCCTGATCACCAATAACGACATCTCGGGCGGGGTCACCAGCACCCACAGAAAACTCGGGACGCTCGACATCATCACCGACTCCCACTTCTCGGTCACCAACCCGGCCCCGGCCAACCTCCAGACCAACGGCCCCTGCGTGGTCTGCCACATGACCGCCGGCCACACGCTGACCTTCGACGACCCGACCTTCCTCCAGAACAGCTACAGCCAGGTCTGCATCAACTGCCACACCCAGGAGAACGGCATCACCATCAACGCCGCGAACTTCCGGACCCAGTTCCTGGACGAAAACCGCGACGAGATGTTCGCCGCCCTGGCGCTGGCGGTCCGCTTCCTGGAGAACAATTTCGGCATCACCATCAACCTGACCGACAACGAGGCGCTGGAGACCCCGACCGAGGTGAGCTTCGTCCAGTACCCGATCGTGGACCCCAACAACCCGGTCTCCCTCTCCAACGCCACCAACTGGAGCACCTACGTGACCACCGGCCGCGGAGCCGCCCTCACCGACGCGCAGGTCTACAAGCTCAAGGGGGCCATGTTCAACATCATCCTCGCCTACAAGGAGCCCGCCTCCTACGTCCACGCGAGGACCATCACCCGCCGCCTCGTCTACGACTCCGTCGACTTCCTGGACGACATGTCGATGGACCAGTCGGTGAGCGCCAGCGCGGTCGCCCAGTCGCTCATCGCCGACGCCGCCACCAGCCAGGTCTCGGTATTCGGCCGCTTCCAGAAGGGGGCCGCCGCCTTCACCGGCCCGATCGAGTCGAGCCCGCTCGCCCCGGGAACCACGGCGCCCATGACCTACATCAACGCCTTCAACCGCTCAACCGGCGCCTGGTCGATTCCTGAAAGGCCGTAGCGCCCATCCTTCCCGGTGAAGGCCCGGGAGGGTGCCGACGCCCCTTCCCCTGGTACCGGAAAGCCCCGTCTCGAAAGAGGCGGGGCTTTTTCATTGTTAACAGGAAACCGCGATCCCCATTAAAGTTAGCGGTCATCTCCGCCGATAACGTAACCTGAGGGCCGCGCCCCCCAACACCGGCGAGCCGCTCCCCCCAACCCGCGCATCCAGAGGTCTTGTGAAACAGCCGAACATCTCACCAGCGAACCTTCCCTCCCTCTCCAGGACGATACCGCTCCTGCTCCTCGTGCTGTTCGCGATCGAGATCCTGCTCATGTACCTGATCCCGCTGCTGGTCCCCGACCGCCTCCCCTGGCTGCGGAACCTGGCCGATGCGGGTCTTCTCACCCTGCTCTTCGCCCCCCTCCTCTACCGCTTCATCTGGAAGCCTCACCGCGACGTCGCCTCGCTGCAGATGTCGCTCACCGACGAGATCCTGGCCCACCTGGTGGACGGCGTGGTGCTGGCCGACCGCAGCGGGACCATCGTCTCCTTCAACCAGGCGGCCGGCACCATCTTCGGCTACCGCCCCGACGAGATGACGGGGGCCCCGCTCTCCACCATCCTCGGGAGCGCGCTCGAGGGGGAGATCAGCCTCCCGGAGGGTGACCGGGACGGGGAGCGGGCGGCGGTCCGGGAGCTGACCGGCAGCCGCAAGGACGGCTCGGCGGTCCCGGTGGAACTCTCGCTGAGCCCGTTCCGGCTGGGGAGGGCCTGGCTGTGGCTGGCCGTCGTGAGGGACGTCACCACGAGGAAGGAGTCCCGGGAGCAGATGGAGCAGACCCTTTCGCTTTTGCGGGGGACCCTGGAGTCGACCGGGGACGGGATCATGGTGCGGGACCTGGAGGGGAGGCCGGTGATCTACAACCGGCGGTTCACCGAACTCTGGCGGATCCCACCCGAGGTGATGGCGACCGGCAACGACCCCTTGATCCGCTCCCACGTGAAGGCCCAGGTGAAGGACCCGGATGCCTTCATGTCGCTCACCAACCACCAGTACGAGGCGATCGGCCAGGAGAGCCGGGACCTGATCCAGTTCCAGGACGGCCGGGTCATGGAGCGCTTTTCCGCCCCGCAGGTGATCGGGGAGGAGATCGTCGGGCGGGTGATCTGCTACCGGGACATCACCGAGCAGAACGCCCTCGAACAGCAACTCAGGCACGCCCAGAAGATGGAGGCGCTCGGCACGCTGGCGGGAGGGATGGCCCACGACTTCAACAACATCCTGACCGTGGTGATGGGGTTCGCCCGGCTGATCGCCATGGACCTGCCGAAGGAGCACCCGCTCCGGCACCCGGTGGACCAGATCATGAACGCCTCCGAGCGCGCCCTGGCCCTGACCGGCAGCCTCCTGGCCTACAGCCGCAAACAGCCGATGACCCCCTTGCCGATGAGGCTCAACGACCGCCTGCGGATCACCCAGAAGTTCCTCGCCCGGCTGATCGGGGAGCACATCGAGCTCATCACCCGCTTCTCGACCGAGGAGCTGACGGTGATGGCGGACGGCAACCAGCTCGACCAGGTGCTGATGAACCTGGCCGCCAACGCCCGCGACGCCATGGGGGGAAAGGGGTGCCTGGTGATCGGGACCCGGCGGCTGGAGATCGGCGAGGATTTCGTCCGGCTGCACGGGTACGGGAAGGCGGGGAGCTTCGCGCTCTTGTCGGTGTCGGACACCGGGGCGGGGATGGACGAGGCGACCCGGGAGAAGATCTTCGAGCCGTTCTTCACCACCAAGCCGTCCGGCCAGGGGACCGGGCTCGGGCTCTCCATCGTCTACGGCATCGTCAAGCAGCACCAGGGGTACATCACGGTCTACAGCGAGCCGGGGCAAGGGACCACCTTCAACATCTACCTCCCGCTCGTCGATTTCGTCCCGGTGGCGGACGCCGTGGAGCGGAGGGAGGCCCCGGGGGGGAGCGAGACCATCCTGGTGGCCGAGGACGATCCCGGGGTGCGGACCTTGTTACGGAGCGTGTTGACCGGGGCGGGGTACCGGGTCTTCGAGGCCGAGAACGGCGCGGAGGCGGTGGAGCGTTTCCGGGAGCACCGGGAGGAGATCGACCTCCTCATCCTCGACGTGGTGATGCCGGGGAAAAACGGGAGGGAGGCACTGGAGGAGATCAGGAAGGTGGCGCCCGGGACCGGGGCGCTCTTCATCAGCGGCTACACGGCGGACATCGTGGACAGAAACGGGCTGGTGGAGAGCGGGACGGAACTGGTCATGAAGCCGCTGCTCCCCGACCAGCTCCTGGCCACGGTCAGGGAGCGGCTGGACACCCCCCACCCGAAGGGCTAGCCGGGAGCGTCCCATCCCAGCGACAGGCGGACGCTTCGCCGCCACCTTGCCAAGAGTTCCCTCCGTCTTTCTTCGCCGATCCCCGGCTCGAACCTCTTCTCGAGGCGCCAGCAGGCGGCCGCCGCCTCCGCGTCGAGCACCCCGGCTCCGATCCCCCCCAGGAAGGCCGCCCCGAGCGACGTGCTCTCCGTGCAGGCCGGGCGCAGCACCGGGGCCCCCACCACCCCCGCCATGAATTCCAGCAGGAGGTCGTTGGCGGCCGCACCGCCGTCCACCCGCAACTCGGAGAGGGGCACCCCGCAGCCGGCCACCATGGCGGCGGTGGCGTCGGCGGTCTGGTAGGCGATCGCCTCCAGGGCGGCCCGGGCCAGGTGGGCGCGGCTAGACCCGCGGGTGAGCCCGGCGATCACCCCGCGGGCGTGCGGGTCCCAGTAGGGGGTGCCGAGCCCCGAGAGGGCCGGGACGAAGAAGACCCCGCCCGCGTCGGGGACGCTTCTCGCCAGCGACTCCACCTCGGCCGCCGATCCGATGATCCCCAATCCCTCCTTGAGCCATTGCACCGCAGCACCCGCGATGAAGATCGATCCCTCCAGGGCGTAGGTCACCGGCTCCCCCGGGAGCTGCCAGGCCACCGTGGTAAGCACCCCCTCCCCCTTCCCCCCTTCCCGGCCGCTGTTCATCATCACGAAGGCGCCGGTGCCGAAGGTGGCCTTGGCCATCCCCGGCCTAAGGCATCCCTGTCCGAAGAGCGCCGCCTGCTGGTCCCCGGCCACCCCGGTGATGGGGACGGCCATCCCGGTCACCGCCTTCTCGCAGCTCCCGAAGGGGGAGGCGCTGGGAAGCACCCGGGGGAGGATGGCGGCCGGAATCCCGAAGATCCGGAGGAGCTCGGCGTCCCAGTCGAGGGTGTGGATGTTGAAGAGAAGGGTGCGGCTCGCGTTGGAGAGGTCGGTCAGGTGGAGGCGCCCGCCGCTCAGGCGGTAGATCAGCCAGGAGTCCACGGTGCCGAAGCAGATCTCCCCCCGCTCGCCCCGTTCCTTTAACCCCGGGACGTTCTCGAAGAGCCAGGCGAGCTTGCCGGCCGAGAAGTACGGGTCGAGGAGCAGGCCGGTCCGCCGGGCGATCTCCGGCTCGAGCCCCTCGGCGGCCAGCCGGTCGGTCAGGGGGGCGCAGCGGCGGTCCTGCCAGACGATGGCCCGGTAAAGCGGCCGGCCGCTTCCCCTCTCCCAGACGATGGTGGTCTCCCGCTGGTTGGTGATCCCCAGCGAGGCGATGGCGGAAAGGGGGACCGGGGCGCTGGCGAGCACCTCCTTGAGGGTGGCGAGCTGGCTCTCCCAGATCTCCTCCGGGTCGTGCTCGACCCACCCCGGCCGGGGGTAGTGCTGGGCGAAGGGGCGGGAGGCGGTGGCCACCGTCTCGCCGGTGGCGGTGAAGAGGGTAGTCCGGCTCGAGGTGGTCCCCTGGTCGAGGGAAAGGAGATAGCTCACTTGAACCTCCAGATGATCCGGGTTCCGATCCGCTCCTCCTGCTGGACCGGGCCGAGGAAGGAGCCGGCGATCTGGCTCTGGTCGTAGTAGAGGGTCAGGTCGCTGGAGCGGCCGAGATGGATGCCGAGCTCGCCGGTCCAGGAGGGGGTGGAACGGAAGGGACGGGTGAAGTCGTAGCCGCGCCGGCTTCCCAAGTCCTGGCCGGTGTAGTTGGCGGCGTTCTCGACGGTCAAGACCGGGAGCTTGGCGGCCGCCGAGAGGTACATGGTCTTGGCAAGCGACAGGCGCCCCCCCGCCTGGGCGTGCAGCATGTGGATCGACTCGTCGAGCCCCCCGGTCTGCTCCCTTTCGGCGATCCGGTAGGCGAGCCCGAGCTCCGGCTCCAGGGTGACCTGGGGGGCCTCGTACTTGACCCCTGCCGTGGTCAAGAGGCGGTCGGTGTCGAAGAAGCGGGCGGCGGAAAGGGGGGGCGAAAGGGTGGGGGTGCCCAGGCCGCCGGCCAGGGCCGGGGGGGCTGCCACGAGAACCATGAGGAGTGCGGCCAAGATCCCTTTCATGAGGCGAAGTGTAGCAGAAAAAGGAGGGAGATGCTCAAAGTTTCATGAGCGCGAGATTGGAAAAAAGCGGTCGCAGATCCCCTCGCGCCCAGGAGTGTGGCAGCAATCCGTATCCCCTCGCCCCTTCAGGGGAGAGGGGCTGGGGTGAGGGAGGTTTTTGAAAATCTGCCCTCACCCGGCCTTCGGCCACCCTCTCCCCCAAGGGGGGCGAGGGTAAACCAACGAAAGCCTTCGGCCACCCTCTCCCCAAGGGGGGCGAGGGTGAACTACGGGACCCTGAAGAATCAGCGTTTGGGAGTCGCCGGGATGACCGGCTCGGTCTCGGCGGAGACCAGGCGGGCGGTGACCCGGCCGACCGGCAGGGTGGTCTCGATCTTAACCGGGACCTTGCGGTCGTCGTCGGTCATCCAGATCATGAGGTCGGCGGTACGGCGGAAGATGACACCCGAGGCGGCCAGCGGGCGAACCACCAGGGTGGGGACCCGGGTAAGGTTCGGGAGGGTGATCACCTCCCGGCGCACCACCTCCACCGGCACCGCGGCATAGCGCTCGGAATCGTAGATCTGGAGCGTCTCGTTCTGGCCCACCTGGAGCGGCCGGGTACGGAGCGAGTAGATACCGGAAAGGGAGTCGAGCACCTCGGAATTGGGGACGTCGGTCACCTGGCTCCGGGCGCCGACGAGATCGAACCAGGAGACCCGCTTCTTCCGCAGGTTGATGGTGAACATCTCGTCGCTCGCAAAGTTCCCCTCCTGCTGGCGGATCTTGGTCTGGATGTACATGCCGGCCACTTGCTGGGTCTCGATGAAATCGTCGACCCGGTAGAAGGCGGAGACGGCGGGAGAGGTCTTGACCCTGAGGGTGATGGAGGTGATCCCCTTTTCGTTATGGGCCTCCAGCTCGGCGTCGCCGATGGGGAGGCCGTGCATCATCATCTGGTAGCTGAGCTTCTCGTGCTTGGCGCCGATGAAATCGCCCACCCCTTTCAGGGGAGTGGTCCCCACCACGAGCGCCTTGGCCGGCGCGGGGGCCTGTCTGGCGGGCTTCGCCGCAGGTGCCTCTTCCGGAATCCGGGGAGCGGGGGCCTGGGCGGCCACCTTTTCCGGTTCGGCCGGGGCGGCAGCCGGAGCGGGAGCCTGCACGCTCGCAGGTCCCTGGGCGGGCGCCGGTACGGGAGCGTCTGTGCGCTCGCTCGCCGGGGCGGGAGCCGGGTCATCGGCAGCCGGGGGCTCCGCCTGGGCGGTATCCTCGGTGGCCTCCTCATCGTCGGGCGCCGCCGGCTCTTCGGCCGGCGGGCTCGCGGTAGAGAGTTCGGCCAGGTCGACGGTCACCGCGGGAGGGGCTCCCACCGGCTTGCCGAAATCGTAGTGCCCGAACAGGGCGATCAGTTGGACGAAGAGGAGGTGGGCCGCCACCGAGAAGAGGCAGCAGGAGAAAAGACGGCGAAGCTGACGGAAGCCGTGGTGAAACACCGGACGGGTGGCGTCGGGGAATTCCGCGGGGAGGATCTCGGCGGAGGGCGATGCTATGTCGGATGGCGGAGGTGTCATGGTCGTAGCTACTTTACCAGCAATCGCTCCCCGTTCAAGGAAGCGTCCCAGTGGCCGTCAGGGGGGGCTCCCGCCGGCCGGGGGAATTTTTTGCCTGACCAGCGCTCACCTTCCGCCCCCCCCGTTGAAAGGGGAGATCTGCCGGCGGGAGATGGGCGCCCATCAGGAAACCTTCAAGGCATGAAAAGGCCCCGCCTCTTGCGAGGCGGGGCGGGTGCTGCGGTTAACCTACGGCGTTGGTTACGGGCGTTCCGGGGTGGACCAGGCGCCGGTGCTGCGGCTCCAGCCGATCAGGAACGGCATGCTTTCCGAGGTGCCGGCGAAGTCGGTGGAGAGTGCGCCGTTCACGACGTTGTAGGCGGCGGCTCCCTTGGTGTAGAGGCCGGCCACCGGGTTGGGGATGCCGTTGATGTTGCCGCTGACAGCGGAGACGGCGATCGCGGTGGCGCTGACCGACATGTCGAGTTTCCCGTTGTCGAGGAAGTCGATGGAGTCGTAGATCAGCCTGCGGGCATAGGTCCTGGCGTGGGCGAAGCCGCCCTGATCCTTGGCGAAGAAGGCCAGGTTGGAGAGGGCGCCCACGAACTTGGTGTAACCCATGTCGCCGGCGGTCTGCGAGTAGCCGAGCGCGATGGCGGTGTTGGTCCAGTCGGTGGAGTAGTACGGGTAGCTGGTGGCGGCCGGAGCAAGGTAGTTGGCGTAGGTGGTGCCCGGCGCGGCGTAGGTGCTGCTGGTGGTGCTGGAGCTCGCGGTGAAGATGGTCCCGTCGCTCGTGTTGTAGGTCGGGTAGGTGGCGTTACCTGCCGGCTCAAGGAACTTCACGAAGGCGAGTTTACCCGGCTGGCTGGAGGTGAACGGGTTGACGGCGACCAGGAACTGCAGCGGGTTGGTGGTGCTGTAGCCCAGGGCGTTCGGGGTGCTGGTCAGGGCGGCGTTGTAGGCGGCGATCTTCTGGTTCACGACCGTGGCACCCAGGGCAATGGCGTTGTTGTAGAACTCCTGCTGCGGGTCGAGGAAGTACTGCTTGAAGGCGGCCTCGGTAGCGATCGGCTGGCCGTCCTCGGAGGTGTGGCAGTGGCTGCAGACGGCGTCGATGGCCTTCTGGTCAATGAAGAAGGTGTGGCTGCCGGAGAGGTGGCAGACGGCGCACGGGCCGTTCTGGCCGAAGTACTTCGGTGCCGGGTTGGAGGCGGAGAAGTGGCTGTCGCCGTAGATGGCGGTGGTGCCGAACTTGCGATGGGTGCTGGTGATGCTGCCGTTAGCCTGGCCGTAGCCCGGGTCGAGGTCGGAGGTGAGGCTGTTCAGGTACGCGTTGGTCGGGCCGTTGGTGCCGGTGGAGAGGTTGGTGAAGCCGAACTTCACGTACATGACCGCCGCGGACGGCATGTTGTGCTGACTGATGGTGCTGGAGCTCTTGACTTTGAGAGCGGTGGTGCTGTTCACGAAGTACGGATCGGAAACGCGGTAGCCGGTGGCGGAGGAGGAGCCTTCCAGGGTGCCGCTGTGGCAGACGATGCAGAGGTTGGAGCCGGCGACGTCCGGGAAGTACGGCTTCTTGTTCGGGTTCAGGTGGTTGTAGGGGGCGAAGGCGTAGCCGCCGGTCGAGGAGCTGGTGTACGCCTGGAAGGCGCCGGCTTTGGCGCCCGGGAGGTTGCGCAGTTTGCCGAGCGGTGCGTTGGTGTGGCAGGCGTTGCAGGTGATCATCTGGTCGGCGGCCGCCATGGTGCCGTTTACGATCTTGGTCGGGTTGGCGACCGCGGCGATGAAGCCGTTGGCGTTGTGGCAGCGGGTGGCGCAGCCGGAACCGCCCCCCTGGATGTGGGCGAAGTCGGTGGCGCCGTGGCCGGACTGGGCCCAGGATTTACGCTCCATGTTGGCGGCAGCGGTGTTGTGGACCTGGTGGCAGGAGGCGCAGGCGTTACCGTTGGCCATGTAGTAGGTGTCGTGGTTACCGACCATGGCGGTGTTGGAGTTGGCGATGTTGTGGCAGTCGAAGCAGCGGGTGCTCCCGACCGAGGTAGCCGCAGCCGGATTGTTGGTGAGCTGGGTGCTCCCGAGGGCGGACGGGTCCTGGGTGTTGTGCGACGGGCCGTGGCAGCCGACGCAGCCGGCGCCCACGCCGTTGGCATCCTGGAAGGTGGTGTTGGTGTAGTGGCCGGACTGCTTGTAGTTGGCGACGACGCTCTGGCCGGTGAGGTCCAGGGTGGTCTCGTGGCAGCCGAGGCAGGGGACTTCCTCAGCCTTGGCGATGGGGACCGTCATGTTGATGGTGCCGGCATCGGTGGTGGCGTTGGCGGCGACGTCGAGGTTGATGGCGTACCCTTCGTACACCATGGCGCCGGTGGAATCGAGCGCCTTGACGGCGACGGCGACGGTGCCCGGGTAGACGCCGGAGATGGAACCCGAGGCGGAGTTGGCAGCCGCCACGGTGGTTTTCACGACCGGGATCGGGCCGTTGGCGCCGGAACCGGTCACGGTGAAGACGACGTTGGCGACGTTGGAAGGAATGGAGGAGGTCGCCTTGGCCTTGGCCAGCTTGGTGGCGTTGGTCCAGGTCAGCTTGGCGTTGATTGCGCCCGGCGCACCGCTTGTGCCGGTGCCGGCGTTGTTGGCGCCACAGCCGGTCATGGCTACCAGCAGCAAGAGTACCAGAAGGGGTTGCAGCTTGGTTAGAATGTTTCTCATCGTGCTCTCCTTACCTTGGGGTGTTGGTTGTTGTCAACGCGGTTTCTTCTGCCCTATTGCAGTATTTGGTTAACGGGATATCCCGGGGAACACCCCCGCCCGGTCCGGGCGGGGCCTTATTGTTTGCCGTCACTTGCCACCCGCCTACGGACGCTCCGGAGTATTCCAGGTGCCGTCGGTGCGGGACCAGCCGATCAGGTACAGCATCGCCTCGGAGGTGCCGCTGTAGATGGTGGTGATGCTGCCGCTGGCTGCGTTGTAGGCCTGGGCCCCCTTGGTGAACAGGGGATTGCTGTTGCCGTCCACCAACGAGGTGGCTGCCAGGGCGGTGGCGCCGGACGAGAGGTTCATGACTCCGTCGTCAAGGAAGTCGATGGAGTCATAGAGAAGTCTCCTGGAGTAGCTGCGGGCGTGGGCGTAGGCGGCCGGATCCCGGTTCAGGAGATTGACGTTGAAGCAGGCCCCCATCATCTTCTTCCCGAAGGCCTGGTTCCCGGTCCCGCGAGTCCAGTCCTTCACCTGGTTCGCGCTGACGTGGGCCAGGCCGTGCTCGAAGAAGTACGGGTAGGCGGTGGAGTCGTAGTCGATGTTCCACTTGGTCGCCAGGAGGTACACGGCGAGCTTGAGGGTGCTCTGGAAGGCGGACGCCTGCGGTTCGATGAAGACCGTCTGGAAGTTCGCGCCGGTGAGCGGGACGGTGTTTTCCGAGGTGTGGCAGTTCGTGCAGACCTGGTTGTAGGCGTTGGCGTCGATGGCCAGGGTGTGGCCGTGGGCGGCACGCACGCCGGCCGGTGCGCCGTTGGCGTTCAGGTGGCAGGTCACGCAGGGGCCGTTGGCGTCGAACTGGCCGGCAATGAAGACCGCCGGGTTGTGGCTGTCGCCGTGGATGAGGGCAGTGCCGAGCTTCCTATGGGTACTGGAGACACCGCCGGAGATCCCGAAGTTGGGGACGCTGGTGCTGTCCGGGGAGAGCGTCTTGCCGTAGGTGCTGGTGCCGATGGGGGCGGTGGCCGAGGTGAACTGGGTGAAGCCCGACGACATGTACATCAGGGCCGCCGCCGCCATGTAGTGCGAGTTCTTGAAGCTGGCGTTGGCGAAGTTGGTGACCGCGTCCACCCCGTTCTCGCGGGCCGAGTGGCAGGCGATGCAGAGGTTGGACTCGCCGACGTCCGGGAAGGTGGCGGTCACCGAGTTGCTGTTGATCTTGTACTGGGTGGTGAAGGCCCCCACGGCACGGACCGCGAAGGAGTTGTCGGTGTGGCAGCCGTCACAGCCGAGCACCTGGCGCTGGTGGTCCCCCGCCTGGGCGACCGACGCCATGGCGAAGGTCTGGAAATTGGTCTGGGCAAAGGCCTTGAAACCGGTGCCGGTGTGGCAGCGCTGGCAGGCCTGCTGGCCGGGAGCCTGCATGTCCTCGGTGGCCCAGGCGGCGCCGTTCACGTCGCCGTGACCGGATTGGGCCCAGGCCACCCGCGTGTCGTTGCCGTGCTTGGTGTTGTGGAACTGGTGGCAGGAGGCGCACTGCTCGGTGTCCGGCGCATACATGGCGGCATGGGCGCCGGCGCCGGTGAAGTTGTTGAAGTGCACGGCCACCTTGCCGCTATGGCAGACGAAGCACGGGGCGCTGGCACCGCCCGCGGACGGGTCGGGGTTGTTGTGGGACGGGCCGTGGCAGGCGGCGCAACCGGGGACCAGCTTGCCCACCGCGGTGCTCCAGGTGGTGAAGCTGTAGTGGCTCGACTGCTTGAAGTTGGCCTCGATGTTCTGGCCGGTGGCGTCCAGGGCGGTCGCGTGGCAGCCGAGGCAGGCCGCATCCTGCGGCTTGTTGACCGGAGCGTTCATGCTGATCACGCCGGCGTCGGTGGTCTGGTTGGCGGCCACGCTCACCTGGAGGGCGAACCCTTCGTAGACCACCTGGTTGCTGGAGTCGAGCGCCTTGACCGAAAGGGCCACGGTGCCGGGATAGATCCCCCCCACGGTCCCGCCCAACCCGGAGGAGGGAACGGTGGTGCTCACCACCGGGATCGGCGACCCGTTGGTCCCGGTGCCGGTCACGCTGAACCGGATGCTCGCCACGTTGGCGGGAATCGTGGAGGTGGTGTAGGTGGCAAACACGTGGGCGGCATGGGGCGCCTGCCACTTCAGCTTGGCCTTCAGGGAACCGGGGACCCCACCGGCGGCGCTATTGACGGCATTGTTGGCGCCGCAGCCTGTCATGGCGGCCATGACCAGGACCAACAGTAGGCATTGAAGCATGGTCAAACTGTTTCTCATCGTCCGCTCCTTACCTGTAAGTGTAAGCACCTCATCGCGATCTCCTTGGGTGCAGTTCTTCTGTCACAGCATTCAGCGAAAACGCACTTCTGCTTCACTATTCACTCCCGTCTCAGAGGATCGCTACTGGGCCACGTTCCAGATCAGCCCGCCGGAGACGGTCCCGGTCGGATAGCTGATGGTGCCTGTCACGGTGTAGGGCGGATAGAGGATGCCGCCCGAGATGATGCCGGAGGGGTAGAGGACGCCTCCGATGATGACACCGGTCGGGAAGCCTACCGCGTTGGTGATGGTGCCGGTCGGGTAGGTCACCCCGGTGGTCACCGCACCGGCCGGGAAAGCGACGCCGCCCACGATGGTGCCGGCCGGGTACTGGACGCCGCCGATGATGACGCCGTTGGGGTACTGGATACCGCCGATCACGGTGCCGGTCGGGTAGCTCACCCCGCCGATGATGGTCACCCCGCCGTAGCTGATGCCGCCGATGATGGTGCCGTTGGGGTACTGGGTCCCGGCGGTGACGGTCCCCACCAGGACGGTGGCGAAGTTCTGGCCGGTGACGTTGGCCCCCGCCACGGTCACCGTCCGGGTGAGCGGGACGAAGGAGTAGAACCCGGCGGCCGAGGCGGAAAGGGTGTAGGTGCCGTTGGGTACCGCGGTGAAGGAGAAGTTGCCGTTGAGGTCGCTGGTCGCGGTGGTGGCCACGTTGTTGGCGTCGGTCAGGGTCAGCATGACCCCGGAGAGGCCGGCGTTGTTGAGCACCACCTGGCCGTAGACGGTGTAGGTGTTGGGCGGCGGGGCCGGAGTGCTCACCTGCAGGGCGCTGCTGGCGGCGGAGATGTTGCCGGCGGCGTCGTAGGCCTCGACGGTGTAGCTGTAGGTGGCGCCCCCCACCACGGTGGCGTCGGTGAAGGTGGTGCCGCTCGTGACGTTCCCTACCTGGGAGCCGTCGCGGAAGACCAGGTAGCCGGCCACGGCCGCGTTGTCGGTGGAGGCGCTCCAGGTCAGGGCCACCGAACCGCTGGTGGCGGCGGTGGCGAGCTGCAGGCCGGTCGGCACCGACGGCGCGGTGGTGTCGGTCAGGTCGATGGGGGCCGGGACCGGGGCGAGCCAGATCGCGCTCGGGGCGGAGTAGATGCCGGCGTCGGAGTAGGCGAGCACGCGGTAGCTGTAGGTGGTCGACGGGGAGACCGTGGTGTCGGTGTAGCCCGGGACCCGGACGGTGGCGAGGTTGGCGAAGTTGTTGCCGGTGGCGTCACCCCTTTGGACCACGTAGCCGGCCACCGGGTTGCCGCCCACGAGCGAGCTGTTCCACATGAGCGACACGCCGCCGGCGCTCACCGAAACCGCCACGAAGTTGGTCGGGGTGTCGGGGACGGTCGGGGTGGTGTTGTTCGGGTTGGCCGGGGTGGTGACCGAGAGGAGGTTACTCGGCACCGACTCGCCGCCGTTTTTCACCGCAGTCACCGTGTAGCGGTAGCTCGTGTTGGGGGTCACCGCGCCGTCGCCGTAGGCCAGACCGGTGATCCCGGTGGCGATGGGGATGCCGTCGCGGTAGACGGTGTAGGTCACCCCGGCGTCGGTGGAGGCGGTCCAGCTCATGGAGACCAGGTTGTAGGCCGCCGTGTCGGTGAGGCCGGACGGAGCGGCCGGCACGGTGGCGGTCGGCGAAGCGGCGGTCCGCACGGTCAGAAGGGCCGAGGCGTCGGAAAGGTTGCTGTCGCTGTCGGCCGCCTTCACGAAGTAGGTGTAGGAGGTGACCGGGGCGACCGTGGTGTCGTTAAACGAGGTCGTGGTGACGGTGGCGATCAGCTGGAAGTCGCGGTAGACGTAGTAGGCGGCCGCCGGGGTCACCGAGCCGTCCGCGTTGCTCTTGGTGGACCCCTGCCAGGTGAGCGAGACCAGCGAGGCGGTGGCGCCGCGCGAGACCAGCCCGGTCGGAGCGGAGGGTGCCACGGTGTCGTAGGGGGCCGGGGTGGTCACGTCGATCTCGTTGCTCGCCTCGGAGTAGTTGCCGGTCGGGTCGAAGGCGTAGACCTTGTAGACATAGTGGGTCACCGGCTCAGCCAGCAGGTCGAGGTAGGTGAAGGTGGAGGCGGAGGAGCCGCGGGTGCCGATCAGCGCCACCGTGGAGGCGACACCTACGTCGTTGACGCGGCAGACGGCGTAGCCGGCCACGCCGTCGGCGTCGGGGTCGGTGGCTGCGTTCCAGGTCACCTTGACCTTGCGGGCGGCCAGGGCGCTCGCGGTCACCCCGGTGGGAGCGGTCGGCGAGGTGGTGTCGGACACGTCAGGGAGGGTCACCGGCGCGTTCATGGCGTTGGAGAGCGAGGTGTTGATCACGCTGCTCGGCACGTACTCGGGGGGGACCGTACCCTCCTGGGCCAGCTGGGAGGTGGAGACCACGATGGCGTTCTTGAGGGCGGCCGCCACGTTCCCCATCCCGTTGGAGGAGAGCATGGAGGCGACGATGTCGGCCAGGGTCGGGGTGGTGGCGGCCAGGGCGTGGGCCGCCGAGACCGAGACCTGCCCGGAGGTGACCAGGTTCACGGCGCGGATGCTGACCGCCAGGTCCTGCTGGGCCTTGTTGGTGAAGCGGTCGTTGATCCGGCGCGGAGGCGCGGTCTGGTAGAAGCCCAGCCCGAACAGGTTCTCCAGGGCCGAGTAGGACCTCTTGATGTTGCCGGAGGAGAAGCCGGTCCCGGCGTAGTTCTGCTTGATGAACTCGACCGAGGCCTCGGTGGCCAGGCTGACCATCACCGGCGGGATGTTGGCGCGGGTGACGAAGTTGGCCGGCACGGCCGCCCGGATGGTGCTCGGGCCGCCGACGAAGAGCGCCCTCCTAAGCTGCCTGAGCGCGCTGCCGCCGGAGACCTTGCTCTCGACCACCAGGGAGCCCGTGTAGCTGGTCGGGATCTTGAGGCGGTAGGCCCCCTTGCTGTCGGTGGTGGCGGTTACCGGGTAGATGCTGAGGGGCGTAGTCGACTCGACGCCGTTCTGGTCGACAGAGTAGGCGGTCACCGTCGCCCCCGCCAGCGGCAGCCCGGTCGCCGGGTCGGAGACGATCCCGGACAGCGTTTTCGCGGCCACATTCGGTGCCGGTGTATTGCCGGCGAAGTCGCCACATCCGGAAAGGAGCAGCGCCAAAGAGGCGAGCACCAGGGCTCCGAAGGTGAACCTCTTCCAGTTAATCGACATACAACTCCTCCTTCTGCTTATGGTTAGGCTGATTGCGTGTCATGGTCCCAAGGCGCCCCGGTTGCCGGCGGGCGCCGAATCTTTTTCACAGGGTCACGGTGATGGAGCCGGACCCGGAGTTCGCCTGCGAGGCGGAGATGGCGTTCCCGGTAGAGTCCTGGCCGTTCACGTGGACCAGGAGCGGGTTGGGAACGAAGTTGTACCCGGAAAGGGTCGGGGTCATCGTGTAATAGCCGTCGGGGATCCCGGGCAGGCTGAAGGAGCCGTTACTGCCGGTGGTGGTCCGATAGCTCGCGCCGGCCTGGTCGGCCAGGACCAGCGAGACTCCCGCCAGGGCTCCCCCGCCCGAGACCGCCACGCTTCCCGAGATGGCGTAGGTGGCCGCCGCCGCGGCGGTGAAGTTGACCGTCAGGTTGGCGCCGGAAACGGTCACGTCCTGGGTGCCGGACGGCGAGAAGCTGAAGCCGTCGGGATGGGAGACCGCCACGTGGTAGGCGCCGCCGGTCAGGCCGGCCACCGCATACTGCCCTGCCCCGTCGGTCACCTGACTTGCGACCTGCTGGTTGGAGGCGTCGGTGATGGTCACCGTGGCGCCGGCCAACCCCGCGTTGTTGCCGGAGGCGACCGTCCCGGAGATCGAGTAGGTCGGGATGGGGACGGCGGTGAAGTCGGCCGCCGCCCCGTTATTGTTGATGGTCACCGTGACGCTCGCCGGGGTGAAGCTGTAGCCGGAGCGCGAAGGGGTCACCGTGTAGCTCCCGTTGGAGAGCTGGATGAAGCTGAAATTGCCGTTGCCGTCGCTGAACTGGTTCCCTACCCCGCTCACCGCGAGGGTCACCTGCCCTAAGCCGGCGCCGTTCAGGGTGACCTTGCCGGCGATGGAGTATGCCGCCGGGGCAGAGGTCCCCGTGACGCCGCTTCCGCCGGAGCCGCCGCATCCGAAGATGAGCGGCAGGATAAGGATGAATACCAGGGCGATTGTCTTTCTCATCTGACTCTTCCTTAGCTCAGGCCGCCGTTATTCCCAGTTGGCCGTCGCGGGTGCCACGGAGTGGCAGGTGTTGGTGCAGGTGGTGGTGGTGCCGTTGTAGGTCGTGATGCTGGTCGCCCCCCCGCCGATGGTGTTGGCCGGGTCGTACTCGAAGCCCGGGGTGGCGAGACCTGCGAAGTGATTGGCGGTGGTCAGCTGGTTCACGTTATGGCAGTCGGTGCAGAAGATGAGCCTCCCGGCGCCCGGCTTGGCAGTGGCGAGGTGGAAGGCGTGCATGTTGATGGCGTTGAAGTTCCCCGAGTGGAAGCTGTTGTACTGGGGATTGGTCGGGTCGAGCTGCTGGTGGCAGGCGAGGCAGTCGGTAGCGACGTTGATGGAGCCCACCCCCCAGGCCGGGGTCTGCTTGCCGCCGTGGCAGCTGACACCGGAGCACTTGCCCCCCTGGTAGCGGAAGCCGCCGGTCTCGGCCGCGAACACCGTCGAGAAGTTCATGAAGGCGGCGGAGCCGTTGGTGGCGGCCCCGGTGGCGTGGCGGTCGGTGCCGGTGCCGTAGCCGGAGTGGCAGGCGAAGCAGTCGATGCCGACGCCGATATGGGCCGCGTGGGAGCCGGCGCGGTTCGGGTAGCTGGTGCCGTTCGGGGGCGCTCCGTGGCAGGAGGCGCAGCCGCTCGACTTGACCGCCGGGCTCGAGCTGTGGCAGGAGAGGCCGAACGCGGGGTCGTTCGAGAGGCAGGAGGGGGTCCCGGCAACTTGGGTCCCGCCGCTGCCGGTGGCGTGGCAAAGCCCGCAGGAGCTGGCGGAGTCGAGCACCGCGCTCCCCCTCACCGTGGTGCCGTTATAGGTCGCCCAGGCGTGGAACTGGTCGTCGCCGGGGGTGACCCAGCCGGAGGGGTGCCCCAGGGTGTGGTCGGCGTTGGCGTGGCAGGACTGCCCGTTGAAGCTCGCCGTGAAGCACCCCACCTTGGAGATGCCGCCGGAAAGGTCGTAAGAGTGGCACTCGGAGCAGGCCGTGTTGGCGGTCACGTCGGAGCTCCCGCCATTGGCCTGGTCGTAGGAGACCCAGTGCTGCTGCACCCAGTTGTCGGGGTGCTTGCCGTTGGGGTCCACGGTCGGGGTTGAGCCGCCACCGCCGGAGCAGGCGGCCAAGGCAGCCAGAGCCAGGGGAACGGAAATGGTCATGAACAAGGCGGTTTTGATACGCATTATCCTCTCCTATCGATGGCAGGCGACGCAGCGCTCGTTATTGGTTCGGCCGTGGCAGCGGTAGCAACTGGCGGGGTCCAGTTTCCCTTCGATCTTGTGAAGGGTGATGTAGTCGCCGCGGTGCGGCATCATCCGGTCCGGGCGGTCGCCGTTTTTGACCGACGGCTTCATCTCGATCTTGTTGGTGTGGCAATCGGCGCAGAACGAGAACTTGTGGCAGGTAGCGCACAGCGCGTCGTCGGTTGCCGCATAGAAGCGGTGGTTTTTCACGAAGATACGGGAATGGTTGAAGGCGGCGAACGGCTTCATGGTCCCCTTCTGCTGATCCTCATGACATTCGGAGCAGCTCACCGGCCCGCTGGAAAGTTCTTCCGGATGGGTGGCGGGGAGGTTCGGCAACGCTTTCATCTGGGCGCAGGCGGCCAGTAAGAAGAGCGCGACCAATACAAGCAGCGCGGATATCAGCGGGGAGCGTCTCATTTCTTGTCTCCTTTGTCGGCGAATTTGACATTGTAGGTGAGCCGCACCAGCCCCTTCAGCTCGTCGTTGTACTGCGGGTTCTGACCGTAGCTTAGGTCACCGGAGAGCGAGAGGTCGGGGGTCAGGTGGTAGCCCAGGCCGGCCACCGTCTCCCACGCGTTGTTGCGGTTCTCGATGCGGGTCTTGAAGAAGTAGCCGATCAGGTCAAGCGAGGCGAAGTACCCCTTGGTGTCGTGCATGACGTAGCCGCGGGCCTCGTGGTAGGAGCCGGAGGCGCCGTCCACCGGGACCACCGCGAAGTTCTCGGAGGCCCGGAGGTAGTGGTAGTCCACCCCGGCCCGGAGGGTGTTCTTCAGGAAGTTCCCCCTCACCTCGCCCCCGAACCGCTCGGCGCGCCCGACGTCGCGCTTGTAATTCTTATAGTCGGCGGTGACGTCGACGTTGTCGGTCAGGCTGTAGGTCGCCATCCCCCCGATCGCCTTGGAATTCTGGTTGAGATTCCTGAGCATGTCGGCAAAGAGCAGCGAAGAGTAGAAGAAGGAGCGGTCGCGCTGCTCGTCGTAGCTTGCGGCCAGCGTCAGCTTGCTGACAGGGAAGGCCTGCACGAGGTAGCTGTGCTCGGCGATCCCCTTGGTCTCGGTGTTGTAGCTCGTGTGGCCGGAGATCTGCACCATCTGGAAGGGCCTCAACCAGATGTCGCCGCCCAGCAGGCGATGGCTGCCGAAGGTGCCGGGGAGGAAGTTGTTGCTGGAGACGCTCGGTGCGTCGGTCTCGTAGACGCCGGAGAAACCGACTTCGAGGAGGCCACCCTTGCGGTAGCTCACCCGGCCGCCGGTGATGGCGTCACCCTTGCCGTCGGTGTCGGCGCCGGGGATCTTCACCGTGTGCACGGTGGCACCGCCGAAGGCCGAGATCCCGAAGCCGTACGGGAGGTCGGTCTTGAAGCTGCCGCCGTCCAGCTGCTCGTTCACGATCCCTTCGTTCACGAAGAAGCGGCCGGCGCGGGCGCGGGCGTTGGCGTGATCGAAGCGGTACTGCAGGTAGCCGTAGTTGAGCGCGCCGCCTACGCTGCTGTCACCGCCGTCGATCGGGTCGTAGCGGTCGGCCAGGCTCACCCTTCCCCACCCGTAGAGGTGGGCGGAGAGCCTGCCGTCTCCCAGCTGGTCCGCGTCGAGCCCGAAGAACTCGGTGAGCGGGGCCAGGGTCTTGCTCTGGAATCCGGCATGGTTGTCCTCCTCGATCCTCAGGATCGTGGTCGAGTCGACGGACCCATCCGCCAGCGCCGCGGCAGGCAACGCCGCCAGTAAAAGGGCGGGCAGCAAACGGCAGAACCTTTTGAAGTCAATGCACATGCAACTCCTCCTGTCTCGCGAGTATCTGGGAAATCTGGTTCTTGAGGGCATTCTCCCGCTGGTTGCGCGGATCTACCGTACACGGGCGCGAAGAAACCGGTGGAGCAGGGAAATGCACCCACCAAGGGGGAGGAATCCACCGGGTTCGCGTCGGTCAAACTGCCGAACTGTTCGTCGTTACCGGAGCCGCGCGCAAGGCTCGGCCCCCCGGCCGGAAGCTAACGCCCCGGGCCGGCCGATGACACCGAACCCCGTTCCCGGGAGGCGCCAGCCTGCAGCAAAGTTTTGATGTGAGTAGGAACTGTATATGAGGGTGGAACTATGATAGACGAGGGCCTTGCGGTCCGGTTAGGGCCGGCGGCACTCTCACAAGCGAAGGGTTTTGATGACATTGCAAGTAGCAGCATTAATACTCTCTTAAAAAGACTACACTACACAAAAATCCGAATATTAAAGGACGGTTCTATCAGTCGAAATCACAAAACTTTCAGAACAACTCGGCGAACACACTGCTGCATACGTATACTGTATCGAGCGGTGTCCGGAAAACTTTAGCGCTTTTTTTCAGACTGTCAAATTTTTCCCAGTGATACGAATATTACCCGTCTGCTTTTCTCAATGTCAATATTAATTATTTTTAACAGTTATTGTTTTTCAGCACCTTACGCGCAGAAACTTCCAGCCGGAGACTAACTGTTAGTAATCATTGTGACATAGGAAAGTCGTGCCATATAAAGAGGCAGATAATTCAATAGTGGAAAAACCGATCAGAGACAGTTGGGATTGCGGGCCAGGGGCTTGCTGACAGTCAGGCGGGGTTATGACTGAGCCACGGCGGGAAATCAGAGCGAAGAGCGATCGGGGATCAAGCCGAAAGAGGGGCCGAGGCGGGGAGGCTACTGAGTACGAGCGGGAGGTTTCACCAGGAGCAGTAACAGTACCACGGAAACGGCAGCCAGTCCGGTTCCGACCAGGAAGGAGGCAAGCGATCCAAAGCGCTGCCAGATGAGGCCGAAGATGAGGCTCGCGGGAAGCGCGCCCGCTCCGATGGCGAAATTGTACCAGCCGAAGGCCGCCCCCCTCACCGAGGGATCGGAGAGATCGGCCACCAGGGCCTTCTCCACCCCTTCGGTGAGTCCGTAGAAAAGACCGTAACAGGCGAAGAGGAGCCAGATGTGGGACTCGCGGGAGGCGAAGGCGAAGCCTAAGTAGCAAAGGGCGTAGACGAGCCACCCCGCCACGATCACCTTGCGCCGGCCGATCCGGTCGGAGAGGACGCCGAACGGCATGCTGGCCAGCATCTTCACCGCGTTGAAAAAGGCCCAAAGCAGCGGGACCCTGACGAGCGGCATGCCGAGCTGCCCCGCCCTAAGGAGCAGGAAGGCGTCCGAGGAGTTGCCGAGGGTGAAGAGGAAGAGGATGAAGAGGTAGCGGCGCAGGGAGCCGGCCGGCAGCGGCGCGAGGCGCACCTGCTGCTTGGCCGGGACCTCCCGTCCGGAATCCTGCACCTTGAAGATGATGAGGAAGACCGCGATGAGCCCGGGGATGCCGGCCAGCCAGAAGAGCGTCCGCAGGTCGTCCTGGAGCCAGCCGGACAAAAGGAGGGTGGCGAGGAGCGGGCCGATGAGAGCCCCCGCGTTATCCATCGAGCGGTGAAAGCCGTAGGCCTTCCCCCGCAGGGATGGGTCGACCGAGTCGGCGATCAGGGCGTCGCGCGGCGAGGTGCGGACCCCCTTCCCTATCCGGTCCCCGGCGCGGATGATGAGGACCGCGAGGGGGGAGTGCGCGGCGCCGATCAAGGGGCGCATGAGGGCCGAGACGGAATAGCCGAAGAGGACGAGCCCCTTTCTCGCCCGCACGCGGTCCGACATGATGCCCGAGGCGAGTTTCAACAGGGAGGCGGTCGACTCCGCCACCCCCTCGATGGCGCCGAGGAAGGCGGGGCCGGCCCCCAGGACCGAAGAGAGAAAGAGCGGGAGCAGGGGATAGATCATCTCGCTGGAGACGTCGGTAAAGAGGCTCACAAAGCCGAAGATAAGCACGTTGCCGGTAAGCCCCTTGAAGAGTGCGGTCATGGCCCACCTCCTTGGTAAACTATAGCAGATGCAATATCCGGCACCCGCCTGTCGCCATGCACCTTTCCCGATGAAAACCTCCCTCACCCGGCCTTCGGCCACCCTCTCCCCTTTAGGGGCGAGGGTATATATGGTACGGGCCTGCGGCCACCTTCGCCCGGAGGGAGAGGGGCTGCATTAAAGTATCCCCTCGCCCCTTTAGGGGAGAGGGGCAGGGGTGAGGGTATATATAATTCAGGCACCCCCTCGCTGAAGAGACGAGGGGTTTGAGGTTGACATTTACCCCTTATTTGATTACCTATCACAGTCTTAGTTAGAAATTTGCTATGGAGGGACGCGATGCACAAGGAGATGAAAACTGGCTTTGTCGGCGGGGGCAACATGGCGGAAGCCATCATCAAGGGGCTTTTGGCCGGAGGGGTTCCGGCGGCCAACCTGACGGTGTCCGAGCCGAGCGAGCAGCGAAGGGGGCACCTGGCGGAGCGCTACGGCATCCGCACCATCTCCGACAACGGCGAACTCTGCCGCCAAAGCGACGTGGTCATCCTCGCCGTGAAACCGCAGGTCTTCACCCAGGCGCTCAAAGAGGTCCAGGGAAGTAACCAGCTCTACATATCCATCATGGCAGGCGTTAAGTGCGCCGCGATCGAAGAGGTCCTGGGGGCCGAGGCCCGCGTGGTGCGGGTGATGCCCAACACCCCCGCCCTGGTGCTGGAGGGTGCCACCGCCATCGCCCGCGGCACCCGTGCCACCGACGACGATCTCTCGGTCACCCGCCGGGTCTTCGACCTGGTCGGAACGAGCTGCGTGGTCGAGGAGAAGCTCCTCGACGCGGTGACCGGGGTCTCCGGGAGCGGGCCCGCCTACGTGCTGACCTTCATCGAGGCGTTGAGCGATGCCGGGGTGAAACACGGCCTCACCCGCGACGTGGCCACCGCGCTCGCCGCCCAGACCGTCTACGGCACCGCCAAGCTTCTTTTGGAGACCCGCGAGCACCCGGCCGTCCTCAAGAGCCAGGTGGCCTCCCCGGGAGGGACCACCATCGCCGCCATGCACCAACTCGACCGGGACGGCTTCCGCGCCGCCACCATCAACGCGGTGGACGTCTGCGTCGCCCGCTCCATGGAGCTCGGGAAGAAATGAGGACACGGGTAACCGTCGTCGTCCGCGGGCGCGTGCAGGGGGTGGCCTTCCGCCACCACACCGCGCGCACCGCGGCGAGGCTTGGGGTGTGCGGCTGGGTGGCGAACCAGGCGGACGGCTCGGTGAAAGGATGCTTCGAGGGGGAAGACGAGGCGGTACGGGCGATGGTCGAGTGGTGCCGGCGCGGTCCCGACCTCGCCCAGGTGGAACAACTGACCGAGGAGCCTGGGGAGTACACCGGCGAATTTGCCGGCTTCAGCATACGGTACTGACATGAAGATACTACTACGTCACCTGATAACGATGCTGGCGGCCCTTGCCTTCGGTTTGCCGATGGGCGCCGGGGCCGCGCGGGGCGCCGAGAGCCTCGACCTCGACAAGGCGGTCAAGGTCGGTTCCGGCAAGATCATGGTGATAGAATTCACCGATCCCGACTGTCCCCACTGCCGCAGGGCCGAAGCATACTTCCAGGGGAAACCGCAGGTGACCCGCTACATATTCTTCCTACCGCTGGCGATCCATCCCGGCGCCAAGGAAAAGGTGCAGTACATCCTTTCCGCCAAGGACCGGGAGAGGGCCTACCTCGAGGTGGAGAGCGGGAAGTACGATCCGCGGACGGCGGTCATCACCCCCGAAGGGATCAGGCTGCAGAAAGAGCACCAGGAGATAGCGAAGAAGAACAAGGTGAGGTCGACCCCGACCTTCATGATCTATGGCAGGGTAATGACCGGCTTCGACATCAACCGCATCGCCCCCCTCATCCGCTGACCTCTCCAGTTCCTCCCCTCCCCTCTCCGCAAACTCATTACCAGTCAAAGACAGGGAACGCGGATTTTGCGGATTGAGCGGATGTACGCGGATGAGGCAAAAAAAGTCTTTGGGTTACCACTGAAAAGCTTCGGACTGTATGTAGCGAAGGCCTTAAGATCTATCCGCGGAAATCCTCCAATCCGCGTCATCCGCGTTCAAAGGGTTTAGGTATTTTGGTTATGGGTTGACTGAATTTCCTTGTCTATGACGGCGTCGTTCTGTACTGTGGCACCCAATCCCAACAGATAAGGAACACCCATGACACCGATCGACGAGGCGCTCGTCAAGCTGCGCGAAAACGTGAACGACCCGAAGAAGCAGTCCCAATTCTACGACCTCTTCCTCAACTCGACCTTTTTCATCCCCATCCTCGGCGACCACGAGGGGGACGCCCCGGAGGGTCAGCGCGACATCATCCCGGTCATCACCCAGGCCAACGGCAACGATTACCTGATGCTCTTCGACACCATGGAGCGGATGATCGCCTGGATCGCCGACGGCGGCGAAAAGCGCTACGTCGAGGTCCCCGGCCACATGCTGACGCTGACCACCACCCCTCCGCTGCACTGGGCCCTCAACGTGGGGACCGAGTATACCAAGGAGTTCCTCCCCAACGAGATCGCCTGGCTAAAGGAGGCGGTCGAAAAATGCAACGAACAGGCCGCCGCGGCTGCCGCGGAAAACTGCTGCGGGTAACGGCACCGATTTCCCGTCCCTTTGGTGGCAGAGGGGACAGGCACCTGGCGGAGCCAGTCCCCTCCTTCGGATGAGGGGTGCAGAGGTGGGTGAAAAAGGGGGGACGTCTAGCCGTTTTTGAGGCGGAACTGGCGCTGAGGCCTCCCGACCGCTCCGTATTGAAGCGATTCCTCCACCATCCCCTGTTCCACGAGATGATCGAGGTAGGCGCGCGCCGTGGAGCGGCTCAGCCCCGCCGTCTGGGCGATCTGGTCGGCGGTACGGAAGGAGGCATCGGCGATCAGCACCCCCTTCACCAGTTCGAGGGTCCGCTGGTCGATACCCTTCGGCAACTGCTGCGGCGCCGTCTTGGGACCCCGGAACTGCTTCAGCCCCTCCACGAACTTCTGGTCCGCGTTGCCCCCCAAAAGCAGGTGGCTCTTGAACTGCCGGTACTTGGCGAGCGCCCCCTTCAGGAGATCCAGGTCGAACGGCTTGATGAGGTAGTCGAAGATCCCCAGCCTGAACGCCTCCTCGATGGTTTCGATCTCCTTGGCCGCGGTGATGAGGATGACGTCGCAGGGGAGGTTCTCGCCGCGGATCTCCCGCAGCGCCTCGATCCCCGAGCGGTCGGGGAGGTAGACATCGAGGAGGATCAGTTCGGGGCGGAGCTCCCGGGCGAGCTCGATGGTCTCCTGGAAGTTCTTGGCGATCCCCACCGGACGGTACCCCTCCTGCTGCTCGATGAACTTCGCGTGCATCCGGGCGATCATGAAATCGTCGTCGACCACCAGCACCTTAAGGCTATCCATTCACCCCTCCTGACGTCGGAAGCACGACGCTGACCATGGTTTCCCCCTCCCGACCGGTCACCCCGATCTCCCCTCCGCAGCTTTCCACCATTTTCTTTACCAAGGCGAGCCCAAGCCCCCTCCCCTCCCCCTTGGTGGTGACCCCGTCCTCGAAGATCCGTCCCGCGACCGAGGGGTCGATGCCCGGACCGCTGTCGGTGACCTCCACCCGCACCCGGTCCGTCTCTTCCCGTACCAGGACGGATACCCTCCCCGCCGCGGAGAAGGACTGGAGCGCGTCGAAGGCGTTCTCGATGGCGTTTCCCAGCACCGCCACCACCACCTCCCGGTGCGGGCAGTGCTCCGAGACGAGCGAGTCCGAGGAGACCTGGAGCTGGATGCCGAGCTCGTCGGCCCGGTGGGTCTTGCCGACCAGGATGCCGACGATGGCGGTGTCCCGGATGCGCGCGAGGTAGAACTCCATCGCCTTCTGGTACTCCTCGTTGACCCGGTCGATGACCGCGGTCGCCGAATCGTAATCGGACATCCTGATGAGCCCGGAGATCAGGTGGAGCTTGTTCATGAACTCGTGCCGCTGGCTTCTCAGGGTGTCCACGTAGCGGCCGATGTCGGCCAACCGGCGGTCGATCTGCTCGAGGGCCACCTTGTCGCGGAAGGTGCTGACCGCGCCGATCACCTTGCCGCCGAGGACCACCGGGACGCGGCTCACCACCGCCAGGGCGTTACCCACCACCATCGGCTGGTCGTACTGGGGAAGGCCGTCGCGGAGCACCTCGGGAAGCCGGGTGTTGGGGAGCACCTCGGCGATGTGGGAGCCGACCAGCTCATCCTGCTCCCGGCCGAGCATCTTCTTCGCCTCGTGGTTGCAGCTCACGATGAAGCCCTCGGCGTTGACCGCGATGATCCCCTCCCGGATGGCCTCCAGGATGGCGGCCTGCTCCTGGACGCTGAAGGCGATCTCGCCGGGCTCCATGTTGAGTATCTGCCGCTTGACGTGTCCCGACAGGAGATAGGAGCCGGCAAAGCCCGCCAGGAGGGCGACGGCGGCAATGCCCAAAAGCTTGAAGAGGAGGCTCGAGACGTTGCCCCGCACGTTGCGGACCAGGAAGCCGGTGGACACCACCCCGATCTGGCGGTGGTGAGCGTCGAAGACCGGCGCCTTCCCCCGCACGGAGTAGCCGAGAGTGCCGGTAGCGCGGGTGATGCTCTCCTTTCCCTGGAGCACCTCGGCGTTGTCCTCCCCGACCATGTGGCGGCCGATCTCGGCCGGATTGGGATGGCTGTAGCGGATGAGCTTGAGGTTGCTGACCACCACGAACTCGGCGCCGGTCTCGTGCCGGATCGTCTCGGCCAGCGGCTGGATCGTGCGCGACGGGTCGGGCTCTGCGAAGGCTTTCACCACCTCGGGTAGCCCCGCCACCGTACGGGCCACCACGAGCGCGCGTTCCCCGGTTTCCCGGAAGGTCAGGTCCACCACCAGGTACCAGGTCGCGGAGACCACCATGGCCAGCACGAAGAAGATGGTGAGGGACACCAGCCCGTTGATCTTGCTGCGCAGGGACATCCTGCCGAATCTAATCACCATGCGGATCTCCGGGGCGGTGCGAATCGGATACGGGGCGGACGAAGCCCAGAGTTTAATGAGTCACGGGAGAAAAAGCAAATGAAACCCATTGCTACCACAACCCCTCGCCGCACAGGGGCTCTCACTTGAGATCCCCTCGCCCCTTCAGGGGAGAGGGGCGCCACTCCATATCCCCTCGCCCTCCGGGAGAGGGGCAGGGGTGAGGGAGGTTCTAACGGCTACCCTCACCCGGCCTTCGGCCACCCTCTCCCGTGGGGAGAGGGGATAACAAAAAGGTCCTTCACCCTCGCCCCTTCAGGACCGAGGGTACAAGTTGCCGAAATCGCCAAAAATGCCAATAAAGATAATACTTTCCTTTTCGGCCCAATGTTTACAGCTACCTCGCGGGTCCCTAGAATACCGTTTTAGAAACCCATCCGCTTCGCGAGGAGGAGAGACTATGTCAACCGGGCAGCAAACGAAACTAGGGGCCGTATTACGGGTAACCAGCGGTAACTTCCTGGAGATGTTCGACTTCTTCCTCTTCGGCTTCTACGCCACCTACATCTCCAAGGCCTTCTTCCCCGCCGGCAGCGAGTTCGCCTCGCTGATGCTCACCTTCGTCACCTTCGGGGCCGGCTTCCTCATGCGCCCCTTAGGGGCCATCATCCTCGGCTCCTACATCGACCGGGTCGGGCGCCGCAAGGGGCTCATCGTCACCCTCGCCCTGATGGCGCTGGGGACCGTGATGATCGCCTTCGTCCCGGGCTACGCGACCATCGGCCTCCTCGCCCCACTCTGCGTCCTCATCGGCCGGCTCTTCCAGGGCTTCTCGGCCGGGGTCGAGCTCGGCGGCGTCTCGGTCTACCTCTCCGAAATGGCCACCCCCGGCCACAAGGGATTCTACGTCAGCTGGCAGTCGGCCAGCCAGCAGGTGGCCATCATCGTGGCGGCCATGATCGGCTACGAGCTCAACATCCTCCTCACCAAGGCGGAGGTCGCCTCCTGGGGGTGGCGGGTCCCCTTCTTCATCGGCTGCATGATCGTTCCCCTCATCTTCTTCATCCGCCGCTCGCTGCAGGAGACCGAGGAATTCCTGGCCAGAAGCCGCACCCATCGCCCCTCCACCAGGGAGATCTTCCGCTCCATGCTGGAGAACTGGGGGGTGGTGATCGCCGGGATGATGCTGGTCATCATGACCACCACCTCCTTCTACCTCATCACCGTCTACACCCCCACCTTCGGCAAAAGCGTACTTAAGCTCAGCGACACCGACAGCCTGATCGTCACCTTCTGCGTAGGGGTCTCCAACTTCATCTGGCTCCCGATCATGGGCGCCCTCTCCGACCGCATCGGCCGCAAGCCCCTCTTGATCTTCTTCACCCTCCTCACCCTGGCCACCGCCTACCCCGCCCTCTCCTGGCTGGTGGCGGGGCCGACCTTCCAGAAGATGCTGGCGATCGAACTGTGGCTCTCCTTCCTCTACGGCAGCTACAACGGCGCCATGGTGGTGGCCCTCACCGAGGTGATCCCGGCCCACATCCGGACGGTCGGCTTCTCGCTCGCCTACAGCCTCGCCACGGCGCTCTTCGGCGGCTTCACCCCCGTGGTCTCCACCTGGCTCATCAAGGCGACCGGCGACAAGGGGGCGCCCGGCTACTGGATGATGTTCGCCGCCGCCTGCGGCCTGGCCGGAACCCTCATCCTCTACCGGAAAAAATCCGCGGCGGCGGTGGCCGATCTCTGCGCCATACCGGTAGGGAGCGAGGCCGAGGAGGTCAGGTGACGCCCGGGGAAGATTGCCTGACGGGGGAGCCGCTCGCGGTCGGGAAGCGGCTCCCCTCCCCCGCCGGGATCAGCCACGCCGGGCTTTTCTGGGGCTTCACCCGGATCTCGCTGGTCGGTTTCGGGGGGGTGATGGCCTGGGCCCGCCGGGCGCTGGTCGAGGAGCGGGGATGGCTCACCTCGCAGGAATTCACCTCGCTCTTCGGCCTGAGCCAACTGATCCCGGGGCCGACCATCACCAACCTCTCCGTCTGCGTCGGCGCCCGCTTCCAGGGGGCGACCGGCGCCGTCGTTTCTCTCCTCGGGCTGATCGTCGCCCCCTTCCTCCTCGTTTTGGCCATCGCCTCGCTCTACAGCCGCTATGCGAGCCACCCGGCCGTGCATGCCATGCTGCGGGGGATAGCGGCGGTGGCGGCCGGGCTGATCCTCGCCATGGGGGTCCGGATGGGGAGGGATCTCGGCCGCAGTCTCCCCTCCTGGATCTTCACCCTCCTCATCCTGGCAGGGGTGCTCATTCTCCATCTCCCGCTCCCCCCCCTCATGCTCGCCCTCGCCCCCGCGAGCATGCTGGTGGCGGCCTGGCAGAAGCGGAGGACGCTATGAACCCCCTTCTCGAACTGATGTACCGCTTCGCGGTGTTGTCGCTGCTCGCCTTCGGAGGGGCGAGCACCGTGGTCCCCGAGATGCACCGGCTGGCGGTGGTGACCCACCACTGGATGAGCGAGGAGACCTTCACCCACCTGGTGGCGATCTCGCAGGCTACCCCGGGTCCCAACTCCCTGATCGCCACCCTGATCGGGTGGCAGGTCGCCGGGCTCGCCGGGGCGATCGTCGCCACGGCAGCCATGAGCGGTCCGCCGGCGCTATTGATGTTCGGCGCAGCCAACCTCTGGGAGAGGATGAAGAGCTCCCCCTGGCGGGGGATCGTCCAGCAGGGGATTGCGCCACTCTCGGTGGGGCTCGTCCTTGCCAGCGGCTGCATCATCTCCCGCGGTGCCGACCACACCCCGGGCGCCTGGCTTTTGACCGCCGCCACCGTGGCCGCCCTCCTCTCCACCCGTCTCCATCCCCTCTGGCTGATAGCCGCCGGCGCCCTCCTGGGCCTCGCCGGAGTCGTCTGATTCCGCCCCGGTACACTTCTTTACACTTCTCAACAACACTTCACCCACACAAGCCATGCCCCCTGTTATCATCGCCGGAACCACTGCCCCGGTGCGGCTTGGTAACGGGTCCGGTACGGACAGCCCCCCTACCGGAGACACGAATTTCTCCCGGGGCTAACCGCCCATAACGACAATGTCAGGAGAGTCCCATGCCGGCCAGGTTCACGCCGCTCGCCCTCGCAGCCATGCTGCTTCTCCCGCTGCCAGCCGGGGCCACCCTCGGAGGCCCACCTTCCTCGGTCGCCGCCGACCGCACGGCCCTTTCGGCCACCCACCGCGCCGCCATCTCCCGTAACGGCTACACCATTAATGAGATGGCGGACCGCGCCACAGTTGTGAGAGAATACCTGTCGGCCGACGGGGTGGTCTTCGCCATCGCCTGGGAAGGAAACCTCCATCCCGACCTCTCGCAACTACTGGGAGGATACGCAGGGGAGTACTCGGCGGCACGCCAAAAGGCGCCGCGGGTGGCCGGACGCAGGCGGCAGCGGCTGGTGACCGGTTCGATGGTGGTGGAGACGTGGGGACACATGCGGGGGTTGCGGGGAAGGGCGTACCTGCCCGCCCGGCTCCCGAGCGGGGTGAGCGTGCATGAAATTAGATAGGCTGTTGGTCTTCCTGATGATGATGCTGGTACTGGCCGGTTGCGGCGGAGGGGGCTCCGGGGCCCCGGCGAGTACCGCCACCAAGACGCTCGTTTCCCTCAACGTGACCCCCGACAGCCAGGGGATCGCCCTCGGCACCACGGAGCAGTTCAAGGCCATCGGGACCTATTCCGACAGCACCACCGCCGATGTCACCGACTCGGTGACCTGGAGTTCCTCGTCGACCGCGGTGGCTGCCGTCAGTAACAGCGCAGGATCGATCGGGAAAGCGACGGCGGTGGCGGTCGGGTCGACCACCATCACCGCCAGCTCCGGACCGATCAGCGACTCGACCACCCTCACGGTGACCGCGGCCACCCTCACCGGCCTGACCGTCACCCCGGCAGCACCCACCCTTGCCATGGGGCTTAGCCACCAGTTCATCGCCACCGGGACCTTCTCGGACAACTCGACCCAGGATCTCACCGGCCGGGTGCTCTGGACATCCTCCGCCTCCTCGGTCGCCACCATGAGCAACCAGTCGGGGAGCCAAGGGGTAGCCACCGCGGTGGCCCCCGGCGCCACCACCATCACGGCGAGCTCGGGGGGGATCACCGGGTCGACCACCCTCACCGTGGTCTCGGCCACCCTGGTCTCCATCGCCGTAGCACCGGCCACCCCCACCGTCGCGCTCGGAAGCTCCCAGCAGTTCACCGCGACCGGAACCTACTCCGACCACACCACCCAGGACCTCACCGCCTCGGTCACCTGGAGCTCCTCGCTCCCCTCGGTCGCCCTGATCGGCAACGCCACCGGCTCGGCCGGGAAGGCGACCTCGCTCACGACGGGATCGACCACCATCACCGCCACCATGGCCACCACCCAGCCCATCCCGGGGACCATCTCCGGGTCGACCACCCTGACGGTGAGCCAGGCCACCGTCGTTTCGCTGGCGGTCTCCCCCTCGGCGCCGACGGTCACCGCCGGGAACACGGAGCAGTTCACCGCGACCGCCACCTACTCGGACGACTCTACCCAGGACGTCACCTCGCTGGTCACCTGGAGCTCGTCCTCCACCTCGGTCGCCACCATCACTAACGCCTCCGGCTCGGCCGGGACCGCCACCACGCTCACCGCCGGGGTCACCACCATCACCGCGACCCTGGCGGTAACCCAGCCGGTGGCGGGCTCCCTCTCCAGCTCCGCCAGCCTCACGGTGGCCGGCCAGCCCGCCTCCACCGGCTCCGGGAGCAACGTGATGACGGTCACCGTCAACGGCTCGCTCTGCTCGAGCGGCTCCTACCCCAACAAGCCGTGCGTGAGCGTCACCATCTGCACTCCCGGTACCTCGAACTGCCAGACCGTCTCCGACCTCCTCCTCGACACCGGTAGCTACGGGCTGAGGATCTTCAAGCAGGCCCTGAACGTCACCCTTCCCCAGCTGCCGGCCGGCTCCGGCACACTGACCGAATGCGTCCAGTACGGCGACGGCTCCTCGCACTGGGGGCCGGTGGCGAGCGCCGACCTGGTCTTGGGGGGAGAACCGGCGGTCACCGTCCCCATCCAGGTCATCGACTCCACCTTCGGGACCCGCCCCCGCGCCTGCAGCAACGCCGACACGAGCCCGTCGGCCGGGGGCTTCAACGGGATCCTCGGCGTGGGGCTCTTCGCCCAGGACTGCGGCGCCGCCTGCGCAGCCAGCGCCGGCAACGGGAACTACTACAGCTGCAGCGGATCGACCTGCAGCGGCACCACCGTCTCGCTCGCCCGCCAGGTCCAGAACCCGGTCTCGCTCCTTCCCGTGGACAACAACGGGGTGCTCCTGCAGCTTCCGGGGGTCTCCCTTTCCGGGGCCTCCTACGTGAACGGGTCCCTCATCCTCGGGATAGGGACCCGCTCGAACAACACACCCTCCGGCGTGACCGGTTACCCGGCCGACGGCTACGGGGAGTTCACCACCACCTTCAACGGCACCGTCTTGTCGAGCAGCTTCCTCGACAGCGGCTCCAACGGCCTCTTCTTCCCCGACTCCGGGATCCCGCTCGACTCCGGGGGGTGGTTCGCCCCCTCCCAGACCATGGCCCTCTCCGCCACCAACAGCGGCGCCTACGGGTCGCCCAGCGGCCAGGTCAGCTTCCAGCTCGCCAACTCGACGGCGCTCTTCAACAGCTACAACAACGTCTTCAACGACCTGGGGGCCAACATGGCCGGAGCCTTCGACTGGGGACTCCCCTTCTTCCTGGGACGAAGCATCTACGTCGGGATCGAGGGGACCGACTCGTCGCTGGGGACCGGCCCCTACTGGGGGTACTAAGGAGACGGCAAAGCCCCCTCCCCTGCCGGTTCGGCAATGGTGCCGGGAGATCCCCCGCGGCGGAGGCCCCGGTCAGTCGCCGTTTTCGAGGTAGACGCTGACCGTGAAGTGGCCGGCGTCGGTTTCGAAGCGGAGGGTGAGCCCGCCGGGGATGGTGCCGACCGTCATGTGGTACTCGTCACCCCGGATGACCGACGGGGTGGAAAGCCGCACCTCGTGGCCGTCCTTCACGAACTGGTGCTTGAAGCTCCCCCCGATCATGTTGGCGATCTCCCCCATGGCGTCGTCCATCTCCCCCTCGCACTCGTCCTCCTCCATGCCGAGCATCTGGGAGGCGAAGTGGAGGGCCAGCGAGCGGGGGGTGTTGAGGCTGATCATGCCGTTGTAGCCGCCGGCAAAGCCGACCATGGCGCTCACGCTCTCCTTGAATTGGGTCGCCGTCTCGGCCACCTCGCTCGAGGTAATCTCGATGCCGATCATGGTGGTGAAGATCTCGGCCACGTCCTTGTGAAGGTTTTCTACCAGTCGTTCCTCGGTGGTGTTCAGCAGTTCCAGAATCTTGGCATCTACCATGGTTTCCTTCCTTTTACGTGATGATCCGGTCGTAATCGTTATCCCTTTCGCTTCGCAACAGACTCCGCAAGGCTTCTTCCAGCTCCGGCCCCGGCGCGGCAAACTCCACCCCGATCCCCGGGGGACGGTGCTCCCCCCACAACTGCACCCTGGCTACCCTCACCGCGACATCGAAGCCGAAATCGGGAAAGGTCACCGTCAGCCGGTCCCCGACCGAGAAGCGCTCGGGATTCATGTCGGCGATGAAGGCCCCTCCCCAGGAGAGATCCAGGGTGAATCCCCGGCAGTCTCCCAGCGCGGTCGGGAGGCAGATCGGCTTGCGCCGGTGCCTGCGAAGCCGCCGGGGAAGGTATCCCGCGCACCCCTTGATCACGAAGTCGCTCAGGCTCTTCTCCTGCCGCGCGTCACCCGGCATCGACATCGGGACGACGACCGGCCCCATGGCCCTCACCCGCAGGACCGGGAAGAAGGTGGCCAGCGTGTGGGCGACGATCCTCTCCTCCGACTTCGCCTTGATCATGGCGGTCAGGTCCACCAGCACCCCCCGGCAGGCCTCCGCGAGCGCGACCTGCTCGGCCGCGCAGAAACTCCCGCAGGGGACGGCCCTGATGCCGAACGGCGTCAGGCTCTGGGCCAACTGGGCCCGGACCTTTTCGTCATAGGCGATGACCAGGACCGGGGGGGCGTCCGCCATGGCACTGCTATCAGACATGGGCTTCCCCAGGGTGCGTCGGGACCCGCACGGGACCGGACGCCAGCGATGCCACCACCGCAGCCGTATCGGCCATGCCCGGGCCGATCGAGGAGCGTCGAGGGGGCAGGGTGCAAGGTGGGTGTCGACAGATGTAGTGAAGCTTATCGGCAGGAGAGTGGTTAATGATAAGTGGCCGGCAAAACTTTTTCGACGGATAGGAGATGAGGGGGAAGACCGGGGGAGGCGGCAGCGAAACGCCGGTCAGGTTTCGGGGGAGATCTTGGCGTAGCACTCCGGGCAGATTCCGTGGGTGAATTCGACCTCGAAGTTACCGGAGAGGTACTGTTCCAGCGGAGTCCAGGCCCCTTCATCGGTACGGATTTTCTTGCACCAGGCGCAGATGGGAAGAAGCCCCTGCATGCTCTTTATCTCGTTCAAGCGCTCCTCCTGTTCGAGTTCAACGGACGATTGTGTCTGCCCCGTCCAAAGTCAAGAAGGGAGAATGACTGTTCGTCTTCACTGTCTCTTTGAAAAATGGTGATACAGTTGACATGCCCCGTTGTAAGCTTTGGGGGAACCGAACCAATTGCCCCCACCAAGCTTACCCCGCAGCTATGCCCTGTCAAACAGAACTTTCGGTTGCCTGTTGACTGCTTTCATGCGAATATCTCGCGCGCCTGAGAGCACGATCGGGCGGAAAACAGGTCCCCGTCGGGCAACGACGCCCCGGGTGACACGGTACCCCGGAGACCCGAATGTCCTGGCTCCCCTTCGCCGCCATGTCGACCGCGTGCTCGGTGTTCATCCTGATGCTGGTGAACACCTATCTCTACCGCTGTTATCGCGAATCGTTCCTCAAGAAGTGGGCCATCGCGTGGGGGATCTACGTCGTCCGCTACCTGGCCCTCGCCTCGTCCACCCTCGGGGGCCAGGGCCTTCCGGCCACCGTCATCTACTATCTCTCCATCATCCTCAGCTCCGTCGTGCTCTTGGCCGGCACCCGCCAGTTCATCGGGAAGCCGCCGGCGAGGTGGCTGGTGGTCTGCGGCGCCACCCTCTCGGTCTGGTCTCTCATCGCGCCGTTGTGGGGGCTTCCTCCCCTCTGGCTGGTCATCCCCGTCTTCGCCTTTTTAGGCTGCACCTATATCCACGTCGGCTTCCAGGTCATCAAGGCCTCCCGCTCCGGCGACCTGGCGAGCCCCATCGTCGGCTGGCTGTTCGTGATCTGGGGGGTCCACCAGTTCGACTACCCGCTGCTGCGCCCCATCGACTGGATCGCCCCCTGGGGCTTTCTCTTCGGCGGCATCATGGCGCTGGGGATCGCCATCGGGATGTTGCTCGCCTATTTCGAACGGATCAACCATGAGCGGCGGGAGAGCGAGCAGCGGTTCCGGGCGATCTTCGACAACTCCCCGATCGCCATCGGCCTGGGGGAACTGGTGGGAGGGCGGCTGGTGGAGGTCAATCCGGCCTGGCTCACCCTCTTCGGTTTCGAGCGGGAGGAGGTGATCGGCAGGACCACCGAGGAGCTCGGCATCTATCTGCGGGATGAGGATCGCGACCGTATCATCGTCACCATCCAGACGCAGGGGAGAATCGTCAACAGCAGCCTGCAGATGAGGCACCGCTCCGGCGAGGCGCGCGACATCATGTTCTCCGCGGAGACCGTCAACCTCGACGGCTGGCCGTACCTGCAGATGATGATGACCGACGTAAGCGAGCTGAGAAAGATGGACCTGGCGCTGAGGACGAGCGAGGAGCGTTTCCGGAGCATCATGGCCCTCTCCCCGGATATCATCAGCACCATCGACGAGCACGGGGTGTTGACCTACAACTCCCCGGCGGCCCGGGCCATACACGGCTACGGCGACGAGGAGATGCTCGGGCGCAACACCTTCGACCTCATCCACCCGGAGGATCAGCCCAAGGTCGCGGCCGCCTTCGAGGCGCTCATCGCCGACCCCGCCACCCCCCAGTCCATCCGCTACCGCTACCGCAACAAGGACGGGAGCTATATCTGGATGGAGGCGACCGCGGTCAACCGGCTCGCCACCCCGCTGGTGCATGGCATCGTCACCATCTCGCGCGACATCACCGACCGCATGGTCGAAGAGAGCCGCCGGCTCGACCTGGAGCGAAGCCTCCTCCACGCCCAGAAGCTGGAGAGCCTGGGGATCCTGGCGGGGGGAATCGCCCACGACTTCAACAACCTTTTGGCCGCCATCCTCGGCAACCTGGACCTGGCCCAGATGAAGCTCCCGGCGGGTTCACCGGTACGGGCCAACCTGGACCAGTCCATCACCGCCTGCCGCAGGGGCGCCGATCTCACCCGGCAGCTGCTCGCCTACGCGGGGAGGGGGGTGTTCCAGCTGAAGCCCCTGGACCTCGACACCATCGTCGCCGGGAACACCGACCTCTTCAGGACGGTGATCCCCAAGGGGATAAACCTCACCATGCTCTCCTGCGGCCGACTCCCCGCCGTGATGGCCGACCCCGGGCAGATCCAGCAGGTGGTCATGAACCTCATCACCAACGCCGCCGAGGCGATCGGCAACCGCCCCGGCATCATCTCCGTCTCCACCGGGGTCATGCGCTGCGACCGGGAAACCGTGCAAAAAAGCGTGCTGGCGGAAAAGCCGTCGCCCGGCGAGTTCGTTTACCTGGAGGTGGCCGACAACGGGGCGGGGATGGGCGCGGAGACCAGGGCACGGCTCTTCGAGCCCTTCTTCACCACCAAGTTCACCGGGCGCGGACTGGGGATGGCGGCCACGCTCGGGATCGTCAAGTCCCACCGGGGGCTCATCCTTTTGGAGAGCGAGGCCGGGAGAGGGACCACCTTCCGGATCTGCTTCCCCGTCGCCGAAGGGGTCTCCCTCCCCGCCGCCGCCCCCGGGAACCCCTCCCGTCCCAGCGAGGAGCCGGGGGAGAGGAAGGGGACCATCCTGGTGGTGGACGACGAGGACCAGGTCCGCGACCTGGGTGCAGGCTTCGCCGAGCACCTCGGCTTTGCCGCCCTGGCCGCCCGCAACGGCGAGGAAGCGGTGAAGATCTACCGGGAGCGCGCCAGCGAGATCGACCTGGTGATCCTGGACCTCACCATGCCGGTCATGGACGGGGTGGCGACCTTCCGCGAGCTCAAGAAGGTCGATCCCTGCGTGCGCACCATTCTGAGCAGCGGCTACAGCGAGCAGGCGATCGCCGACCAGTTCCCCGGCGAAAAGCCCGACGCCTTCATCCAGAAGCCCTTCCAACTGGCCGATCTCGAGCAGAAGATCCAGGAGGCGCTGCGGTAAAACAGCCGACATCCTCCTTCCGGCTCCCCCCTTAACGCCTGTCGTCCCAGGGTCCCATCCTAAGTCCATGCCCGGGCGGCCATGACGGCTGAAGCGCATGGGATGAGCCTCAGCCAGTGGGCTTCCGAGGTACTTTCCAAGGCGGCCCCCCCCACGCTCCCCCCCCTCTCCTTCGCCGGAAACGATCACGGAAATCACAGAGAGCCTGGTTCTGCTTACCATTGACAGTAACTGATACCGGTATGGTTGACAGCAACGCCATCTGTGATTGAATTAAAAAGTTTAAACACCTGTAATTTTCCTGACATAGTCCGAACCAGTCACAGATCGTCGGTGGCTTGTGACAGTGCCAGACTCTACCCTCCAGCAGGTTTAAGCGATGAAGGAGGCGTTTATGACTGAGCATCCGCAGATGGGCATGCAGGTTTTCGAGCAGATGGCAGTCGCAGAGGTGGAGCTCCTGCTGGAGAACTGGCAAGTGAGCTTCCCCGGCATGGGGATCCTCGCCCTGGTCGCCGAGAAGGAGCGCGAACGGTGGATCCCCGGGTTGCAGAAGCTCTGCAGCGATCGCGGCATCACGCTCTGTGGCGCCGTCTTCCCCGCCCTCTTGGCGAAGGACCGTTTTCTCGACCACGGCTGCGTCCTGCTCCGTTTCGACGTCATGCCGTTCGCCCGGATCTACGAGGCGCTCGAGCCGTACGACCGGCCGGCCGCGGAGACGGTCGCCCGGCTGGCGGACGAGGTGACGGCGCACCAGGAGCGCCCCCGCGACAGCTCGCTTTTGCTCATCTTCGACGCCATGGTCTCCCACATCGCCACCATCCTGGACGAGCTCTACCTGAAACTGGCGGACCGGGTCCGCTACATGGGGATCAACGCCGGCAGCGAGACCTTCCGCCCCATTCCCTGCCTGTTCGACAACCACCGCACCACTCAGGGGGGAGTCCTCGCCATCCTTCTCACCGGGCATCCCGGCGCGGTGGTCGAGCACTGCTACCTGGCCCCGCAGCGGATGATCTCGGCCACCTCAACCGAAGGGAACCGGATCATCGCCATCGACTGGCGCCCCGCCTTCGACGTGTACCGGGAGGCGGCCCGCGAGGAGTACGGAATCGCCATCGACCGGGACAATTTCTACCAGTACGCCGTGCACTTCCCGTTCGGGATCATCCGCGCCAACGAGGAGATCGTCGTACGGATGCCGGTGGCGCTGGAGGAGGACGGCTCCATCTTCTGCGTCGGCGAGGTCCCCCCCAACGCCCTTTTGACCCTGCTGCGCGCGCCGGAGGTCGACTCGCGCCAGACGGTGGAGAAACTCGCCCGGGGTCTCACCGCCATGTACGGCTCCCTGGCCGGCGCCAACCTCCTCACCTTCTACTGCGCCGGCCGTAAAATCCACCTGGGAGAGGCGGCCACCGGCGAGCTGGCGGCACTTTTCCAGCGCACCGGCGCGGCCAGCCAGGCGGGCGCCCTTTCCCTGGGAGAGATCGGCCACTCCATGCAGATGGGGTATCCGTACTTCCACAACGGGGCGCTGGTCTGCAGCCGCTGGGGGAGATGATGAAAAGGGAGCAGATCCTCGCCATCCTGTACGAGATGGCCATCACCATCGGTGGCGAGATGCGGCTCAAGCCCCTGCTCACCAAGACCCTGCAGCGCCTTTTGTTTCACACCTCGTTCCCGTGCGGGTTGATCTTCCTCGACACCGAGGCGGTCCGCTCCGGCCAGGCGGCGGAGGAGACGGTGGAGATCAGGCTCGAACAGTCGATCGGGGATCTCGATCTCTCCGGCCACGACGGTTCGCTCATCTCCATCCCGGCGACCCTGATCCGCGGCGGGATGGAGCTGGTCGAGGACCGGGAACCCTTGAGCCGGCTGCCGTGCCGCAAGGATTACTACGGGGTCTTCCTGCGGTTGCCGGTCAACGACTGCGGCGTCATCCTCCTCATGGCCCCCTCCCTCCCCTCCACCAGCCTGCCGCTCACCCAGATCTTCCAGCCGGTGATGAACAACTTCGCCAAGGCGATCCACCTCTGCCGCGGCTACGAGGCCTACACAGAGGGGATCATCCAGCACCAGCGGGTGGCGGAAGCGGCCTTCAAGGACATCAGCTACCGCCACCGGCTGATCCTCGACTCGGTGGGCGAAGGGATCTGCGGGCTCGACCTGGAGGGGAGCGTCACCTTCGTGAACCCCGCGGCCGCCAAGCTCCTCGGCTTCCAGCCCGCCGAAATGGAGGGGAAGCCCCTTTACGACATCATCTCCCACCGAAAAGAAGAGGGCGCCCCGCAGCAGCCGGGCGCCGTCATGGCCACCCTTTTGAAGGGAAGCAACCAGGAGGTGGTCGACGACCTGTTCAGGCGCCGGGACGGCAGCTCCTTCCCGGTCGAGTACGTCACCACTACCCTCATGGTGGACGGCCGCATGGTGGGGGCGGTGCTGGTTTTCCGGGACATCACCGAACGAAAGAGGGCCGAGGAGGCGATCCGCAAGCTCAACGAGGAGCTGGAGGAGCGGGTGCGGGAGCGGACCGCCGAGCTTGAGCAGAGCAACGGGGAGCTTGCCAGGATGAACAAGCTGTTCGTGGGGCGGGAGTTGCGGATGGTGGAGCTCAAGGCGCGCATCCGCGAGCTCGAGGGGCGTCCGCCGCATTGACTGTCACCAGCCGCCTTCCGGGCAGCCTCTTCGCCGCCCCACCCGTCACCGAAATCCCCTACCGGCTCCTCGGCAGGACCGGGGAGAAAGTCTCCATCGTCGGGGTGGGCGGGTTCCAGATCGGGAGCCAGAAGGATGAAAAGGAGAGCATCCGGATCATCCGGACCGCCATCGGCTCGGGCGTCAACTTCATGGACAACTGCGGGGATTACAACGACGGCGAGAGCGAACGGAGATGGGGAAGGCGCTGGCGGACGGCTACCGCGACCGGGTCTTCCTGATGACCAGGATCGACGGCCGCGACCCCCTGATCGGCTAAGGGACGCTTCGAGAAGTACAAGACCTCCCACAACTTCGACGGGACCCGGCATAACCCCGAATGGCCCGGGCCGCAAGGGAGCTAACGGTCAAGCGTCGAGCATCTGCCGGACCTTTCTCAGGAGCATGATCGGCTGGACCGGCTTCATGATGAACTCTGCGCCATGGGAGAGATCGAGCTGGTCCAGCATCATCTCCGCCGAATAGCCGCTGGAGAAGAGCACCTTCACCTGCGACTCCATCCGCCGGATCTCATCGAAGACCTCCTTCCCGTTCATCCGCGGCATGATCAGGTCGAGGATCACCAGGCCGATGGCCCCCCGGTTTTCCTGGAAACGCGCCACCGCCTCCTCGCCGTCGGCGGCCACGATCACCCGGTAGCCGTACTGGCCGAGGATCGACTCGATGAAAAAGCTCACCGAGGGATCGTCCTCGGCCACCAGGATGGTCTCCTCCCCCCCCTTGACCTGTTGCTCCGCCGGAAGCGGCTCGGCCGGCGCCTCCCCGCGGGCGAGCGGGAGATGGATGCGGAAGGTGGTCCCCTGGCCGGGCGCACTGTCGAGCTCGATGAAGCCGCCATGCTGGGTGACGATGCCGTGCACGATGGCCATGCCGAGCCCGGTCCCCTTCCCGAGCTCCTTGGTGGTGAAGAAAGGCTCGAAGATCCGTTTGCTGGTCTGCGGGTCCATGCCGACCCCGGTATCGGAGACCGAGAGCATCACGTAGGGGCGCCCATCCCGCCCCGCCTGCGCCGGGGCGGTGGCCACCGTGACCACCCCCCCCTTGGGCATGGCGTCACGGGCGTTGGTGATGAGGTTGATGAGTACCTGCTCGATCTGCCCCCGGTCGGCGTTCACCTGCAGATCTCCCACCCCGAGCTCGGATTTGAGCTCCACGTTCTCGCCGATGATCCTCACCAGGAACTTCTCCACCCCCAGGACGATGTCGTTGAGATCGAGGACCTGCGGGTTCATCTCCTGCTTGCGGCTGAAGGCCAGGAGGGAGCGGGTGAGCTGGGAGGCCTTCTCGGCGGCCACCAGCATCTGGCCGACCTTCTCCTTGAGAGGATCGTCCTGCTTCATCGCCTGCTCGACCATGCTCCCGAAGCCGAGGATCACCATCAGGATGTTGTTGAAGTCATGGGCGATCCCCCCCGCCAGCTGCCCCACCGCCTCCAGCTTCTGGGAGTGGCGAAGCTGCTCCTCGAGCTGTTTCTGGCCGGTGACGTCCAGGGCGATGGAAAGGATGCACGGCTGGTCGTGGACGGTGATCAGCTCGCCGTAGTACTCGCACTCGAGGCAACGGCCGTCCTTGGTGATGAGCGGGAGCACCAGCCCCGATATCCGGTCGGTGTCCCCCAGCCGATCCAGGATCTGCCGCCTGGCCTGCGGCGAGATCCACCCAAGCTCGAGCGAACTCTGTCCGATCACCTCCTGCCGGGCATATCCGGAGAGCTCCAGGAAACGTTCGTTGACCTCCAGAAAGGTCCCGTCTCTGGCGTCGGTGATGCTCATGATCAGCGGGGCCAGCTGGAAGGCCTTGGAGAACTTCTCCTCGCTGAGCCTTCCCGCCAGTTCCGCCATCTGCCGCTCGGCGATCTCCTCCTCCAGGAGCACCGCCTGCTCCTGCAGGCTCTCCTGGGCCAACTGGCGCTCGGCGATCTCCTCCTTGAGGATCTCGGTCTGCTCCTGGAGCCTCTCCTCGGCCAGCACGCGGAAGGTGATGTCCCGGTTGCTCCCCCGGCGGCCGCTCGGCTCCCCGTCGGCCCCGTATACGTTGCGGCAGACGTGGGACATCCAGCGGGTCTCGCCGTCGCGGGTGACGATCCGGAAGTCGAACTGGTGGGGGCCATCCTCGTCATGGAGGTGCTCCCGGAAGCGGGGGAGGTCCTCGGGGTGGATGATCCGGAGCATCAGACCGGGGTCTGCGTAGAACTCCTCGCAGCGGTAACTGGAGACCGCCTCGCAGCTGGGCGAGACCCACCGGAAGTTCCCGTCGGGGTCGAGCCAGTACTCCCACGCCGCCGTGTGGTCGGCCACCGTCCGGTACCGTTCTTCGCTCGCCTCCAGCCGGCCGAACATCTCGCGCAGTTTTTTCTGCCCGACCGCCAGCACGGTGATCCCCAAAAGCCAGATGATCCCGTAGGCGACCGCCGCGCTGGTCACCACCCTGCCGCTGTAGCCGGCGAAGACCGCCAGCGGCACCGTCACGCTGATCCCCCCCCGGAGGTCCCCCAGCCGATACCCCTGGCTCGCGTGGCACTTGAGGCACCCCTGCTCCACCTTGAAGGGGCGCATCAGCCTCATGGAGCGGGCGCCGCCGTAATCGACCTCCTCGCTGTACTCCGGGGCCCCCTTCTCCAGGGCCGCCAAGGCCCGCTCCTCCCACGGGTCCGGGGCGTTGGCGGCCCGGATGGGACGGGAGCTCGTGATATGGCCGCGCACCATGGACTTCTCCCGGCCGGCCAGTTCGAAGACCTGGCGGGTCATGTAGGCCGGGTTCATCAGGGTGAGGTGACGGCCGGAGGGGGTGGTGAGATCGCGCTCGGGGATGTGGGAGAGGTAGGGGTTGGGGGAGGTTCGCTCGTCGACCGGGACGTAGACCCCGCCGTGGCTGGTGGCCCACTTCCGGTACAGGGTGTCCTTCTCGAAGGCGACCCGCGCCTCGGCCCGGGCCATCTCCCTTACGTTACGCCGCTCCTGCAGCCAGAGCCATCCGAAGGAGACCGCGATGGTAACCGTCCAGGCCGCCATCATCCCCGCGCCGTAGCGGCGCAGGCCGAGCAACCGGGAAGAGACCGCCCCCGGCTTGCCCCTCCCCCCGTGGTGCTGTTCGTTACCCTCGTGGTGCTGTTCTGTTTCCTCTTTCTTCATCTATGAGTCCCGCTTCCTTTTCCCGGCCGGACGCCAAAGCTCAAAAGACGCCTCGGGTGATCGCCTCGCGCAGCGCCCCCACCGTGTACGGTTTCTGGATGAAACCGGCCACCCCCTTGCCGGAGAGCCGGGGGGCGATCTCCTGCTCGCTGTAGCCGCTGGACATGATGACCCGCACCCCCGGCTTGAGGCGCTGCAGCTCCCTCAGGCACTGCTCGCCGTCCATGCGGGGCATGGTGAGGTCGAGGATCACCAGCTCCACCGGGTTGGCCTTGAAGATCTCCACCGCCTCTTCCCCGTCCACGGCCTCGATGGTGGAGTAGCCGAGCTGGCCGAGCATCTCCACCCCGACCCGGCGGACCGCCTCCTCGTCGTCCACCAAGAGGACCTTCCCCCCCCGCGGGAGGAGGCTCTCCCCGGCAACCGGCTGCTCGGGCTGATCGGGGGTGTCCCGGTAGGCGTCGAGGAGCTCGGCCACCCGGCGGCTGGCCGGCAGCAGGATGCTGACCGTCGCCCCCCGGTTGGGCTCGCTCGCCACCCGCACGCCCCCCTTGTGTCCCTTGACGATCCCGAGCACCGCCGCCATGCCGAGCCCGCGCCCGGTGAACTTGGTGGTGAAGAAGGGATCGAAAAGCCGCGCCAGGGTCTCCTTCTCCATCCCGCAGCCGGTATCGCTCACCTCCAGGACCACGTAGCGCCCCTCGGCGAGCTTCTCCTCGTGCCACTCCTGGCGGAGGGTGGCCCGGTCGCACTCCGCCACCCCGGTGGAGATGGTGATGGTGCCGATCTCGTCGCCGAGCGCCTCGGAGGCGTTCAGCACCAGGTTCATCACGATCTGGCGCAGCTGGGCGGCGTCGGCCTCCAGGGGGGGGAGCGGCCTCTCCAGCTCGAGGACCAGTTGTGCCTTCTTGGAAACCGAAGCCTGCAGGAGGTGGAGCATGTTCTCCAAAAGGAGGTTCAGATCGACGATCTCCACCATGAAGCGCCCCTTGCCGGAGTAGGCGAGCATCTGCTTGGTGAGGTCGGCCGCCCGCTTGGAGGCCTCCTGGATGCGGTGCAGATTGTCGAGCACCGGGGATTCGGCGCCCAGCCGCATGGCCGCCAGGTCGGCGTTGCCGATGATGGCCATCAGGATGTTGTTGAAATCGTGGGCGATCCCCCCCGCCAGCACACCGAGGCTCTCCAGCTTCTGGGCGTGCAGAAGCTGCTGCTCGAGCTCGGCCTTCTGCTTTCTTTCCGTGATGTCGCGGGTGATGCCGTGGTACCCCGCCACCCTCCCCGCCAAGTCGCGTTCCACGGTCGCGGTCACCTCGGTCCAGATCAGCCTGCCGTCCTTGCAGCGCTGCTGGATCTCCATCACCGTCGTCACCCCCGGGTCGGGCCGGGTGGGATCGGCCCCCTGGTGGAGCTTGTCCATGATGACCTGGCTCCCCTCCTCGGTGGTCAGCTCGAAGATCGACCGCCCCACCATCTCGTGGGAGGGGTATCCCCTGAGCTTCTCGTCGGCGGGGCTTAAGTAGGTGATCCGGTAGTTGGCGTCGAGCTTCCAGACCACGTCCGAGACGTCCTCGGTCAGCAGCCGGTAGTGCGCCTCCCGGTCCCTAAGCTGCGACTCCATCGACTTCCTCTCCGCGATGTCGTGGATGATCCAGAGCGCCCCCTCCTCGGGGTGGTCGACGGTGATGGTCTGCCCGGTCAGGTGGCACCAGCGCGGGGTCCCCCCCTTGGCGGTAAGCTCCAGGTCGGCGCTGAAGACCTCGCCCCGGGCGATCAGCGCCCCCCACCAGACCTCGCCGCGCCCCGCGGCGGCGTGCTGGTCGAAGCAGGCGGTGTCGAGCCCCACCGTCTCCCCCGGCTGGTAGCCGAGGATCCGGTCGAAGGCGGGGTTGGCCATCTCCACCTTCCCGTTTCTCACCAGGCAGACCCCCACCGGCATGTTGGCGAGGATGATGCGCTGCTGGTTGGCGAGCAGCTCGAACTGGCGGGTCCGCTGCTCCACCCGCTGCTCGAGGGAGTCGTTCAACTGTTTGAGGGCCTTGACGAGCTGGTCGATCCTCCCCCCCATCTGCTGGAAATTCCCCACCAGATTGCTCGTTTCCTCCAGGCCGCTCTCCGGCCACTCCACCGCCTCGCCGCTGGCGATCCGCGCGGGGAGGTCGTGGGTAACCAGGGAGAGCTTTTCCAGGGTACGGACCAGGGCGCGGGATAGCAACTCCGAGAGGGCGAGCGAGACGAGGAGGATGAGAAACAACAGGGTGAACTTCTCGGTATAGCTGTCGTTGAGCCTCTTCTGGAAGGGGGCCACCGGCTGCTCGAGGACGAGCCTCCACTCCGCCAGCGGCCCGATGGTGGCCTCGGAGACGTAGAGCGATTGCTGCCACTTCTCGGCCGCCGGGGTGTTGGGGGGAAGCCGCGGCACCCATTGGCTGATGGTGCCGTCCAGCCTGGTGAGCTCCCCCGGGCCGCGGACGAAGGGGGCCATCGTCCGCAGCTCCCGGCGGTTGCTCATCACCACGTTGCCGTGCCGGTCCAGGAGGGTGTAGAGCATGCCGTTGCGCGAGCCGTGGTCCAGTTGATCCTTCATGTAGCGCAGGCTCAAGACCCCGATGACGTAGCCGCGGTACTCCTTCCCCACCACCACCGGGGCGAGCACCGAGACCACCGGGGCGGGGGTGCCGATCCTCCCCATGTAGACCTCGGAGAGCATCGGCTGGAGGGTCCTCTTCATGACGGGGATGAAGGGACGGTCGGCAAAGCTCCTCCCGAGGTTGGGGGCACCGGTTTCGTCGCGCAGGGGGGAGAAGGCGACCGTGACGGCCTTTTCGTCGAGCAGCCCGATCCGGAGGAAGTTCAGGTCCGCGCCATGGGCCTGCTCCAGGCGGGACTGCATGTCGCGGGGGGGCTTGTCCCTGGCGATCTCGGCCAGCCCGGTTATCCCCCGCTGGCGATTGGTCACCCAGGTCTCCATCAGGCCGCTCTTGTCGGCGATGTCCCCCACCAGGCCGGCGCGGATGGAGCGCTCCACCTCGGCAAAATCGGAGCGGCAGCCGATCACCAGCAGGATCAGCCCGGGTCCCAGGACGAAAAGGGCCAATAGGTTGGAGAGCACCTCCCTGAACGGCACGGCGACCGAACGGGAGCGAAAGGAATAGCCGGTGATCAGCATGCGCGCCACGATGGCGTTGGCGATGCCGTTGACCGACTGCTTGATCGTGATCATCTTGACCACGTTCCACGGGACGTGCATGGCGCCATGGTAGAAGAGGTAGACGAGCGGCATGCCGAGGAACAGCCAGAAGAGGGCGTCCCCCGGCACCATGCCGATCCTGCGGCGTCTGAGGAGGCCTACCACCGCCACCTCGGCGGTCATCACGACGATCGCGTAGGGATGGTTCCAGAGGACGAAGGTATAACTGGAGATGACGGCCGCCGCCAAGAGCGCGGGGGCGAGGCCGAAAAACTGCAGGGCGAGGAGGGCGAAGATGCTGCCGAAGAGAAAATCGATGTTGAGAAAGAGGGTTACCTTGAAGTAGTTTCCCGCCAGGCCGGCTGCGCACAGAGCCAATAACAGGAGGGGGCCCCTCCCTATCCACCCGCCACTTCTATCGGGTTCAACCGCCATGATTGCCCCCATCAGACCGCGCGGCCGGCCCTTCCGGTTCGCGCACGGCGACAGTCAATTCAGAGTTCGACAGTACCTAAAGTTCACTGACCTGCACGAGGCATCGCATTCCAGGGTCGGGGCCGTCACGGAAGACACCGGCACTTGACTTAGGGTGCCGGGCGAAACGATTAGATAGCACAAATAAAGAAAAAGAGACAATTAATTTATTTTAAAAAACAATAAGCAGGCGGATGAAACATCTCCAAACACTATTCGGCAGCAAGGTGCGGATTTTAAATCCGAATCAGTTTAACAGTTAAAAGATCGAGGTCAAATGTTAATTTTTCCGTATATAAAGCGAGGCGGCCGCTTCGGTGACCGGATTCCAATCTCCCCTCACCCGGGCCTTCGCCAGGGCCGCCGTCAACGGCAAAAGCCCTGACGGGAGCCAGGGCTTTTGCATGAGATCAGAGTGGGAGTACGGGTCGGTGCCTTCAGGTCACGAGGGGGACGTGACCTCCAGGTAGGGGCGGATGGCGATCCGGCAGTCTCCCGGGCGGTCGGTCCTGGCGAGGGAGCCGATGACGTCGATGATCCTCTCCACCGATTCGTCCGCCGAGACGATCTCCAGCTTCACCTTCCCGGCCACCCTGGCCACGAACCGGGCGCCGCGAAAGACCATGACCGGTCCGCGGTCGGCGTTGCAGGTCACCGGGCTCTCCATGAAATCCACCACCCCCAGCTCGTCCAGCGCGCTTCGCACGTCCTGCAGCTTCAGCTTGTTGATCACCGCTTCGATCAGCTTCATAACGTCACCCCTTCCGCGAGGAGATGGCCCCCGCTCGTTTGTGTGAGACACCGGGGTGAACCGTTACATGACGCGTGCCAAAAGGGGTGCCGCTTTATTGCTCATGATTACCGCAGGTTAGCATCGGAACCCGGAGACGGGAACGAAATGGTGCCGCCAGGTTGGGCAGCGAGGCGGCCGCTGCCCGGGAATTAGTCATCCTCAAAGAGCGCCGCCTCCAGCCCGAAGAGCCCGGGAAAGCGCGGGCGGCCCTAGAGGCGGCGTTGACAAGCGCCCCGCGAGAGGTAAAAAAGACTAACGCACCGGCGAGCCGGTCGCTTCTTACCACCCTGCCGGTACGCCGACCAAAGATCGCAACGGGAGGAGACATGGGTAACGACAAGGGAATCACCGTCCCGGGAGGGACCGTCACGGGCAATCTCACCGTCGAAGGAACCACCAACCTCAACAAGCTCAACGAAACGGGGCCGCTCTCGATACGGGGGACCTCCAACGAGATCTTCTTCCAGGACAACGGGCAGATCCGCTCCTACGACAACAACCACCGCATCCTCTTCCGCAGGTCGGAAAACAAGCTGGAGCTCCGGGAGTACGGCGATCTCGTCTTCTCACCGGGGGCGACCGTCGGGGCGGAAACGGCCAAGTCGGTGATGCTCGCCAACGGCAACGTCGGCATCGGGACATCGGCGCCCACCGCCAGGCTGGAGGTGAACGGTGTCGTCAAGGCGACCAATTTTCATGGGAAATTCAGCGGCGATGGGGGGCAGCTTTACGGCACGGCCGGAATGGCCTATTCCACGGTGAACCTCGACGACATCGATGTCAGGAGCTCGGCGGTTGACGTGGCACACATCACGATCGCCCCGCCCACCGGGCGGGGATACGTGATCGTCAGGTTCAACGGCATGTGCTACGGGTCGGCAGGCGACCGGATCGTGCTTGCCTGCAGCAACGCCTCCAAGCAGTGGGCCCCGAAAAGCGGCAGCGTCAGCGTCCTCTTCAACCAGTACCGGGGAACCGACGCCAACGTCTGCCACACCATGACCTACTTCATCCCCATGGAGCACACCCAGGCCTTCTCCACCTACTATGCCGTCGCGCAAAACAGCGGGGAGTCCGGAGGGACCGGAAGGGTCTCCATCTACGGCACCTTCACGGTCGAGCTCTACCGGATAGATTACGCCGACTTCTGATTCCCCCCCTGCCCCCTTCGCTCCGTTCGTCCACGCTCCCTTCCTCGCCGGAGGGGAGTGTGGAAGGGGCCCTTATTCACTTCGCCCCGGCCACCAGCCGCTCGCTCAACTCCCGCAGTCTGCGGCGGGCGGTGGCGTCGTAGGCCTGGTCATTGGCCCGGGTGGGGCGTCCCTGCTCTAAGTACTTCCCGCTCATCCCCTTCACCTCGAGGTCGATGGCCAGCCGCTCGAGGTAGCGTGCCCCTTCCTCCACGGTGGTACGGGGGGCGCCGAACCATTCCCGGACCATCTTGGTGTCCATCAGGGAGGCCGGATGCATGGCGTTGGCGGCCACCCCGCTCCCCGCCAGTTCCTCGGCCAGGTCGAAGGCGAACATGATGAGGGCGAGCTTGCTCTGGCTGTAGGCCCGCATCCCGTCGTACCCCCTCTCGAGCATCACGTTCTCGAAATCGATCGGCTGCTGGGCGACCGACGACACGTTCAGGATGCGCGCCTCGCCGGTCCGCTCAGCGGTACGCTTGATGAGCGGCAGCAGCGAGCGGGTGAGGAGGAAGTGGGAAAGGTAGTTGACCGCGAACCGGAGCTCGACTCCGTCGTGGGAGGTCTCCCGCCACGAGGGATCCGGTCCCGCCCCGAGCCCCGCGTTGTTGATCAGCACGTCCAGCCGGTCGCTCCCCCCCTGCACGGCGGCCGCCAGCGAGCGGACCTCGGCCAGCGAGGAGAGGTCCGCGTTGAAGTAGCTGACCTTGGCGCTGCCGCTACGCTCCCGTATCTTTTGCATCACCCGTTGCCCCTTGGAGGGGTCCCTTCCGTGCAGAAGGATGGTGGCCCCCCGGGCCGCCAGGTCGCCGGCCACCGCTTCCCCCAACCCGTCGGTGGCGCCGGTAATGAGTATGGTCAACGATTCCACGTTTGTCATAAGTACCTCCCTCGCCCAACTGTTCCGGAGTGGTCCTCCCTTCCGGTGAGCCAGCTTCTTTCTCCCCTTCCAGGGAGCCTTTCAGCGGCCTACCCCGCGGAGGAGATGATCCTCAGGTACTCCTTCTCGGTCACCAGGTCGTGACTGGGAATCCGGTCCAGGAAGACGATACCGTTCAGGTGATCGAGCTCGTGCTGGAAGACCCGGGCCGGGAAACCTTCGCAACTCTCCTCGCAAGGCTCCCCTGCGCGGGTCAGGTACCGGACCCGGAGCCTGCGGTGGCGCGGCACGAGCCCCCTGATGCCCGGGATGCTCAGGCACCCTTCCCACCCGTGCTCGATCTCCTCCGAGGCCCAGAGGATCTCGGGATTGAGCATGGGGACCGGCTCCATCCGCATCGCCTGCGGGTAGCGAGGCGAAGGGCGGATGGCGACGATGAAAAGCGAAACCGACTCGAACACTTGCGGTGCGGCAAGCCCCACCCCGTTGGCATCGGCGACCGTGACCAGCATGTCCTCGATGAGCGCCTGGATGGCCGGAGCCCCCGGCTCGGGGATGACGGCCGCCTTCTCCCGAAGGACCGGCTGCCCAAGCTGGGCTATCTGCCTGAGGATGGCCATGATCTTCTCCTTTCCCTGCTGACCTGGTGGGTCATCAGAGGTCCGACGAACCTCATAGATGACGTTACTATTATCCCGCCCGCCCCGCGGAAGTGTCAAATGTTGCCCGACTGAAAAGGCCGACTCGGCAGAGGTAGAACCCCAAACGGGTCCCATTGGTAAACAACGCTCCTTCAGTCACAAAACGGAAATGATTGCGAGAACTTCTGCCAATGTCCGCCGATACAAAATCAACCACCTTATTAAATATTGCCCATTTTGCCTTGGACGTATCCTTACTTTACCGCACGATAACGCCGTTTTGTCCAATCGGCCGCGGCGACAATGACAGTTTATTTTAATTTTTTTGTAGTAATCTATACACGTCATGCGGTATAGTCCACATTCAAATACAATGCAGGTGCCCCGTATCGATGTGAAGACGGCACAGTGTGATGAAATGGGAGGGCGCCGTATGCCCCAAGCGATCGCCGACACCAGCCAGCGGGTATTGATCGTAGATGATGACAGCCTCATGCGTGCCAGGTTCTCCGACACCCTCAGGGAGGCGGGCATGGAGACCGCGACGGCCGCCTGCGCCGCCGAGGCGCTGACGACCTTCACCCAGTGGCAGCCCGACCTGGTGCTGCTCGACCTGATCATGCCCGGTCCCGACGGCTTCGAGACCTGCCGCGAGATCCGCGCCCTCTCCCGGGCAAGACACATCCCCGTCCTGATGGTCACCGGCAACAACGATTCCGCCCTCATCAGCCGCGCCTTCGAGGCGGGGGCCACCGATTTCGTCTCCAAGTCGATCGCCCCGGAGCTCCTCGTCTACCGGGTCCTCTGCCTGTTGAGAGGGAGCCGGCTCTTGCAGAAGCTGCAGGAAAGCGAAGACCGCCTGGCCCGCACGCAGCAGATCGCCCACCTGGGAGACTGGGAATGGCTCCCCGAGACGGGAGAGTTCTGGCAGTCCCCGGAGATGTCCCGCATCCTCGGGCTCGCTCCCGAGTTCCCCGCATCCTTCGAGACCCTCCTCCAGGCGGTGGCCCCGGGGGAACGCGAGACGGTGCGGGAGAACCTGCAGTTCGCCCTCACCTCGACCTCCGGCTGCGACTTCGAGTGCCACGTCGTCCGCCCCGACGGCTCCCACCGGCTGGTCTGGATCTACGCGCGCCACGAGCAGGAAGAGCTCTCCCTGCCGCTGCGCCTGGTGGGGACCCTCCAGGACGTGACCGAGATCCGGGGGGTGGAGGATCGCAACCAGATGCTGAAGGAGGCGGTGGACAGCCTGCAGATCGGCATCACCTTCGCCGACGCCCACGGCCGTATCGTCTACTTGAACCCCGCCGAGGCCCACATGCACGGCTTCCAGGTCCGGGACCTGGTCGGCCGCCTGGCGCGCGACTTCGCCGACCCCGACGCCGGTCACTCCCCCCCTGCCCCCTCGGTGGGCGAGGGACGGGTCTGGCGGCGGGAGAGCGTGAACGTCCGCCGAAGCGGCGAACGCTTCCCCGTCCTGCTCACCTCCATCCCCATCCGGGACCGTTACAACCGCTACCTCGGGATGGTCACCACCTGCGAGGACATCTCGGAGCAGAAGCTTGCCGAGGAGAAGATCAACCGGCTCGCCTACTTCGACAGCCTCACCGGACTTCCCAACCGGGCCATGTTCCTGGAAAGGCTCCACCAGGCGCTGACGGTGGCGGCCAGAAGCGGCGAGCGGATCGGGCTCATGTTCCTCGACCTCGACAAGTTCAAGGACATCAACGACACCCTCGGGCACGCCATGGGGGACAAGCTTCTTTGCGAGGTGGCCCACCGGCTGGAGAACTGCACCCGCGAGTCGGACGTGCTGGCACGGCTTGGGGGGGACGAGTTCGTGGTGCTCCTCACGGTGGTCGCCAGCCAGACCGGGGTGGCCACCGCCGCCCAGCGGATGCTCGACAGCCTGGCGTCCCCCTTCCAGATCGACGGCCGCACCGTCTACACCAGCGCCTCGATCGGCATCGCCTTCTACCCCGACGACAGCCACGACGCCTCCAGCCTCTTCTGCTCCGCCGACACCGCGATGTACCACGCCAAGAAGGAGGGGCGCTCCCACTACCGCCTCTGCTCGGCGGAGATGAACCGGGAGATCATGCGCCGGGTGGCGATGGAAACGAGCCTTAGGCGGGGGCTCGAGCGGGAGGAGTTCTTCCTCCACTACCAGCCGCAGTGGGACCTAAGGAGCGGAAGGATCGTGGGAGCCGAGGCGCTGATACGGTGGCAGAGCGCCGAATTCGGCCTGATGTACCCCTCCGACTTCGTGCCGCTGATCGAGGACTCGGACCTCATCTTCACCATCGGGGACTGGGTGCTCAGGGAGGCCTGCTCGCAGGCGAGGAGGTGGACCGAGACCATCGCCAAGGATTTCCGGGTGGCGGTCAACATCTCCGGAAAGCAGCTCAAGCAGCCCGAGTTCATCGAAAGGCTGGCGGGGATCATCGGCGAGACCGGGGTCGAGCCGGCCTCGGTGGAGCTCGAATTCACCGAAAGCGTCATCATGGAGCACGTCTCCCGCACCCGCGACAAGCTGAACCAGCTGAAACGGATGGGGGTGCAGTTGACCATCGACGACTTCGGCACCGGCTACTCCTCGCTCAACTACTTGAAGCACTTCGAGGTGGACCGCATCAAGATCGACCGCTCCTTCGTGACCGACCTCCCCGAAAGCGAGGGGGACGGGGCGATCGTCAAGGCGATCATCAACATGGGAAGGATCATGAACCTCAAGGTGCTGGCGGAGGGGGTGGAGACCGCCGAGCAGCTGGAGTACCTGGCGGGACTGGGGTGCGACGAGGTGCAGGGATACTTCCTGGCCCGCCCGATGCCCGTGGAGGATCTGAGCGACGGCATCCTGCCGGCCGCCGTTCACGGCACGCAAATTGCCCCCCCCCGCGGCAGCGAACTGACACCCGCGGCAGCGCCGTGAATCCCCCTGACACCTGCGGCAGCGCCGTGATTCCTCCTGATGCCGACGGCAGCGCCGTGAATCCCCCTGGTGCCGGCGGCAGCAAGGGGCACTTCGCCGGCATCCGCCCCGCAACCCCGGGAGCCGCGCGGTGGAGGATGGTGGTATAGTACCCGGTAGAGGCAACGTTCGGCAGTCAAAGGAGAACGAACATGAAAAAGCCGATCCCGGAAGGATTTACCACCCTCACGCCGACCCTGGTCTTCAAGGACACCAGGAAGGCCATCAACTTCTACAAGGAGGCGTTCGGCGCCAAGGAGCGCTACAGCATGCCCGGCCCCAACGGCCAGGGAGTCATGCACGCCGAGATCATGATAGGTAACAGCATCGTCATGATGAACGACGAATTTCCTCAGCAGCAGGTCAAAAGCGCCGAGAGCATCGGGGCATCCCCGGTCAACTTCTATCTCTACGTGGACGACGTCGATGCGAGCTTCGCCCGCGCCATCGCCGCCGGTGGCGAGCAGCAGATGGCGGTGCAGGAGATGTTCTGGGGCGACCGCGCCGGATCCTTCAAAGACCCGTTCGGTTACAGCTGGATGCTGGCCACCCACGTGAAGGACCTGACCGCCGAGGAGGTAGCCGAGGCCGCCAGCAAGTGCTTCGAAAGCAACAAGTGTCCGTAACCCTTCAACCTCACACCTCGCGGTTATCTAAAGCCCTCGCCCCTTCACGGGAGAGGGCGCCCGAAGGGCGGGTGAGGGGATACTCCCCTCACCCATCCGTCCTCTCTTCTTCCCGCCGTTACTTCAACTCGCATCTTCCAAACATTGCATTATAATTACAAGACACCTTCGGCTTACTGTCACAAGGGAGATCGTCATGTCAGAGGTTCAGTCAACTTCAGGCACAGCAGATCCTGCGCAACTGGCAAAAACAATAGAAGGTCTTGATATCCCCCTCGAAAGAGACCTCTTCTTGAGGACCCTGATCAGGGAACTGGCGGGAACACTGGAGGAGATCGTCGGCTATGAGGAAGCCGCCGGATACATCAGCCTGGTGGGACAGCGGATAGGAGAATGGATCGACTCGCTGTACCGGGCGAAACTGAACGTCCCCTCCCTCTCCCGCCCCCAGGTCGCCCAGGTACTCGCGGACCTGAAACGGAGGATCCAGGGTGACTTCTCGGTAGTCGAACAGGACGACGACAGGATCCTGTTGAAAAGCGGGAGCTGTCCCTTCGCCGACAAGGTGGTCGGCCGCCGCTCCATGTGCATGATGACCTCCAACGTCTTCGGCGTGATCGCCGCCAACAACCTGGGCTACGCCAAGGTCGTGCTCGAAGAGACCATCGCCGAGGGCAAGGAGGGGTGCCGGGTCGCCGTCTACCTGCAGAGAACTCCCGCCGCCCTGGCGGCGGCCGGCAGGGAATACTATGGGAAATGACTTCCCCGCTTCCGGCATCGCCGAGCTCTTCGCCGGGCTCTGCGACCCGTGGGACCAGGCCTGCTTCCTGGTGAGCGCCGAGGGGGAGGTGGTGGCCGTCAACCAGGCCGGCCTCCGGATTCTGGGCGCCCCGGGCGCGGTGACCGGTGAGGACCTCGCCTCCCTGGTCGCCAACCCGCCCGAGATGATCCGCCGCTACCTTCTGAGCTGTGCCAGGACCCGCAACCAGCTCCCCGGCGTCCTCACCTGCCAGGGAAGCGACGGCCAAGAGATCCGGTACCGCGTCGCCGGCTTCCGGGTCGACACCTCGTTCACCTCCTCCCCGCTCATCTTCCTGCGCTGCGCCCCCACCCAGGGGGTGGTCGACCGCTTCACCGCCCTGAACCAGCAGCTCGAAATGCAGCACGTCATCCAGCACCAGCTCTCCGACGAGCGCGACCAGCTCCAGGTCGAGATCGCCGAACGCAAGCGGGTCGAAGAGCGGTTGCGCGCCACCAGCAACACCCTCAACATGATCGTCGAGAACCTCCCCGACATGATCTTCCTGAAAGACGCCCGGGAGCTCCGCTACGTCCGCTTCAACCACGCGGGGGAGGCGCTGCTCGGGGTCTCGCGGGAGGAGCTGCTCGGAAGACACGACGGCGATCTCTTTCCCGCCGACCAGGCGGAGTTCTTCGCCAGGAAGGACCGCGAGGTGCTGGAGAGAAAGGAGGTCCTCGACATCCCGGAGGAGCCGATCCTCGCCCGCGGCGGGGAGACCCTGATCCTGCACACCAAGAAGGTGCCGGTCCTCGACGAGGCGGGAGAGCCGACCTATCTCCTCGGCATCTCCGAGGACATCACCGAGAGAAGGAAAGCGGAGGAAGCGCTGCGGGCGAGCGAGGAGAAATACCGCACGGTGGCCGATTTCACCTATGACTGGGAGTACTGGATAGGCCCCGACAAGAGCTTCGTCTACTGCTCGCCTGCCTGCGAACGGATCACCGGCTACCCCGCCGCCGAATTCCTCGCCGATCCCGCCCTGTTGGAGAGGATCATCCATCCCGAGGACCGGGAGCAGCTGAGCCACGAGCATTTCAACGAGGCGGAGATGGAGGCCGCCGACATCGGGGAGTGCGAGTTCCGCATCATCGACCGTTCCGGCGCCGTCCGCTGGATCTCCCACGTCTGCCGGCGCGTGTACGGCGCCAACGGGGCCTGGCTCGGGCGCCGCGGGGCCAACCGCGACATCACCGACCGCAAGCGGGGCGAGGAGGAGCGGATCGCCCTGGAGAGGCAGCTTCTCCATGCCCAGAAGCTCGAGTCACTGGGGATCCTGGCGGGGGGGATCGCCCACGACTTCAACAACATCCTCATGGCCATCCTGGGCAACGCGGAGCTGGCCATGCTCAAGCTCCCTCCGGAGGCTCCCTGCGTGGAGCACCTCCACCAGATCGGCGAGGCCGCCACCCGGGCCGCGGACCTGGCCAAGCAGATGCTCGCCTATTCCGGCCGCGGCAAGTTCTTCGTCGAGCCCCTCGACCTCAACCGGATCCTGACCGAGATGCTCCACATGCTGGAGGTGGCCATCTCCAAGAAGGCGGTCCTCCGCCTGGAGCTCGGGGAGCCTCCCCCGGTCGTGATGGCCGATGCCACCCAGATCCGCCAGATCGTGATGAACCTGGTGATCAACGCCTCCGAGGCGATCGGGGAACAAAGCGGCACCATCGCCGTCACCACCGGGCAGTTGCAGTGCGAGGCCGCCTACCTCAAGGACGCCGCGGGAGAGGGGGAGCTCCCCGCCGGCTGCTACGCCTTTCTGGAGGTCTCCGATACCGGCTGCGGCATGGAGCGGGAGACCGTCTCCAGGATCTTCGACCCCTTCTTTTCCACCAAGTTCACCGGGCGGGGTCTCGGCCTCTCGGCGGTACTCGGGATCGTGCGGGGGCACCGGGGGTGCATCAAGGTCTACAGCGAGCGGGGAATGGGGACCACCTTCAAGATCCTCCTTCCCGCCTCGCCGACCGCCCCCGGGGCGGTCACCGAAAAGAACCGGGACGACGGGTGGAAGGGATCGGGAGTGGCGCTTTTGGTGGACGACGAGGAAGCGGTCCGCAAGATCGGGAGCGACATGCTGAGGGAGCTCGGCTTCACCCCCGTCACCGCCTGCGACGGCCGGGAGGCGGTGGAGATCTTCCGCAACCATCCCGAGATCGCCGTGGTCATCCTCGATCTGACCATGCCCCACCTGGACGGCAAGGGATGCTTCCAGCAACTGCGGCAGATCGATCCCGCGGCCCGGGTGGTCATATCGAGCGGCTTCAACGAGCAGGAAACCCTGGCGATCTTCGCCGGCAGGGGAGTGGCCGGGTTCGTCCAGAAGCCGTACCGGCTGAGCGCCCTCAGGGAGGTACTCAGGAAGGTGGTGCCCCCGCAGTGACCGTCATACCCATTCCCGCTTGACGGGGCTCGCGGCAGCTCCCCGCCCTTCCCGCCAAGATCCCCCTTAACACGCGACGGGAGGCTCCCGGCCGACGAGCTTTTCCTCTCGCCGCTCATCGACGCGGTGGAGATCTTCAACTCCAACCACACCGTCCGGGAGAACAGCCGGGGGCTCGGCGACTGGCGGCGGCTCGGCTTCTCGGCCACCGGCGGGACCGACACCCACGCGGCGACCTACGCCGGCATCTACCCCACCGAGCTCCGGGAAGGGATCGTCTCCATCGAAACCTTGGTTGCCGCCTTGCGGGCGCGCCGTTGCCTCCCGTACCTGAAGCAGTTTTCCCACCGGGAGGGGACCAAGGTCGTCGAGGTGGTGATCGGGAAGGAGAAGCCGGACCGGACGGAGGAAAAGGTCATCCTCCGCACGCCCCCATCCGACGCCGCCTGGAGCGCGGCCGAGCGGGCCTACCGGATCATGGAGGCGATAGCGGAGCACGGTTTCGACCGCGGCAGGTTCCGGGTTCCCAAGCCCCTGGAAAAGGACCCCGGCACCGGCGTGATGACCGAACAGGGGATCGCCGGGAAGTCGCTCTACGACACCCTGCTTACCGCGAGCAGGGATGAGGCCGAGATCCAGCTGCGCGCCGCCGCCCAGTGGCTCGCCCGCCTGCACCTGCTCCGCCTGCGGGTGACGCCCCCCGACGACTTTCTCCGGGAGGAGGCCCGCCGCCTCGACATCGACCGCTCCCGCTTCACGACCACCAACCATCCGTACCGCAACAAGCTCGCCGAGATCGTCGACACGGTAAAGACGGCCGAGCAGGAGATCGCCGCGGCAGGGACCAACAACTGGGTCCAGGGGCACGGCGACTATCACCCCAAAAACATCCTGATCGGGAGTGCCCCCTCCAGCGGGGAGAGCGGGCCGCTGGTGGCGGCCATCGACTTCGAGCGGAGCCAGGTGATGCCCCCGGCCTTCGACGTCGGCTGGTTCCTGGCCCAGGCCCGCTCCCAGTTCGCCGGCGAGCCGCACCTCTCCGGTGGGCTCATCGAGGAGACCTTCATCGAGGCCTACCGGGAAGCGGCCGGGGACCTGCCGGCCGACGACTTCTGGCGGAGGGTCGAGCTCTTCCGGGCCCGCGCCAACGTCAGCATCGCCGCCTTCTTCGTTAAGATGCAGCTCGGGAACTCCCCCGAGCTCTGGCGGGTACTGGTGGAGTCGGAGCGGGCCCTGACCTACCTCGTGTGAGAGCTACTTGAGCCAGCTCGGCTTGTCCTCGAGGATGACGCCGTCGGTCTCGGTGTGCTGGACCAGGCTCTTCGCCTCGGTCTGAATGCAGACGAAGCGAAGCGAGCTCCCTTCATCGGCCTTGATGCACCGCCTGGCGGCGGGATCGACCCGCACCACGGTGCCGGCCTCGATGGCGAATTCATCGCCATCGAGGTGGAAGAGCCCCTTCCCCTCGAGGATCAGGTAGACCTCTTCGTTGCGCTTGTGGGCGTGAATGAAGGGGATGCTCACCCCGGGGGGAAGCTCGTTGAAAGAGATCTCGGAGCCGGTGAGCTCCAGATCCTTGTTCAGGGTGACTCTTCCGAGCGCCTTCAGCTCCCCGATCGACAACGCCTTGTAATTCTGTCCCGTCTTTTCCATGATCTGCTCCTTTGCTGGTTGGTTCCCTCCCGTAGCGGGGGGAAGTGGATGGACAGTTAGTTCCACATGGAACCAATTGTCCAAAAAAATTTCAGCGGTGTGCCAGATTGCCGGCCAGCACACGCAGCTTGGCGACCAGCGATTCCCGCTCTTCGAGCGGCATCTCCCCCCAGACCCTCTCCAGAAGGACCCTCGAGATCTCCTCGAAGTCCCCCCGAAAGCCCTCCCCTTTCTCGGTCAACTCCACGATGGTCACCCTCCCGTCGGAGGGGGATTTCCTCACCCGGACATACCCCTCGCGGGTCAGCTTTTCCACCAGCACGGTGACCGTGTTCTTCTTCTTGCCGATCTTCACGGCGAGTTCGCTCATCGACAGGGGCCCCTCCTGGAAGAGGCTCACGAAGATGCTCCCGTGCGAAGCGACCACGCCGGTGATCCCGCGCTTGGCCAGGAGATCGCCGATCAACTCGTTCGCGCGGTCCCTGATGGACGAAATGAGGCTGATGATTCCCTGGGATTGCATGAGGAGAATTTAGTTCCATATAGAACAAAAGTCAACCGAAATGATTTCCGCGGGCAACACCCGCTCCTCGCTCGTATCGAAATGCGATCATGCGGGCGGCCGAGGTCCAGCAAAAAACGAGGGCCCCGCAGCCTGGCCGCGGAGCCCTCGTTCATGATGCATCACCGTCGGGGGCGGAAAGCTCCCCGCCACCGTTAGAAGTAGCGCTTCAGGAGCCCGGCGAACACCTGGCCGTGACGGGCCTCGTCCTTGCACATCTCGTGGACGGTGTCGTGAACGGCGTCGTAGTTCAACTGCTTGGCCTTCACGGCCAGCTCCTTCTTACCCTGGCAGGCACCGTTTTCGGCCTCCACCCTCATCTTGAGGTTGGTCTTGGTGTCGGCGGCCACCACCTCGCCCAGAAGCTCGGCGAACTTGGCGGCGTGCTCGGCCTCCTCGAAGGCGATCCGCTTGTAGGCTTCGGCCACCTCGGGGAACCCTTCGCGGTCGGCCTGGCGGCTCATGGCCAGGTACATCCCGACCTCGGTGCATTCGCCCAGGAAGTTCCTCTTGAGCCCCTCGACGATCTCGGCGTCGATCCCTTTCGCCACACCGATCTTGTGCTCGTCGGCCCAGGAAAGGGTCCCGGCTCCCTGCTCCACGAACTTATCGGCTTTCGCCTTGCAGAGCGGGCATTCGGCCGGCGGCACATCCCCCTCGTGAACATAACCGCAAACGGTGCAAACAAATTTCTTCATGTACCTTCCTCCTATTGAAGTTTCGGAATAGGTCCTTGGACCTTTATTGCCACTGAAACAGACGCCGCTCCCCCCTCGTGGCCGGAGAGGTGACGGATCGCCCGCCAGATGACGGATCGTCATCGGCAGGCAACCTCTTTAACACATTGCGCCGCCCGACCGCAACTCCCCCTTTTCCAAAGCGGACGCGGCACTCTCCTCGCCCTTTGGCAGCGACGGTGAGGGAACCCCGACGTGGAACCCCTGGGCGTAGTCGATCCCCACGCTCTTCACCGCGGCAAGGATATCCTCGGTCTCGATGTACTCGGCGATGGTGCTGATGTTGAATTCCTTGGCCAGGATGGCGAGCGTCTTCACGAACGCCATGTCCTTGTAGTCGTTGAGCATGTTCCTGACGAAGACCCCCTCGATCTTCACGTAGTCGATGGGGAACTGGCGAATGTACTGGAACGAGGAGAAGCCGGAGCCGAAGTCGTCGATGGCGAACTTGAATCCCTGCCCCTTCAGGTCCCGGACGAACTTCTCGAGCAGGGTGAGGTTTCTCACCGTCTCCCGCTCGGTCAGCTCGAACACCACCCGGCTGCGGGCGATCCCGTAGCGGTCGGCGAGCCCGGTGATGTTGGGGAGGAACTCCTGGAGGATCATCGACTTAGGGGAGAGGTTGACGAAGAGGTTCCCCCGGTACCCTTCCTCGGTCGCCTTGGCGAAGGCCTTGTCGAGCAGGATGGCGTCCAGCCTCCCGACGATGCCGAGGCTTTCCGCCGCCTCGATGAATTCGCTCGCCGGGATGATCTCACCGTCCATCTCGATCCGGCAGAGCACCTCGCAGCACTCCGGCAGCCCCTCGCAGAAGGGGGCGATGGGCTGGAAGTACGGAATCACCTTCCGCTCGTCGACCGCCTCGCGCACGAGCCGGGCCTTTTCTCCCACCAGCCGGAAGACCTCGACCACGTCCTCCTCGGTCGGTACGCTCACCCGGTTCTTGCCGTCCCCCTTGGCCTTGTAGGTCATGTTGTCGGCGAACAGGAAGAGGTCCCTCTCGTTGGTGGCGTGGAGCGGGAAGACCGCCAGACCGATGGAGGCGGTAGCCTTGGCTTTGGAGGCGTCCGGGGTGGAGACGAAGAGCTCCTCGGTGATCTCCCGGACCCTGCCGGCCACCATGACCGCCTGCTCCTCCCCCGCCTCGGGGAGGATGATGACGAACTCGTCCCCGCCGTAGCGGGCGAAGATGTCCCCCTTGCGGAGGGTCTCCTGCACCCGGGAGGCGAAGGTCGCGAGGTAACGGTCGCCGGTGGCGTGCCCCCAGGTGTCGTTGATGTTCTTGAAGTTGTCCAGGTCGATCACCAGGAGGGCGAAGCGGTAGGCGTGGCGTTCGGCGCGCCCGATCTCGTAGGTGATGAGCTCCCAGAAGACCCGCTGGTTGAAGAGGTTGGTGAGCGGGTCGCGGGTGGCGTAGTACTCCAGGTCCTTCGTGTACTTGTGGATCGCCTTGATGGAGCCGATGACGTTCAAAAGGGTGGTCAGGATGCTGTCGATGACCAGCGAACGGGTGGTGTTCCAGGCCGACTCCGACTGGACCCCGATCCCCACCACCCCGCCGATCTGCGGGGAATCGAGGATCAGCGACTTGGTCTGCAGGTCCAGCTCGCTCTCGGTCAAGGAGATGGTGGAAGCCTTGGCGCAGGCGACGTTGTGGGTGACGTGCAGGGTGGGGCTCATGGCCAGCCGGGCGTTCTCCGCCCGGATCTTGCGAAGGACCGCCTCCTCCACCTGCTTCCTGGTCTCTTCGCTGGGGTTGCTGCGCCAGAAGATCTCGATGTCGTAGAGCTCCTCCCCCACCTGGAAGATGCAGAAGAGCATGTACGCCTCGACCACCTGGTTGATCTCCAAAAGCAGGGAGCCGACGTGCTCCTTCCAGTCCCGGATGACCTCGGAGGTGATGATGAACTTCTCCAGCATCTGGATCTCCAGCTCCATGATCTCCTTGTCCACCGAGACCGCCCTGATCTTGCCGACCAGCTCGGAGACCTCGGTGAATACCCGGTCAAGCTCGGTGAAACCGGGGGCGACGTTGAACTCGAGGCGGGTTAAGTCGCGGATGCTGTTGACCTGGGAGACCTTGTCCCCCAGTTCGTTGAGCGAGCGGGCAACCCGGGAGTTGACGGCCCGGGAGATGAAGATCGCCATCAGGATCGGGATGGGCGAGAGGAAAAAGAAGAGGGGGAGGAGCTTCTTCTTGGCGTCGCGGGTGATCGGCTCGAGGTCCTGCCGCACCTTGAGCGCGCCGAGGATGCTTCCCACCCGGGCGTTGGCGTGACAACCGAGACAGCTCTCGGCGGCCACCAGCGGGTAGACGCTCTTCACCTCCTGCCCCTCCTTTCTCTCGAGGGGGATCCCGGACCTGAGGACGTAGGCCACATCGGAGTCGGCGGGGAGATCGACCTTGCCGTAGAGTTGTTCGACCACCTCGGTGCGATACAGCTGTACCGAGTTCTTCCCCGGCGCCTCCTTCCCGTTGGATTCGTTGTAGAGGCTCAAAAGCTCGTCACGCGAGAACCCCTTCCCCATCAGAAACGGGATGGCGTGATAGAACTGCTGCGCCTCCTGGTAGGCGAGCCTTCTGGCGTTCTGCTGGAGGGCGTCCAGGCAGACCAGCCCGGTGAGGCCGAGGACCACGGCGAAGCTCACGAAGGATACGAAGAGGGAGGCGGTGAGGATGAAGGTCCGCAGGGAGAGGCGAAGCCCCGGCGGGGTCTCTACGGAAGAGGTGGCATGTTGCGGCATTGATTTTCTCCAGACGGTTCGCCGACAAGGGGGGAGGGGTCAGGCGAGGCAAACAGGACCAAAAAGGTCTTTTTGCAATTTGCTGCCTTATAACACTTACCCGCCCATTTTGCAACGATTATCGCCGAATGAATCAGGTCTAATGCGGGAGATCGGTACTCATAGTAAAGCAACGGCACTATTTGCCGATAAATAAGAGGTGAGTAGCCCGCTTACCCCCTCGTGAACCCGTCGCGCCAGGTCCAGTACCTGCCGGAGGGTGTGAGAATGCAGCAACAACGAACAAAGTGAAGGTGGAGACCGCCATGAAGATGTCACTCAAAACGCTCAGCTTCAGATCCAAATTGGTGCTGCTGGTACTCTCCAGTTGCTTCGTGCTGGGAGCCCCCACCGGATTCATCGCTCTTCGCGAGTTCATCACCAGCCATTCCGCCTTCGTCGAGACCTACAAGAAGTCGCTGCACGAAAGCTTCGACCTGCGGGCCAAGAGCGAGGTCGAGCTCGCCGTCAGCACGCTGCAAAGGATCTACGATCGGCACAAAAACGGAGAAATGACGCTGGACCAGGCCAAGGCCTTGGGTGCCGACATCATCCGCAACATGCGTTACGGCAAGGGGAGCTACGTGTGGGCCGACACCTCGCAAGGGGTGAACGTCGCCATGATGGGAAGGGCCGACATCGAGGGGAAGAGCCGCTGGGACCAGCAGGACGTCAACGGCAAGTACATGATGCGGGAGATCATCAAGGCGGGCAAGCAGCCGGGAGGGGGATACACCGACTACTGGTTCCCGAAGCCGGGAGAGAGCAAGCCGCTCCCTAAGCGGAGTTATTCCGTGTACTTCGAGCCTTTCGACTGGATCATCGGTACCGGCAACTACATCGACGACATCGACCAGGTGGTGAACGCCGCGGCCAGCGTCAGCAGCAACCGGATCAAGAACGGGATCTACCTGATCCTCGGCGTCACCCTCGTCGTTCTCATCTTCGTGAGCTTATTGACCCACGTGGTGACCCGGTGGCTCCTCAAGAGCGTCGGCGCCGAACCGACCGAGATGGAGTCCATCGCCCAGACCGTGGCCCAAGGCGACCTGACCGTATCGATCGAGGCGGGGCGCTCCGGCATCTACGAGGCGATGCGGCAGATGGTGGGAAGCCTGCGGCAGGTCATGGAGAAGGTCAACCAGAGCAGCCGGGAGGTCTCCCGGTCGGCGTCCAAACTCAACAACACCTCGCGCGAGATGACCGACGGGGCCAACGACGTGGTCAGCCGGGCCGCCACCGTGGCGACCGCCAGCGAGGAGATGTCGGCCACCAGCTCCGACATCGCCCTCAACTGCCACCAGGCGGCGGAGAGCTCCAACCGCGCCTCCTCCGTGGCCCGGGACGGCGCCGGGATCGTCCGGGAGACGGTGGAGGGGATGGGGCGCATCGCGGAAAAGGTGCGCCACTCCGCCGGGGCGGTCGAGCAGTTGGGAAGCCGTTCCCAGCAGATCGGGGACATCATCTGCACCATCGAGGACATAGCCGACCAGACCAACCTCTTGGCCCTCAATGCCGCCATCGAGGCGGCCCGCGCCGGCGAACAGGGGCGAGGCTTCGCGGTGGTCGCCGACGAGGTGCGCGCCCTGGCCGAGCGGACCACCAAGGCGACCCGCGAGATCGACCAGATGATCAAGGCGATCCAGAGCGAGACCAAGCTCGCGGTGCGGGCGATGGAAGAAGGGGTCGAGGAGGTCGAGAAGGGTTCCGTGGGCGCCGCCAAGTCCGGTGAAGCCCTGGAGATGATCCTGCAGCAGATCTACGACGTGACCGCCCAGATCAACCAGATCGCCACCGCCGCCGAGGAACAGACCGCGACCACCCGAGAGATAACCCAGAACATCCATGACATCTCCAACATCGTGAGGAGCAGCGCCGAAGGGGCCGAGGAGATGTCCCACTCCTCCGCCGGCCTCTCCAATCTTTCCAACGAACTCCAGGAGATCGTCCAGCGCTTCCGGGTGTAGACACCTTCCGTCCATATCCCCTCCCCCTCCGGGAGAGGGGCAGCCAATCCATAACCCCTCGCCCCTTCAGGGGAGAGGGGTTAGTAAAAGGCCCTTCGGCAAGGTCACGTCAATGAATAAAAAAAAGGCCCTTACCCCCTTCCGGGGCAAGGGCCTTTGTCGTTCAGGACCTCTTTCCTTACATCCGCTCGTACTGCTGGTCGACGTCGTCGTCCAGCCTGAAGTCGACCCCGGCCGTCCCCCCGGGGGCCATCCCACGGTTGGGGGCGCCACTTCGGGTGAGCCGGGAGTAGCCATTCTCCGTTCTTCCCGGCCTTTTCGTCCGCGACTCCGGCATCCTCATCGGCCGAGGCGCGTAGGAAGTCCTCGTCTCGCCGAAGAAGGCCACCACATCCCTCAACTGCTCCGCCTGGGAGGCCAACTCCTCCGAGGTGGAGGCCATCTCCTCGGAAGCCGAGGCATTCTGCTGGATCACCTGCTCGAGCTGCAAGATGGCGGCGTTGATCTGTTCGGCCCCCTGATCCTGCTCCCGGCAGGCCGCGCTGATCTCCTGCACCAGTTGCGCGGTCCGCTGGATGTCGGGAACGAGAACGGTCAACATGCTTCCCGCCTCTTCCGCGATGGCGACGCTGTCCTTGGAGAGCTTCCCGATCTCCGAGGCCGCCTTCTGGCTCCTTTCCGCGAGCTTTCTCACCTCGGAGGCGACCACCGCGAATCCCTTGCCGTGCTCCCCGGCCCTGGCCGCCTCGATCGCCGCGTTCAAAGCGAGCAGGTTGGTCTGCCGGGCGATCTCCTCGACGATGGATATCTTGTCCGAGATCTCGCGCATCGCCTGCACCGTGTTGGCCACCGCCACCCCTCCCGACTTGGCATTTTCCGAACTGAGGATGGCGATCTTTTCGGTCTGGCAGGCGTTATCGGCATTCTGGCGGATAGTCGAGCTCATCTCCTCCATGGCGGCGGAAGCCTCTTCCGCGGCGGCGGCCTGTTCGGTCGCCCCCTGGCTCAGCTCCTGGGAGCCGGTGGAGATCTGGTGGCTCCCGGCGGCGACGTTCTCCACGGCCCGGCAGAGGTCGGAGATGGGGCCGGCGATGCTCCGCTTCAGCATGAAAAAGGCCACCAGGTAGACGATCATGGCGGCCAGCATGAACGAGAGCATTTCGACCGTGGAGCGGAAAGCGGCCCCCCTCAGGGACTGCTCCTCGCTGCTCATCCGCTTAGCGCCGTCGGTGGCGAAATCCTTGGCGACGTTCTCCAGCTTGTGGATATCGTCTTTGTACTCGTCGATGGCCGTATTGGCCTGCTGGGTGGTGACGATCCTGTCGAGGTCGATCTGGTCGGACACCTTGCCGAAGCCGGACACGTAGACGGCAAGGGTGGTTTTCATGGTCCGGACCACTTCCCTGTCCTGAGGGGTCTGCACGATCCTTTCGAGGTCCGCGATCCTCGACTGGGCGTGCTCCAGCTGCTCGCGCCACTTCCCGCGGTATTCGTTCACCTTGGCCTTGGCGGCGATGTTGATGAAGGAGTCTTTTTCGAAACGGCGCAGACCGAGGACGTCGGCACGCAGACGCTCGGCGTTCTGAGCGATCTTGGCCTCCAGCCCCAGGGTCTGCGAAGTGGCGTCGGAGAGCGAATGGACCGCCCAGTAGCTGGTCGCGCCGACCAGCAGCAGCATCACCAAGGCGGTTGCAAAGGTTAACTTGAGTTTCTGTCCCAGATTCATGTTCGCGGCAATCATGGTTCCCCCACCGGATGAGTGTGATCCCCGAGAAACCCGCACTCCCGGGGAGGTCCCAACCTTATCGGCAAAAGGAGGAAAAACATGAAGGAGCACGGCAATTGCGCCCCAGCCATCGGGGAACGGGGGCGAGGCGGGAAGGGAACCTGGCGAACGCCTCGAAAAAGGCGCTCTCGTTGGCGGGGATGACCATGGTAGGAAGTGGCCGCTTCCCGCCCCTACGACTGGAGCACGCTCTGGACCTTCCTCGTGAAGGAGGCTGCGTCGAACGGTTTCTGGATGTAGTGGATCCCCTCCACCAGCACCCCCTGGTGGACGATGGCGTTTTGGGTATAGCCGGACATGTACAGGGCCTTGAGTCCCGCATGCCCCTCCAAAAGCCGCGTGTACAACTCGGGCCCGTTCAGATCCGGCATCACCACGTCGGTGATCAGCAGGTCAAGGGGACATCCCTTGCTCATCTGCAGCGCCTCTTTTGCCGTGCCCGCCGCCAGCACCTGGAACCCCTGCCCGGCCAGGAACTCCTGCACCATGGTCCTCACCATCTCTTCGTCCTCCACGAGGAGGATGGTCCGCCGCTCGCCGCTTAAGGATACCTCCGCTTCGGCCGCCGCTTCCTCGGCAACCGGCTCCGCGTCGACGATGGGGAAATAGCACTTGAAGGTGGTTCCCTTCCCGGGCTCGCTGTAGACCCAGATGTTGCCGCCATGCTGCCGCACGATGCCGTACACGGTGGCGAGCCCGAGCCCGGTCCCCTTCCCTACCCCCTTGGTGGTGAAGAACGGCTCGAAGATGCGCTGGCGGGTCTCGTGGTCCATCCCGCAGCCGTCATCGCTGACCGCCACCATGAGGTAGCGGCCGGGGACCACCTCGGAATGCAGGCCGGCGTACTCGTTGTCCAGGAAAACCGGACCGGTCTCGATGATGATCGTCCCGTGGTCGGCGATGGCGTCCTGGGCGTTGACCGCGAGGTTCATGATGACCTGCTCGACCTGGTTGCGGTCCGCCCGCACACCGTAACGCTCACCGGCCAGGTTGAAACGAAGATAGACGCTCTCGCGGATGGTATGGCGCAGGATCCCCTTGAGCCCGCCGATCACCTCGCCCAGGTCGATGACCTTCATCTCCAGCACCTGCTTGCGGCTGAAGCTCAACAGCTGTTGCACGAGCTCCCGGGCCTTGCCGGCAGCCTTCAGGACGTTGGTCAACATGTTGACGGCCTGGTCGTTACCGGCCAGGTCCCTCTTCAGGAGCTCGGAATACCCCATGATCGGCGTCAGCAGGTTGTTGAAGTCGTGGGCCACCCCGCCGGTCAGCCGGCCGATCGACTCCAGCTTCTGCGCCTGGACCAGTTGCTCGGTCAGGCGGATCCTTTCCGAGATGTCGAGGAAGGTGACCACCGCCCCGGTGATCCGCTCCCCCTCCCTGACCGGGTACGCCCAGTACTCGGCGGGAATCGGCGTACCGTCGACCCTCCAGAAGTACTCGCGGTCGCAGTGATAGCGTTCACCCTTCCGGAAGGCGTCGAAGATCCCGCAGCGCTCCATCTCGTAGGGGGTGCCGTCGGGCTTGGTGTGATGCAGCAGGTTGTGCATGTTTTGGCCGAGCAGCTGCTGCTCGCTTTTATAACCCAGCATGGCCACGCAGGCGGCATTGCAGAAGATGCAATTGCCGTCCTGGTCCAGGCCGTAGATCGCCTCGGCGGTGGAATCGAGCAGGAGCTTGATGCGGCATTCCTTCGCCACCACCTCGTCCTTGCTCCGCACCTGCTCGGCGAGCGCGGTCTCGAGGGCGGCGGTCCGCTCGGCGACGGTGGCCTCCAGCTGCTCCTTGGTGAAAAGGGTCCGCCGCAACCGCTCGGACATCTCGTTGAAGGCCCGGCCGATCTCCCCGAGCTCGTCCTTGCGGTCGCCGCTGAAGCGGTAGGTGAGGCTCCCCTCCCCGATTTCGCGGATCCCGTACAGAAGGGGGGTGATCGAGGTGCGGAGGAAGAAGTGGACGTAAAAGAAGCCGATGACCATGGCCACCAGCGCCGCCGCGCTGACGGCGATGCCGGTGCGCCAGAAGAGCCTCTGGATGGCGGTATTGACGTGGGAGGCGTCGACCCCGATGGTGAGCCACCCGTTGACCTTGAGGCCGGAATCGCCGTCCACCTCTCCGAAGGCGGGGCCGGTAGAAGAGCGGGCGCCGGTGTGAAGGGGGAAATCTACCTCGAAGATGTTGTGCGCGGTGCTGTTCACCCAGCGGGCGGCCCGGATCTCTCCCTCGTTGGACTTGACCATGATGTAGCAGATTTCCGGGTCCAGCGCCGCGGCCCTCAGGTGTTGATCGATCCCCCCCTGGTCCCCGCGGTCGGGATGCCCTTCCAGGGTCTTGGCGAGGTACCCCCCGAAGAGCTCGATGCGGCGCCTGAGCTCCACCTGGAGCGAGGTGTACTGCTCCTGAAGGAAATAGCCGGCCAGGATGGTGCCCAGCGAAAAGACCACCGCGAGGACGATGAGGTTTATTTTCAGCGCGATCCCTGCGCGCATCGATCCCCCTTCACGCGCCCCCCTTTCTCCGGGCGCGCTGTTAACCGGCCGGCACCGTGGTGGCGATCAATCCTCGCGGAAGGAAACGGTGAAGTGGAAGGTCCGGGGTCTGCAGTAGTCGAGGGCCTTGCCGTCCACCTCCGCGTAGGGATACATGAAGTAGTTGACCTTCTGGGCGTTCCCTTCGGAAAAGTTGATCCCGCGCCCCCCCTTGTGCAGCGTGACCCGGTACTGGTCCACCCCTCCGAAGTAGTAGTCGCGGTAGTACCGAAGTCCCGCCGGGGAGAGCTGGCGTTGCAGCCGGATCTTCACCACGTCGGCCGGATCGACGGGAACCCACCCGGAACCGGGAAGATAGAATTCCGCCCAGCAGTGATGGCCGTCCGTGAGGTCGGTCTGCCCCGGGGTCCCCAGCCTGAGGCCGAAGATCTCCCGGGCGGGGATGCCGGCCGCACGCGCCAGGGCGACGAATACCGAGCTGATATCGGCGCACTTGCCGGAGCGCGAGGCGATGGTCGCCTCGACATTGCCCAGACCGCACCCCGGCACGTTCGGGTCCCGGGTGGTGTTATCCACCGTCCAGTCGTAGACGGCCCGCGCCTTCTCGAGGAGTCCCCTCTTGCCGGCCACGATCTGGCGGGCCAGCGACTTGATCTTCGGGTCGTCGGAAGGGACGAAGAATTCGGCACTGAGGTACTTTTTCACCTCGTTGGGGAAGCCGGTGCCGGACTCCTTGAGGTTGGCCACCCTCCGTTCACTGGCAACGGCATGGAAGCTGACCGTGAGGTCGCGCTTTTTCAGGGGCCCGGTCCACTCTGTGTAGAGATAGAGCGAGCCGCTCTCCGGCTCCCGCGACAGGTTGAACCGGGTGTAGTTGCCGTTGAATTTGAGGTTTTCTATCTTCTGCTCGAGGTCGGTGGTGGGATAGGGGAACCAGAGTTTGACGGTGTGGATCTCGCGGGGAGCGTTAATGTCGATGGCGAAGGTGACGGTGCCGCGCCGCTCGCCGGCAAGACAGCTGCTGCCGGGAAAGACCGCGAGGAGAGCGGTGAAAAGGCAAAAGGCGGTGAAGAATCTTGCTGCGAACCCCGTATCCATGGTGTCGGCACCTCCTCCCCTCATCCATGAGGCCGGCTTTGCTACTCCGGAGTGCCGCGTGTCGCAGAACATTCGATACAGGAATAATACACAGGCTTTATTAATTCATCTTAAGCCACACTGCATCCTTTTTCCAAGCTTAACACCAGTCAGGATACTTGCAAGTCGAATGGCAATGTAAGCCGAACCTGAAATATGACAGTGTTAATTATTTTATTAGCCTATTATGGGCACATGTTACCCAGTCGCGGCTTGGTATCTGAGAGTGGGCCGGGCAAAAAACGTGGGGACGCGGTCCCTGAACCAACGTCCCCACGGGCTACAAATTTCCCCTTTCACCGGGCGAGCCTCACGGCTCTTCGTTGGCCGCCTGTCCGCCTCTTACGCACCAGACATGGAACAGTTCGGTTACCGCCGCCCCCAAGGTCGTGCCGTCGGCAAAATCAACCCTCATGGAATAACCGGGCGCTCCCGGATAGGGAGATGCCGTCCAGTAAGGATGGCGGACCCTGACCAGTCCGAACGGGTTGTCCTCCGGCACCATCCTTCCGTTGGTGCTGGTGCGGTCGATCAGGCTGGTGAGTTGCTCCACCGTCGGCAGGTGCCACCCCAGCCGGCCTCCGATCTCGATCGAGGCGCACTGGGCCCGCGCCCCGTTCCAGTCCCAGGTCGGGGCATCCGGGGACCGCTGCCACACGAGGCCGGTTTCCTTGTCGAGGACACCGGCGCCGTTCAGGACAACCACGAACCTCTCGCTGCCGGGAAGGATCTGGCTCCAGTTCTCAGCCGGGCGGCGGCAGTCGTGATGCGACGGCGGGCCGTCAAAATCCTTATCCTTGGCGTACACGGCCGCAGGCGAAAAGATCACCAGGGAAAGAAAAGCCGACACCACTGTTACCACGAGCCTCTTCGTACACATGGCTTGCCTCCTATCCGCAGTCACCGTCTCCGCTGGGTGCTGCCGCCCCTTACGGGCGGTTGACCAGCGCGCCTTGGACCCCAGCACCCGTCGACGCGCAAACGAGGATTCCCACCTCCCTTCTTGCCGCTCGATCGGCATATCGATTCCCCCAGAGGCCTTGCCGCAGTCACAAGACGCAGCAGGGCAACCGGGAGAATGACTCCGGTAGCGAAAACAACGATACGTTGTCGGTGGTGATTCGAAGAGGTCTGTCAAAAGGAGGATGGAGGGAAAACAAATGCTGCGAAGAAGCAGTTTCAAGGCGGTCAGTAGTATCGGGGTGAGACGCTATCGCAGTAATAGCGTCCGGCACCATGGGAAAACTAGTTACAAGACCCCATTGGTTCAATCTAACACCGCCCCCAGCATTGTCAACGCCGCCCGGGCGAGGCCGGGAGCGGGCGCCGCGGAAAAACTCTTCCCGGTTGACAGCGGGAGCAATTTAGTTGTATATAGCAACTACATGAAAACTGCCGACCACAGATACCACCTGCACACCTCCCTCGGGCACCTCGCATCCCGGTTTTCCCGCGCCGTAGTGAGGCGTCTCAACTGCGAACTCGTCAGGCACCAGCTGCCGATCACCCCGGAACAGTACCTCCTTTTGGGGCAGCTTTGGGATTCCAACGGGCTGCCGCAGGGGGCGCTGGCCGAGAAGACCGCCAAGGACAAGACCACCATGGCGCGCCTCGCGGCCGGTCTCGAAGAGCGCGGGCTGATCGTGCGGCTTCCCAGCCCCGGCGACGCGAGGGAGCGTCTTTTGTACCTCACCGACGCGGGCAAGGATCTCATGGATCAGGCCACGGCGCTGGCGAAGGGGATCGTGGAGGAGGCCCAGCAGGGGATCTCCGAAGAGGAGCTCGAGCTCTGCCGCGACGTCCTGCGCCGCGCCTACGCGAACCTTTTGAAGTGATTCCCCCCTCTTTTTCCTGATCAGCCAATCTTCCGCCGGCACCGCCCCCCCTCCCCTTCAAGGGAAAGGTGGGGGTGAGGATGGGGTAAAGTTTCAGCCAGATGGTTGTAGACGGCAACTTGTTTTGGAGAATTCGACGTGATTAAAACGGAAACAGCGGTACTGCCCGCTGAAATGAGCAGAGCGCAGCTGACCTTCTTCGTGCTGATCCTCGGGGCCCTGACCGCCTTCAGCGCCATGTCCATCGACATGTACCTCCCCGCCTTCCCGGAAATGGCCCGCGATCTCAACGTGCCGCTCGCCACGGTGCAGCTCTCGGTCTCCGCCTTTCTCTACGGCTCGGCCTTCGGCCAGCTCTTCTACGGCCCGCTCGCCGACCGCTACGGCCGGCGCGGCCCGCTCCTCGCGGGGCTCGCCCTCTACGTGATCTCCACCATCGGCTGCGCCATGGTGCAGACCGGGTCCGGCCTTCTTTTCTGGAGGGTGGCGATGGCGGTGGGAGGAGGGGCGGGGATGGTCATCTCGCGGGCGGTGGTGCGCGATCTCTACGACACCACGGAAGCGGCCAGGATGTTCTCGCTGCTCATGCTGATCATGGGGGTCGCTCCCATCCTCGCGCCGCTGGGAGGAGGGCAGATCCTGCTGGTCACCGGATGGAGGGGGATCTTCGGGTTCCTGTCGCTCTTCGGGATCGCCTCGCTTTTGGCGGCGGCGGTGGGGCTCCCCGAGTCGCTCCCGCGGGAGCGCCGGCAGAGCCGGACCCTGGCGGAGATGGCGAAAGTTTACGGACACCTCCTCAAAAACAGCCAGTATCTCCGCTACGCCATCGCCCTGGGGTGCGTGGCCGGATGCAACTTCGCCTACATCTCGGGAGCACCGCTGCTGTTCATCGAGTTGCACGGCATTTCCCCGCAGCAGTTCGGGCTCTTCTTCGCGGTCAACGCCTTCGGGCTGATCGGGGGCTCCCAGGCCAACCGCAAGCTGCTGCGCCACCATTCCCCTCAGAAGATCGCCGCAGTGGCCTTTGCCGTCAACGCGACCGCGGGAGTTCTCCTCACCGCCGCCGTTCTCACCGGGATCGGCGGGTTCCCGCTCCAGGCGGTGCTCATCTTCGTGAGCCTCTGCACGACCGGGCTTCTCTACCCCAACATCACCGCCTTGGCCATGGCCCCCTTCGACCGCGCGGCAGGAAGCGCCTCGGCGCTTTTGGGGACCATCCAGTACACCCTCGGGGCCTCCGGCGGCGCGCTGGTCGGCCTCTTCAGTAACGGCACGGCGATCCCGATGACCGCGACCATGGCGCTTTGCGGCGTCGTCGGACTCGCCGCGGTCGTCACCGGGAAGAGGGGTAGCCGCCGCTAGCGTCTACCGGACGGAAGCTTCAGGTGCCGGCGTAGCGCGCGGCCCGGTGGGCGCCGATCATGGTGGCCATGACCACCGAGCCGACGATGAGCGCCCCCCCCATCATGGTGTTGACGGTCGGCGCCTCGCCCAGGACGAGGAAGACCCAGACCGGGTTGAATACCGGCTCGATGAGGGCGAGCAGGTTGGCGGTCACTGCGGATACCCGCCTGATGCCGTAGGAGAAAAAGAGCGAGGCGAAACCGATCTGCACCACCCCCAGCACGAGAATGCTCCCGATGGCCCGGGGAGTGAAGGCCGGCAGGGGAAAGAAGAGCGCAATGCTCAGGGCGATCACGGCGGCCACCGCATGGGAAACGAGGAAGGATTGCAGCGGGTCGGCCTCCTTCTGCATCCGGGTGAAGACGAACATGAGCGAGAAGGTGAAGGCGGAGGTGAGCGCCAGCAGGTTCCCCAGAAGCTGCCCCGGGGAGAGGCGATCGAGGAAGAGGACCACCATGCCGACGATGGTGAAAAACAGCGCCAGCACCTGTTCCCGATGCAGCCGCTCCTTGAGGACGGTGACCCCGAAGAGGGCGGTGAAGACCGGGGCGAGGTACTGCAGGAGAATGGCGTTGGCGGCGGTGGTCGTCTTGTTGGCGGCCACGAAGAGGAGCATGGTGACCGCATTGGCGAGGGCGGCCGCCAGAAGCGGCCCCGACCAGCGGATGCGCAGCGAGCCGATGCAGGCCCAGATGGTGAAAAAGGCGATCAGGCTCCTCAGGCCGGCGATAAGAAACGGGTTCCAGTCGAGTACCTTGATGAATAGGCCGGCGAGGCTCCACAAAAAGGCACAGGCGGCCATCGAAAGCGCCCCGGAAAGGGCGGGAGAAAGGCGAGATTCCATAGCGTGATCCGGTATTCCCCATCCCCCAGACGAGGGGGAGGGGCGAGGGTGATTCTTCTGCGTGAAAAAGGGGACAGGCTACTTTTGGCGGCCAGTCCCCTGAAGGTAAAGGTAAGTCGTCCGTGAAGGTATAAGCGGGGTTACCTGCTTTCGTAGCGCTGGAGAAAGTCCTGCAGCGACTTGATGTGCTCCCGGTCGTCGTTCATCATCGCCTTGAACATGTTCAGGAACTGGTCGCTCGTGAAATCGAGCGCCTGGGCCGTGTGGAATTCCAGCATGGCGGTCTCCATCCGGATGGCGAACTTCAGGGCGGCGGGAACCGAGGGAGGAGAATTTCTCAGGTTGACGATGGACTCCTTGAAGAGCGCCACCGCGCGGTCGGCCTTCTCCTGGCTGACCGAGGAGCCGTGTACCATGTTGGAGGCGAGCCTGAGGCAGAGATCGAACTGCAACTGGTGGTTATCCTCCTCGCGCGCGGTCTTCAGCCACAGGGCATGGGCCGCGTCGTCATCCTTGTGTACCTTGGCCAGGGTGCGGTAGAGCTCCCCGGCCAGCGCCTCGAGATCGGAGCAGGTTTGCAGCAGTTTCCGCAGTGAGTTCTGGTCTTTGACCGCCATGTTCCCGCCTTCGCCCGACGACATTGCCACCTGATCGGGCGAATCTATCCCAGCGATCTCCATTTGTCAAACAGAGGAATACCCCTGCCAACCTACGATTATCACTGATACCGCAGTTCCCCTCGTCGATCACCCCCCGCTCCAAACAAAACCATCCGGAAAACATCCCGGCCTTCAAGGCTTCACCCCTTCACCCCTTCACCCCTTCGGAGGCCAAGGCCTCCCTATTTATACTCTCGCCCATTCACGCAAGGGGGGCCGGAGGCCGGGAGGGAGTCCCTCTAGCGGGGCCCGTCCCCATTCGCAGCCATCCTCTGCCGTTCCGGCAGCCCCTCCAAAAGGTCGTGGGGACTCGAAACGCCGAACTCTTCGAAGAGGTAATCGAGGAAGGTGTTGTGGATCGCGGAGAACCTGCGGCGCCCGAGGATCAGCGTGCGTGGCCGGACATGGTCGAAGCCCCGCACCCGGTGGGCCCGCAGCATGCCGGCCTCCAGCTCGGAGGCGAAGAGCGCCGACGAAGCGAAGGTCACCCCCTTCCCCGCCAGCACCTCCCGGCGGATGAAGGAGAGGTCGTCGAAATAGACCACGCTGGAAAAATCGCGGCAGCTGCGGTTGAGCGCGGTGAGGTTCTTGTCGATGAACCGCTTCGCACACCCCTGTTCCGTCTTCAGAAACAGGCGCCGGCCGAGCAGCATGTCGAGGGTGTTTTCCCCGGCGGGGATCTCGAGAGAGGGAGCGCTGACGAACAACACCTCGTCGTGGGGGAGCGGCCAGATGAGCCGGTTGCTGAACTCCACCTCGTCGCAGTGCTCGATGAGGGCCAGGTCGAACCGCTCGCTGTCGATGCCGGCCAGGGCCTCCTCCGGCATGGCGAAGACACAGTGGAGATCGACGGTGGCGGCGTGGTCCGAGATGAAGGACTCCAGCACCCTGGCGAGCCGGTCCACTCCGAGCGATGGGGTCGAGCAGAAAGAGATGGCCCGCCGGGCCGCGGGGGCGCCGAGCCCCAGGAGGAACTCCTGCTCCAGGTCGAGGATCTTGCGCCCCTTGTCGAGCAGCAGGAGCCCGGCGTCGGTAGGGACCAGGGTGGGTCCGTTACGGTCGAGCAGCGGAGTGCCGACACCGTCCTCGAGCTGCTTGATGCGCCGGGAGACCGCCGACTGGGTCACGAAGAGGGCCGCGGCAGCCTTGGTGATACTCCCCAGCGAGACGACCTTCACGAAGGTCTTGAGGAGGGTGAGATCCATAGGGGGTGTACTCCAAAACGGTGATGCGGAAGACGCATGTATTACATGAGAATAATTCATTCATGCTTATGACAATTTTTTTGTAAGATTGCAATAATAATTTGGACTGACAAAGGAATGATAATGAGCCGGTGCTTACCATGTCTACACAGTGGAACGGGGCGCCTTTCTCAGAGGGAGGTGGCTTAGCTAGATACGAGGTAGAGGTAATTCAATCGACGATTAACGTTATTTAACCAAAGGAGGGTTTATGTCAGAGAAACTGATTCTCAAGGGCAGATTGGCGCTGGCCGGCCTGCTCGCGACGGTTGCAATCCTGTTCGTGGTCAGCGCGGGATGCGGAACCAAAGGGTACGACGCACCCAGCCGGCCGGTATCGGCCACCGCGCAGACGGCCAACGCCCTCGTCGAGGCGTCCACCCTTCAGCAGTGGGCTTCCCAGGGACTGGTCAACAGCCAGGACCCGAACACGCTCGACAAGGTGGTGGTGCTTGAAGTCACCACCCCGGCAGCCTATGCCACCGCCCACATTCCCGGCTCCCTGCTGCTCGACTCCACCAACAACGTGGACCTGACCCAGACCCGGCTGGAGGGGGTTGCCCCCATCTCCACCCAGGTTCCCGACGGCAGCACCATGGACAACATCATCCAGCGCTCGGGGATCGACAGCCGCACCACCATCGTCTTCTCGGTCAGCAAGGGGGGTAACTTCCTCAACATGACCCGCGCCTACTTCACCTTCCGCTACTGGGGCTTCCCGAAGGAGCGCCTGAAGGTGTTAAACGGCGGCGACAACGCCTGGGAGGACGGCGGCCTTACCCTCGCGACCGACGCCACCACGGTCGCCCCTTCCACCTACAGCGTGCGCAACACCGGCCTCAAGGCCTCCTTGCGGCTCGCCATCGGCGACATGATCAAGGCCGTGGACGACCTCAACAAGGGGACCGTGGCCGCCGGCGACCTCGCCATCATCGATGCGCGCGGCGGCACCATCGCCGCCAACGTCGCCAACGCCATCGTCGACGACTACAGCCGTTACGCCGACTACCCCGGCGGGGTCACCACCAAGACCCGCATGTTCCCCGCCTCCGCCGACCTGGTGACCCGCCTGGAGGCCAAAGGGATCACCGCCGCCCGTCCCATGAACATCGTCTACTGCGCCTCGGGGATGCGCGCCTCCGTGCTCTTCTTCGTCATGGACGGCGTGACCGCCTGGCCGGTCCGGCTCTACGACGGCTCCTGGAACCAGTGGTCGGCCTACGTCTACAACAGCACCACCCCCGCCAACAACCTCCCCACCGGGAGCATCTGGCGGGTGGACGCGGTCACTCCGGGCACCACCGCCCTGCGCACCACCGGGACCATCACCCCGGCGGCCATGGCGCTCGACCCGGTTTCCCATGCCCTCTTCTCCGCCGTCACCGATCCGCGTGCCGATCAGATCCTTCTTCAGGACTCCCAGTACGTCGCCACCGGGGCTACCTCAGGCACCAGCACCAGCACCGGCACCAGCAGCGGCTCCGGCTCAGGGAGCGCCGGAGGGTGCTGATGGCGCCAGTTATCCTGGCGCCAGTGACCAATCGATTTCCTCTACGACAAGGAGTTCCAAACTATGATCATGTCAACTAAATCGGCAGGGGTTGCAGGGTTGACCATAGGTTTCCTCATGCTGGCCGGCACGGCCTTCGCCGGCCCCCAGATGACCTTCGGTCCCGACGACAAGGGCTCGCTGCAGCTCGATTACAAGGGGCAGTTCCAGATGACGGTGCGTGACACCGGATCGGGGGACAACAACGACGACACCACCACCAACTTCAACTTCCGCCGCAACCGGCTCGCCCTGATGGGGAGCTGGGGCGACCACTTCGGCCTCTACGTCCAGACCGAGTACACCGAGGACCAGAACGTCACCCCCATCGACGTGGCGAGCCAGAACCAGGGAACCCAGTTCCAGATGCTGGACGCGGTGATGCGCTTCGACCTCTACGACAGCTTCAAGATCTACGCCGGCAAGTTCAAGTACAACCTCTCCCGCGAGAACCTGGAGGCGTGCGAGATGCCGCTCACCCTGGACCGCTCGCTCTTCATCCGCCCCTCCTTCGTCACCACCCGCGACATGGGGGTGGCGGTCTGGGGCAACCTCTTCAACGACGTCTTCCAGTACCGGGCCGACGTCATGGAAGGGCGCAAGGCGGTCTCCGGCGACACCGCTCCGAGCTCCAACTTCCGCTACTCCTTCCGCGGGCACCTCACCTTCCTCGATCCCGAGAACACCTACGGCTACAAGGGGACCTACCTCGGCCAGAAGAAAGTGCTGACCGTCGGCGGCGCCTACCAGTTCGAACCGGACGTGGCCTACGGCGACACCGTCAACCGCGCCGACAAGAAGGACTACCAGGCCTGGACCTTCGACGGCTACTTCGAGTATCCCTTCGAAGGGGTCGGCACCGTTACCGCATCCGCCGCCTACGAGCGGGTCGACCTGGACGATCCCCAGCTGGGGGCGAGCCCCGACCTGGGCGCGCTCGGCCTCAACGGCCAGAAAAACGGCTGGTACGTGAAGGGGGGCTACATGCTTCCCTCCCTGCCGCTGCAGTTCTTCGGCCGCTACGAGAATTGGCGTTTCGCCGAGCTCAACAACGTCTTCAACCAGAAGATCGACTGGTTTGGCCTCGGGGCCAACTACTACATCCGCGGCCAGAACCTCAAGGTCACCTTCGAGTACAGCCACACCGACTTCGACCAGGAAGGGACCTTCACCGGTCTGCAGGGAGGCAATCTGCGCAGCAAGGACTTCAACACCTTCGTGACCCAGCTGCAGCTGGTTTTCTAAAAGATATCGGCACCATCGCTCGACATGGCCGACGGCAACCGCCGTCGGCCATTTTTGCGCGTGCAGTCCGGCGGGCGCCGCTTCCCCGCCGGGATATCTATGCGTGCAGTCCGGCGGGCGCCGCTTCCCCGCCGGGGGATATTCAAAAAACGCAATAAAGTCTTGGTTAATGACACGAGTTTCACTATAGTGGCGCAAACGGCGATGCCCCCCGGTAACCGCCGGGGATCGGTTCCCTGGTGAAAGGGCGCCGCTCTCGCTGCTAACGTTCCCGTACCAACCCCGGCATCCGATGAATAGTGACCGCATGACAAGGATTCGCCTCCCGCTCCCCCTCGACCCGCTCCTCACGGCTCTGCTCTGCCTGATCTTCGCGGCTACCCTCGCGCTCGCGGGGTGCGCCGCTTCCGGCGGGGCTTCCGGCTGCGAGTCGTGCCACGGCGGGCTCGAAAAGGTATCGGCGAGCCACTCCGGCTGCGTCTCCTGCCACGGCGGGGATCCCACGGCGTCCACCAAGGAGGCCGCCCACCGCACCATGTTCGGCCCCGGCAACCCCTCCGCCCCGGAACATTGGGAAAAAAGCTGCGGTTCCTGCCATAAATACCAGGTGGGGCGGGTATCCTCCAACCTCATGTACACGGCGAGCGGGATGATCCGAAACATCGCGCTCACCTGGGAGGGGCCCGATTCCTCGCCGTACGGCAGCCGCCGGGCGAAGCTCTTCGATGCGCAGGGGCGCCCCCTCGACCTCAAACCGGTGGCGGAGCTCGACCACATCTCGGGCGACCTCTACCGGAAGTTCTGCTCCCGGTGCCACGTAGCCTACCCCGCCTCCGGCGTCTACGCCGCGAGCCACGCCTCCGGGTGCGCAGCCTGCCATTTTCCCTACAACGACGAGGGGACCTACCTGGGGAGCGATCCGTCCCTGCGGGGAAAACCCCACTCCGCTAGCCACGCCATGGAACGGCTTCCCGGGACCGAGGTCTGCACCCGCTGCCACAACCGCAGCGGCCGAATCGCCCTCTCCTTCCAGGGACTCTACGACGGCAACAACTCGCTCGTTCCCACCAGCCACGGCGACCCCGGTCCGGTAACGATGAGCGGCGTCCGCAACGCGGTGCATATCGCCCCCGACGTTCACGCCGCCGCCGGCATGGAGTGCATCGACTGCCACACCTCCCGCGACGTAATGGGGGACGGCTACGCCTACCGCAACATGAACCTCCAGACCGAGATCGCCTGCGAGGACTGCCACGGCGGTGCCCGCCCTCCCCGTTACCGCGAGATCCTGCGCGAGAACGAGGAGTCCCTGCGCGAGTCCAAGGGATACCGGATCCCGATGCGGCAGGGGATGAAGATGATGCTGACCGCCAAGGGGAGGAGCTACTCGAACGCCTTCTACCAGGACGGCACGGTCTACGTGCTCGGCAAGCGCAGCGGCAAACTGTTCCGGAGCAAGGTGATCACCGGCACCGCCGAGCACACCGTCGCCGGCCACGCCAGGATGGAGTGCTACGCCTGCCACTCCCGCACGGCGGTCCAGTGCTACGGCTGCCACACGAAGTACGACCAAAGCGAGTACGGCATGGACTTCATCAAGGGGAGGCGGACCCCGGGGAGCTTCAGCGAGACCGAGGACTACCGGATGCTCTACCCGTTCCCCCTGGCCTTGAACCAGCGCGGCAAAATCTCCCCGGTCACCCCGGGCTGCCAGACCTTCGTAACGGTGGTCGATCCCGACGGTTCGCTTTCCAAGAGCGAGTACGTGGCGCGTTTCAAGGGAAAGCACCAGCTCCGCTTCGCCCCCTTCTATTCGCACAACACCGGCAAACGGGCGATCGGTTGCCCCGAGTGCCACGGCAACCCCGCCTTTCTGGGGTTCGGGCAACACGTGATCTCGGGGCGCAACATCGACTCGACCCTGATCTGCGAGCGCTCGGACGAGAAGCCCTTGGACGGCTTTCTCACCATGCGTGACGGCAAGGTCCGGGCCTACTCGGCAATCACCCGCGAACATTCCCGTCCCCTCGGCACGGCCGAGGTGCGGCGGGCCCTGGCGGTCAACAGCTGCCTCATCTGCCACGACAAGGCGACCGACCCGGTCTACCGGAAGAAACTCGACTACCGCGCCCTCGACGACCCGCTGCATCGCCGTCTGCTGGCGCGCCCCTGAGGGTACGGGATAAATACGTGGCGGAAGGAAGGGGGGAAGCGTGAAAGGGGAACTCATGAGGCAGGCGAAGGGAATCGTTTTTCTCGTACTGGGGTGCTGGCTGGCGGCGGCGCCGGTGGCGGCCGACACCATGGTCATCACCTACCGTTCGGGGAAGGTGCAAAAGGTGGTACTGGATGACTCCAGCGCGGAGGTGACCAGCATCGCTTACCAGGGAGAGTCCCCGCCTGCCGCCGCGCCAAACAGGCAGCCGGCTCCCGCCCAAGGGGTGTCCCCGCTTCCGGCCGGGGACTCCGGTGCGAAGCGGGCTCCCGGAAAGGAGAAGCCCGCCTTCACCATCCGGTGGGCGCCCCCGAGGGAATAAACCTGGCGGCTCCCCCGCCATAAAACTCGGATATACCGGCCCCGTGACTCCGGGAGAACGGAAAACGGTCAGAGAGAAGTGATGGCGGCCACCCAGGGAATTCTGGTACACTTGCGCGCATGATAAAGTCCCCCCGCGTCGTCATTCTTATCCTGCTCCTCTCCGTCCTGGCAGCGGCTCCATCGCAGGCGGCTTCCCCACCGGCGCCACCGGCTTCCTCACCGGCTTCGCCTCCGCCGGCAGTGGACAGGGTGGTCGTCCTCAAGGGCGCCAAGGTCATGCAGCTGCTCAAAAACGGCCAGGTCGTCCGCTCCTACCGGGTCGCCCTCGGGCGAAACTCCGCCGGGCCGAAGCGGAAAGCGGGGGACTGCCGCACGCCGGAGGGGATCTATCTTATCGACCGGCGCAACGGCAAAAGCGCCTTCCACAAGTCTCTCCACATCTCGTATCCCAACAGCGCCGACGCCGCTACCGCCCACAGCGAGGGGCACTCACCCGGCGGGAACATCGCCATCCACGGCCTCCCCAGGGGTTTCGACGACCTGGAGGACATCCACTACCGAAAGAACTGGACCAAGGGGTGCATCGCGGTCAACAACCGCGAAATCGACGAGATCTGGCAACTGGTCCCGGACGGCACGCCGGTGGAGATCAGGCCCTGAGGCCCCTTACCGGGTAACGTCGGTGACCACCCCCGAGCGCCCGGCCAACGCCTCTTTCAATTTCGCTTCATTTACCAGCGCGGCCACCCCCTTTTTCTCCAAAAGCGAGCGCGCCTCCCGCTCGAGGTCTCTCCCCGGCGCCTGGCGCACATCCTCATGCACCTCCACCAGCACGCGGCCTCCGGAGAAGGCCACCTTGACCGGCTGATCCACGATGGTGACCCGCGTCCCCACGGGAACCCGCTTAAAGAGCGCCGCGATGTCCTCGGGATAAAGATGCATGCAGCCGTGGCTCACCCGCATCCCGATCCCGTAGGGGCGGTCGGTGCCGTGGATGAGCACCGTCCCGATGGAGAGGCGGAGGGCATGGCTTCCGAGCGGATTGTCCGGCCCCGGCGGCACCACCGCCGGAAGCTCCGGCTTCTGGGCCCGGATCGAGGCGGGGACGTGCCAGGCCGGGTTTACGATCTTTTCGATGACATGGTAGGTGCCGAGCGGGGTATCCCACCCCTCGTCCCCGATTCCGATGGGGAAGGTGGTCACCTTGTTTCCCCGCTTGCCGGAGAACAGGTACAGGCGCATGTCCGCAATGTTCACCACGACCCCCTCCTCGACCGGCGTCTCGGGAAGGATCCACCGGGTCGGCAGGGTGATGCTGGTTCCCGGGTCGGGCACGAAGGGATCGACCCCGGGATTGGCGGAGGTGATCTCGTTGTAGCCCAGGTCGTGGGCCCGGCCGATCTCTAAAAGCGAGTCGTCCTCACCGGCCGTCACCGACTGAAGCCCCCCGCCGACCCCGCCGTGAAACGCGACCTCGGCCGCAAGGGCCCGGCCGCCGCCCCCCAAAGCGGTGATCAGCATGAGCATGACCGGCAGCCACAGGCTCCAGTCGAGCGGTCGAAAGTAGTTCCTTGCCATGGCGCTCCTGTACTATCATGAAGATGCGGTAGACTATCCCTTAACAATGTACCCCAGCGAAGGACCGCGCGCGTCATTTTTTTCTCGAACCCCTGCCGTTGGGCACCCCATGACCAGATCAGCAGACCAAAACCTCCGCCCCGCCTTCTACCGCAGCCCCCTCCTGCTGGCTGGGGTGGTTGCCGCCGGGGTGGCAGGCAACCGGTATCCCTTCACCTTTTTCCTGGACATCGACTTCCTGTTCGGCTCCATCTTCTCGCTGCTGGCGCTTCAGCTCTTCGGCCTCAGGCGGGGGATCGCCGCCGGGGCGTTAATCGCCGCCAGCGCCTGGCTCTTCCAGGGGACTCCCTACCCCGCGCTCATCATGGCGGCGGAAGTGGCCGCAGTGGGGTACCTGGTGTTGCGCCGCAACATGGCCATGGTGGTGGCCGACACCTGCTACTGGCTCCTGGCCGGGATACCGGCGACCTATCTCTGCTACCACCTGGCGCTCGCGCTCCCCTACGGGAGCACCACCATCACCATGGCGAAGCTGACGGTGAACGGCATCACCAATGCCCTGATCGCCCGTATGCTGTACATGGCCGTCGCCGTCTACTCCCGGAGGATCACCCTCTCCTACCGGGAGATCATGCACAACCTCTTCTCGTTCTTCGTGCTCCTGCCGAGCCTCGTGGTCCTCGCCTTCAGCAGCAGGGCCGACTTCCGGGACACCGAACGCGCCATCAGGACGTCGCTTGACCAGGACAGCCAGCGCATCGACCGGCTGATGGAGAGCTGGGCGCTCAGCCGCAAGCAGAACCTCGTCGTCCTGGCCGACACCATCGCCAAGGCCTCTCCGGCAGAGATCCGCCCCTACCTGGCCCTCGCCACCCGCGCCGAACTGGACTTCAGGCAGATCGCCCTCATGGACAGGTCGGGGGAGGTGGTCGCCTTCTACCCTCCCCCCGGTCCGGGTGGATCCGCCAATGTGGGGCTCTACCTGGCCGACCGGCACTACGTCCCCCGCCTAAGGCAGACCCTGGCCCCCATGCTCTCCGACGTCTCCTTCCTCTGGGATACCCCTCCCCGTCCGCGGGTCGCCATGCTCGCCCCGGTGGTCAGGCGGGGGAGGTTCGCCGGGTACCTCTGCGGCGTCATCTCGCTCCAGCAGACGCGGATACTCCTCGACAAGTTCACCGAGCACACCGGGAAGCTTTACACGCTCTCCGACAAGCACGGAAAAGTGATCATGACCAACCGGCCGGTGGACGGGGGGGGAACCGGTTCTTCGCGGCCGGAGGGGACGGAGGGGCGGGGGAGCCTGCCGGCGAGGCTCGCTTCCGCAGCCGGCAGCCAGGCGGGGGCGGCCCCCTCCTACCTCTCGCAAATCGTGGTGGGGGATCTGGGGGAGTGGAAACTGACCCTCGAGCAGCCGGCGGCCCCCTTCCAGAAGGCGCTCTACGCGAGCTACCTGGAGAAGCTCACCCTGCTTTTGCTGGTCCTCCTCGCCTCCCTCGGTCTGGCCGAGCTCCTGAGCCGCCGGATGATGCTCAGCCTGGAGAGGTTTCTCCAGGTCACCCGCGCCCTTCCGGCGCGGCTTTCCTCGGGGGCCACCGTCCAGTGGCCGGAGACCAGCGTCTCGGAAGGGGCCTACCTGATCTCCAACTTCCGGGAGATGGCCGATTCGCTCAAGGACCAGTTTTACCACATCCAGGCGGCCAACGAGGCCCTGGCCCGGCAGACGGCGCGGCTCAAGGAGAGCGAGGAGAAGTACCGCCTGCTCTTCGACAGCGCCAACGACGCCATGTTCATCTCGGACATCGACGGCCGCATCCTCCAGGCGAACCCGCGGGCCGTCGAGCGCCTCGGTTACCCCCGCGAGGAGCTCGCCACCCTTACCACCTGCGAGATCGAGGGGGACGGGGAGCTCCGGCAGCGGGAGGAGCGCCTGGAGAGCATCCGGCGGCAGAGCGCGCTGACCTACGAGACCCTGCACCGCCCCAAGGAGGGAGATCCCATCCCGGTGGAGGTGAGCGCCCGGCTCATCCAGTGGGGCGACCGCCCGGTCATCCTGAGCATCTGCCGGGACATCACCGAGAGGAAGCAGGCCTACCAGGCCCGGGTGATCGCCATGCGCGACCTGATTAGCGCCATCGCGCACCAGTGGCGCCAGCCGCTGGCCACCCTGGGGATGATCGTGCAGCGCACCCACGCGCTCGGGAGCCGGGGCGAACTCCCCCCCGGCCATCTCGACGAGTTCAAGGCCAACGCCATGCGCCAGGTGCGCTACATGTCCGACACCATCGAGGAGTTCCGCAACTTCTACAGCCCCGACAAGGAGCGGCAGGAGTTCTCCCCCGATGACTGCATAAAAGAGGCGCTCCAACTGCTCGAGGCCCAACTCAACCACCACGCCATCACCGTGCAACTGGAAGAGGGGGAGACCGCCGGGCTTCGGCTGAAGGGGGTGGCCAGCGAGTTCAGGCAGGTCATCCTCAACCTGCTGGGAAACGCGCGCGACGCCATCCTGGAGGGGCGGGAAAAGGGAGGGGGGGCCGAGGAGGGGAGGATCGTCATCCGCCTGACCGCCCCCCAGCCGGGCCGCATCGCCATCGAGGTGAGCGACAACGGCTGCGGCATCGCCAAGGAGATCGAGGCCCGCCTCTTCACCCCGCACTTCACCACCAAGAGCGAACGGGGAGGAACGGGAATCGGCCTGTACCTCTCCAGGATGATCATCGAAGAGAGCATGGGGGGGAGCCTGGCCCTCGTGCCGGGGGGGCAGGGTGCCACCTTCCGCATCGAGCTCCCCACGGGAAAGGAATCATGAACGACTTGAAGAAACTGACCGTCTTGCTGGTGGAGGATGAAGACGATCTCCGCAGGGAGACCGGGGCCTTCCTCGCCCTGTACTGCCACCGGGTACTGGAGGCCGCCAACGGCGCCGAGGCCCTGGACCTTTTCGCCGCCCATGAGCCCGACCTGGTGATAAGCGACATCCGGATGCCGGTCATGGACGGCCTGGAGCTGGCGGCCAGGCTCAAGGAGAGCGCGCCGGCCACCCCGGTGGTCCTTTGCACCGCGTTCACCGAGACCGGCTACCTGATACGGGCCATCGAGCTCGGGGTGAGCGGCTTCGTCCGGAAACCGGCCGACGGCGACGAGCTGGTGGCGACCATCGCCCGGGTGGCCCTCCCCGTGCTCCAGCGCCGCCAGATCGAGGGGCTCTCCAAAGAGCTGAGCGCGAACCTGTGGGAGAGCCTCGGCGGGGCCCCCCTGCAACGGCCGCTGGCCGAGCAGGTCGCCCGGGTGGCCCGCAGCTCCTACAACGTCCTTCTCCAGGGAGAAACCGGCTCCGGCAAGTCCCGCCTCGCCTCGATCATCCACGCCTTGAGCCCGCGCCGGTCGGCGCCGCTCATCACCGTGCAGATGGGGGCCCTTCCGGTCACCCTGGTGGAGAGCGAGCTCTTCGGCCACCTCAAGGGAGCCTTCACCGGCGCCGACCGGACCCGGTCCGGCCTCGCCGAGCGCGCCGACGGGGGGACCCTGTTCCTGGACGACATCGAGTCCGCCCCTCCCGAGCTGCAGGCTAAGCTGCTCCGCTTCGTCGAGGAGAAGCGCTTTACCCCGGTGGGAGGGAGCGAGGAGAAACGGGCGGACGTCCGGGTCATCGCCGCGAGCAACCGCGACCTGAAGAAGGAGGCGGCCGAGGGGAGGTTCCGGGAGGACCTCTATTTCCGGCTCGCCGACACCGTGCTGGCGCTCCCGCCGCTGCGCTCCACCCCGGAGGCGATCCTCCCGCTGGCGCTCCGTTTCCTCAGGGAGAGTTGCGAGGAACTGGGGGTCCCGGTCCCGCTGGTCGACGACGAGGCCGCGGCCTTGCTGGCCTCCCTCCCCTGGCCGGGGAACATCAGGGAGCTGAAGAGCGTGGTCCGCCGGGTCACCCTGGAGACCGACGGCGGCGTGATCCGGGCGGCCGACGTCGCGGCGCTCTGCGAGGCTCCGGCGCCCCCCCCTCCCCTTTCCGCCGGCGAGCCCCCCCTCCCCCCACCGTTTCCCTGCAGCATGGAAACCGTGGAGAGGTGGTTCCTTGAGCAGGCCCTCCGCCACTGCGGCGGTAAACGGATGAAGACCGCGGCCATGCTCGGGATGAACTACTACACCTTCCGCCGCAAGCTCGAGAAGTACGGACTGGGCGGAAGCGACGACTAGGGGGGGAGCCGCCCCCCGCCCCCCTATCCATTTTAGCTATCCATTTTTGATACCACTATCGCCGCCGCCCACCCTCCCCTCCCCGCCAACAGGCAGCTAAGCTTCTGCAATCATTACACTCTCAACTCCGGCACGCCGCATGCTAATGGATGACTATGGTTAAGAGCCCCCATCATACCCTCGCCCCTTCAGGGGAGAGGGTGGCCGAAGGCCGGGTGAGGGAGATTTCATTTTGGAATCGTTGGCAGTCAAAACCGGAATCCGGCCCGAGGGGCCCGGAACCAACAGGAGGAAGACAATGAAAAAGATGACGGTGGTGGGAATGGGGCTGGTTACTTCGGCGCTGCTTATGTCCGGGTGCGCGACGGAAAGCTTCGTCCATGGACAGACGGACCCGTTGGGCGACCGGATGGGGAAACTGGAAGCACGGGTAGGAACCCTGGAAAGCAGACTCGCCTCCACCGAGGCCAAGCTGAACCAGGTGGAGGCAGCGGATAAAGGGGACCGCGCGGGGATCCAGGATGCCAAGGACACCGCGAACCGTGCCCTCGAGATGGCGAAGACCGCCGAGGCTGAAGCGAGGGATGCGCGCGGCGACGCCCAGAAGGGTGCGGTAGCGGCCCAAACCGCGGACAAGGCCGCCAAGGAAGCCGAAAAGGCCGCCAAGAAGGCGGAGAAGATCTTCCGTCTCGAGCAGAAGAAGTGACCGCAAGCCGGGGAGGCTAACGCTCCCCGGCAGCCGTGACGCAAGGAGGACACCATGAAGAAGGGATTCCCCATTTTGCTGATCGCGGTGGTTATGGCCCTGGCCGGCTGCACGAGCCTGCCGCACCGCATCGATCTCATGTACATCCCGAGCGGGCCGGCTCAAGGGGGAAGCGGCCAGCTCTACCTGGCCACCCCCAAAGGCACCACCCCCGTCGCGGGAGAACAGTTGCGCTGGGTGATGGGGGAGGTCAAGGATTCCGACGGCAGGGTGATCGACGACATAACCTCGCCGCTGTCACCCCGCGACCAGGTCACCGACGCCCTCACCCAGGAGTTACAAAAGGCCGGCTACCAGGTCCTCAAAGGGGAGGCGCAGCCTGAGGCGGTCTCCGGCCCCTACGTGCGGCTGAGCGACGTCAAGATCGACCTCAGCGAGTCTCCCTCCTGGTTCAAGATCACCTCGTCGGCCAAGGTCTCGGCCCGGCTGGAAATCTGGCGCTCCGGCACCCTCGTGAAGACCGAGAGGTATGAGGCGTCCTTCGAGGAAAGCTACCCGAGGACCCGGCCCGAGGAGTTGCAGGCCCTGCTACAGAAGGCGCTGGGAGGGGTAACCGACAAGGCGATCCCCGATGTGATCAGGAACCTCGGATCCCAGAAAGGAGACGGACGATGAAACTCACCAGGTACCTCACGACGGCCGCGGCCGCGGCGGCGCTCTTGATCGGCTCCACCACCGCGGGCCTGGCCGCCGTCCCGGTCGGGGAACCGGCCCAAGGCGCCCCCAACTTCGTGAAGCTCGCCAAGGAGCTGACCCCGGCGGTGGTGAACATCAGCTCGAGGAAAAACGTCAAAACCGACTCGCCCCACGAGCAGCCGAACCAGTCGGGAGACCCGTTCGAGGAGTTCTTCAAGCACTTCTACGGCGACATTCCGCAGCACAGGCAGGCCCAGACCAGTCTCGGATCGGGGGTCATCATCAGCAGTGACGGGGAAATCATCACCAACTACCACGTCATTGCCGACGCCGACGAGATAACCGTGCGGCTTTCCGACCATCACCACTACAAGGCGATGGTACTGGGGAGCGACGACAAGCTCGACGTGGCGGTCCTTAAGATCACCCCCAAGGGGAACCTCCACCCGGCACCGCTAGGGGACAGCGACCTGATCCGGGTAGGAGACTGGGTGATGGCGATCGGCAACCCCTTCGGCCTTGAGCGCACGGTCACCGCCGGGATCATCAGCGCCAAGGGGAGGGTGATCGGTTCGGGCCCCTACGATGACTTCCTGCAGACCGATGCCTCCATCAACCCCGGCAACTCCGGGGGACCTCTCATCAACGGCCGCGGCGAGGTCATCGGCATCAACACCGCCATCATCGCCTCCGGTCAGGGGATCGGCTTCGCCATCCCGGTCAACCTGGTGAAGTCGGTGCTCCCGCAATTGAAGCGAGGGAAGAAGGTCACCCGCGGCTACCTCGGGGTCAGCGTCCAGACGGTGACCGAGGAACTGGCGAACTCGTTCGGGCTTGAGGAGCCGACCGGGGCGTTGGTGGCCGACGTCAGCCCCGGAGGGGCGGCGGACAAGGCCGGGGTCAAGGTGGGAGACGTGATCCTTGATTTCGACGGCAAGACCGTCCACGACATGAACGAGCTTCCCAGGATGGTGGCGGGAACCGCGGTGGGGAAAACCGTCCACCTCACGCTGCTGAGGGACGGGAAGAAGATCGACACGACGGCCACCGTCGCCCGGCTCCCCGACGAGCAGAAGGCGACTTCCGCGGCGGCGAGCGAAAGCGCCGCGGGCCTCGCGGTGGAGGAGCTGACACCCGCCTATGCGGAAAGCGCGGGGATCGCCTTCCACCCGGCCGTGGTGGTTACCGCGGTAGCCCCGGACAGCGTCGCCGAGGCGGCGGGGATCAAGGTCAACGACCTGGTCAGCCAGGTAAACGGCGTGAGCGTGACGACCAAGGCCGCGTACGACCACGCCCTGAAGGGGCTTGCCAAGGGGGCGACCGTGAGGCTCCTCCTGAAGCGGGGGGAAACCTCCCTCTTCGTGGCCTTTACCCTCCCCTAGGCCCCTTAGCCGGGAAGAGGTGACCGCATGAAACGCATAGCAACCACACGCATGATCTCCCGGAGCGCCATGGTCCTCCTCGTGGCGGCCGCAACGCTTTTGGGAGGGTGCAAGAACGACAAGCCGAGCGCCCTGCTCGCCTTCCCTCGCTCCTTCTCCGAACTGGCCGAGAAGGTGCAGCCGGCGGTGGTCAACATCAGGAGCACCAGCACGGTCACCGTGCCGGGCGATCCCTTCCTGCACTTCTTCGGCCGCGACGGCAGCGCCCCCGGCTCGGACGACTTCTTCGGGAACTTCTTCCATGACGTCCCCGACCGGGCGGTCAAGCAGCAAAGCCTCGGCTCCGGATTCATCATCGACCGTAACGGCTACATCATCACCAACAACCACGTGGTCGACAAGGCGGACGAGATCAAGGTGAAGCTCTCCGACGGCAGGGAGTTCACCGCCAAGGTGGTGGGGAGGGACTCCAAGACCGACCTGGCGCTCATCAAGATCTCCTCCCCCTTCCGGGGGCTCCCGGTGCTCCCCTTGGGAGACTCCGACAAGATGCGGGTGGGGGACTGGGTGCTCGCGGTGGGGAACCCCTTCGGCCTCGAGCACACGGTGACCCAGGGGATCATCAGTGCGACCGGCAGGGTGATCGGCTCGGGCCCCTACGACAACTTCCTGCAGACCGACGCCCCCATCAACCCGGGCAACAGCGGCGGCCCGCTCATCAACATGCAGGGGGAAGTGATCGGCATCAATACCGCCATCATCCAGGGGGGCCAGGGGATCGGGTTCGCCATCCCGAGCAACCTGGCGAAGTCGGTCAGCAGCCAGATCAGGGAGAAGGGGAAGGTGACCCGCGGGTGGCTCGGGGTCTCCATCCAGACGGTGACTCCGGAGCTCGCGCAGTCGCTGGGGCTCAAGGAACCCAAGGGAGCCCTGGTCTCGTCGGTGATGACCAACAGCCCGGCGAGCGCGGCCGGCATCCACGCCGGCGACGTGGTGATCTCCTGCTACGGTCACGCCGTGGCCGGCGCCAACGACCTCCCGAGGATCGTCGCCGAGGCCCCGGTCGGGAAGGAGATCGCCATCACGGTGATCAGGGACGGCGCGGAGCTCCCCCTGCGGGTAACGCTGAAGGATGCGTCGCAGGCGAGCGAGGCCCGGGGAACGCTCTCCTCGGAGGCGGATCTCGGCGTCACGGTCAAGCCCCTCGATCACCGGCGGGCGGCGCGCAGCGGGATCGCCCGGGGGCGCGGCGTGCTGGTCACCGCCGTGGACGAGGACGGCCCCGCCGGAGCGGCCGGCATCCGCCCGGGGGATGTCATCCTCGTGGTGAACCGGAAGCCGATCCGGGGAGTGCAGGATTTCCTGGACGCCCTCTCCGCCGGCCACACCCCGCTCCTCATCCTGCTGCAGCGCGGCGGAACCACCTTCTTCGTGACGGTCGGCTAACGGGGGGCCAACGCCCCCGCGACATAAAAGGCACCCAGCCTCGGCGGGTGCCTTTTGTCGTTTCAAGGGAGTAGCGGCCTCGCCGGCCGCTCCGGCTCAGTCGCGGACCCCGGCGCTGGCGAGCTTCGCCTTCACCGCGGTGATGGTATCCTTGATCTCCGCGCGGTAATCGTCGGCGCATAGCTCCTCCGCCCCGACCAGGGCCGAGGCGACGAACGCCGAAGGAACCGGAATCCCGTAGATGCTGTAGGCGAGCTCGGCCAAAAGTTCCGCCACCGCGCTTATCGCTTCCGCCTCCGTTCCCTGGTTCAGCGCCTGTCCGTAGATCAGCATGGTCTTCCTGAATTCCCGCTCGGCCGAGACGATGATGGCATCGATACCGGGGCTCCCTCCATAGGCCTTGACCAGCAGATGGGGGAACTCCGGCGTTCTCAGGAGGGTCGCTTCGATCATCTTCTTCCCGACCCCCTTCCCTTCAGGGATCCGGTAGGCCACCATGACGTCGATGGCGAACTCCACGATGCTGTGGGAAACGGTCACCCCGACCGGGTATTCCAGGTATATGCCGCTTGCTTGAAGCTGGGGTTCCAGGTATGTCCAGAGCGTCATCGCCTTGTCAATGACGTAGTACCCGGCATCGTTTCCCCCCGGACCGTGGGCGGTGTAATCGGCGCCATAGAAGGAGGTGGAGCCCAGTTGGCCGTTGGCGTGGCTGGCGAAACCGAAAGCTGCCGCCTTCCCGAGTGGCGAGACCAGCGGCGCTTTCGCCTTCGCCCAGAGTCCCAGGGCGTTGTAGTGGGTCTGGATGTAAAGGTCGTAGTAGTCGTTGCCGCCTTGAGCGGTCTGGGGATAGAAGTTGAAGATGTCGGGCGCCATGCCCCCGTAGATCTCGTTGAGGTTTTTAAGCGGCGTTTTGCTCCCGAGATTGCCGTCGATATAGGCATGGGTGGCCGATCCCCACGGAAACGCGCTCGACGCGAAAAAGAGCAAGGAAACCAGTGCCACCACGACGGACATGCAGTTCTTGCAGACTCTTTGGTTAACCATCTTTGCCTCCTTTCCTACCTCCAACGTACCTGCCACTGGGCTTTTGGCGCCATCTCCTCCCGCGATACGCCCGGCCATTACTGATTGCTTCCCAACCACCGATTGAGACGCTTTCAACGGTATCACCATTCATCGAGGGGACAATACGAAGTTGGTCGTAAATCCGGGAGTATATGAGTATGAGCACTGCACGCGACGGATGCCCCGTCCGCCAAAAAAATTACCCTACAGGCTGGTCGTGGCACCTGACGCGGAGGTGGCAGCAGACGTTCGCCAACAGTGGCCGAGGGGGGCCGAGCCGTCCCCATTTGAAGGTTGACGAATGTGCCGGTTATGGGCAGTCATTGGTCTGCCACAACATTGGAAGTGGAGGCCCCGTTGCCTCGCTCGGGGCTCGGGGAGATGCCATCTCCCCGGTGTGAGATGTCACCCCACGGGTGTGAAATGTCATCTTACCGGGTCGAGATGTCATCTCACCGGGTCGAGATGTCACCTCACCGGGTCGAGATGTCACCTCACGGGGTCGAGATGTCACCTCACCGGGTCGAGATGTCACCTCACGGGGTCGAGATGTCACCTCACCGGGTCGAGATGTCACCTCACCGGGTCGAGATGTCACCTCACCGGGTCGAGATGTCACCTCACCGGGTCGAGATGTCACCTCACCGGGTCGAGATGTCACCTCACCGGGTCGAGATGTCACCTCGCGGGGTGAGATGTCATCCCAGCGGGGTGAGAGGTCATCTTACGAGGCCGACATGAAATCTCAAGCGGGGAAAATACCATTTGCGATGTGCAGTACAATCTTTGGTAGGAAATCGGTGGTTTTGGACCATGGAAAGGAAGCGGCAGGCAGCGAGGAAAGGGAGGCATTTCCCTGAGAGGAGAAGGCCGGCAGTAAGCTTGGAGAAATGACAGAAGGCCCTGAATAGTGAGATCAGGGCCTTCTGCGTTTGTTGCCGGAATTGTTGTGGGCTGGGCGGGTTAAAGAGCCCTGATGCTGACCATCTCGGACCAGGGGCTGAAGACGCCGCCTACGAAGCACCGCACCCGGAAGTAATAGAATTTCCCCGGCTCGAGACCGGTTATCTCTATTTGGCGGCAATGGTCAAAGGGGCCAAGGATCGACCACGACGACTCTTGTGACGGATCCCCCCCGACACAAATCCCGACCTCGTAGGTACGAGCCTTGGGCACCTTGTCGGTGCTGATCAAGACTACGGTAGTATGGCCATGCCTCACCCTCGGGTTACGAGGCGCGGTGATGACCGACGCGGCAGAAGAGCGGGTAGGCGGCTTCTTGAACGGGAGCGGCAAGTTGGCGATGAGGCTGGCATCGTTTTCCAATGCTGACCTTAAGACGGTCCACTGGGCCGTACCCGCGCATTGCAGTTCGACGACCGGCCGCAAGGCGTCCCTATCCCTGACCCGGTCGACGTGTTTCGTCTCGGCGGCGGCGTGGACGTCAAGAAAGTTGGTCCCCATCTGTCTCAGTGCGGGACCGTTTCCCAACGGGTGGGGGATGGAGCCTTCCGCCTGGTAGCCGGGGTGGGCGATGAGGGCATCGCCAAAAGACACCACCCAGTGCCCGAATTCCAGGTGCGGCAAACGCTTGAAGAAGTTCATGTCGAGCAGGTAGATTTTCTTTGCGGGCATACGGGACCTCTAGATTGGTAAATTTTAACATCATAATCGATGGCAAAATTAAACCATTCAAACTCTAGATGTCAACCGAATTTTTCTTTTCATCTCCTTTTTTTAATGCGGCGGTGATGGAGTGCCGGGCCGACGGGCTCAGGCGGGGGTCTCCCTGGAGGCGTTCAGCCACGCTGCGAAACGTTCCCTGGTCCCCTTGTAGAGGATGGGGCCGAAGGCTTTCTGATCGTAAAGGTACAGACAGTGCCGTATCGAGGTGAAGGGTCCGAAGGTCTTTTCCGGGTTGGCAGCAAGGAACCAGTCGCGGTAATCCCTGACCACCTTCCAATTCTCGTTGAGGCACCGGTGCAGATCCGATTTCTTGAAACCACTGTCAAGCTCCAGGATGTCCTGGACGAAGGTGTCGACCTTGTCCGCCTCGAATTCGGAATCGCGGAAGAAATGCCCGGCCACCCGCAGGAAATTGAAGGCGTTGACGATTTTTCCGCTGGCAGCCGTCACCGTCTGTCCCGCGGTGCCTGGGGCGGCATCGGGAGGGTCGCTTACCGGTGCCACCGTCGCCTGCAGCAGCAGTTCCGTGGTGGCGTTGCGAATTTCCTGGAATTCCCGGTCCGCCAGCTCGAAGAGCGCCGACAATACGGTGATCCTGCGCTTGAGATCGGTGGGGATCGATTTCTTGTACTTGATCTTGTGGTCCAGCACACTCCAGGCATCCTGGACCATGGACCGGATCTGCACTTCGCAGGAAAGGTCCCGGCACGCCTGGTACTTCGTCAGGACGGCCATCTCGTCGCTCAGGGCCAGGTCGAGGTGCAGCCCCTTGTAGCCGAAGGAATCCTCGGTACTCTCCACCGCGGATATCTTGTCGGTGACCTCCAGAACCTTGAAGTGGCTCTGTAACACCTCGGAGACCGCCGAGATCTGGTCCTTGTAGAGGCAGACGATGCGGACGCCTATCAGGTCGGAGATGAAATCCTTGATCTGGTACGGTTGCTCCTCGGCTTCGAGCTTCATCAGGTACTTGCGGTTAAATTTCCTGATGCACTCCTCTTTGTCCTTGACCCGGCCTTCGATTTTCGTCACCTCGCCCACGTCCAACCGGTTGAGCAGTGAAGCGATGATGCGGATGTAGGCGGTCCTGGCATCGGCGAATCTTTTGCGTTCGCTTTCGTAGTACTTCCTGAAGGCCTTTTTTTCCGCCTCGAAATCGAGAGAGGGCATGATCGGGTCCGTGTTCAATGGTGTGGTCGACGCTTTCGGCATCGGCCGCCCGGGAAAGAGGGGGGGCATCAGTTCGAGGCTTCGGCGTGAAGGTTTGGGGAGGCCAAGGGTGCAGTGGTGAGAGGGCGGGAAAAGAAAAGGATCCGGACGAAGAGGTAAACTGCTTTCACCGCGAGGGCAAGAGTGAGAAAGGAGGGGAAGTCCTTATCCGGACCGGAACCGATCGACGCGGAGCCATGCCCCGCAATGCCGATCGCGTTCAGTGCTTGCTCTTCTGCCCCCTGGGGGCCGCCTTGACCGCTTTTTTGGGGGCAACCTTGGGGGCTTCTTCGAGAATTACCGGGTGGAAGGAACTATGCGCCGCCGGCAGCAGGTTATCGAAATGGGAGCAGACGATCTTGCGGGTGATCCCGTCGTTGAACAGGATGGACACCCTGTCGGTGCTCGCCTCGACCACTTTGCCAGCGCCCCATGCTGTCGCTATGGCATGGGTTACTACGTCGCCTTGTTTGACGGACATATGGGTTTCCTCTGAATTGTGGACAGCACCGTCTCCAGATGCCCTGACCACACAGGTGACTGCGTGAGGGGGCTGGAGGGTTCGTACTGTGGGGGGGGATGCGGGAAAGGCGCGAGGCCCTGCAGATGACAGGACCTCGTCCAATGGTGAAGCGACTGGCCGGCTGCGGAACACGCGGCCGGGAAGCCGTACTAGACCTTTTTCACGTTGGCGGCCTGGAGACCTTTCGGTCCCTTGACCACGTCGAACGTCACCCTATCACCTTCAACCAGGGATTTGAACCCGTCGCCGCTGATGGCGGAGAAGTGGCAAAATACGTCCTCGCCGCTTTCCTGTTCGAGGAAACCAAAACCCTTGCTGTCGTTAAACCACTTCACCGTTCCGTTTGCCATGTCTTTCTTTCTCCAAGTATTTCTGCTGTTTTTGTCCCTAATTTTTCCGGACTTATTATGGTTTAACAGCTTTGTATAAACAAAGCAAGCCATTATAATCTGGGCGGGAGGTGGAAAAAACGGCGTCCCCCATACTTTTTACGGCAGCCCAAGGCCCTAAAAAAACAGTCAGTTCGGGAGGTATAATCAATACAAACAGCTGTTTACAATCAAATTGCCAGTCAAACATTTCGGATAAAATCATAAAAATATCAATCCGCTTGCTATTAAATATATACGCAGGCACTATGGAAATAATTTTTTCAACGGCAAGCAGTGGAGAAAGACTGCCTCTGACTCGGTCCAACGGGGGGAGGTTGCCGGAAACGAGCCGGCGGCAAACCGTCCCCGCTGCCGTCGGCCACCAGCGGACCGTCCCTCTTTGCAGCCGGCGATACCTTGAGGAGATCACATGGCCAAGCCCAATTTCAAGTTCCAAAAACGCCAGAAAGAATTGGAGAAAAAAAAGAAACAGGAAGAAAAACAGCTGCGCAAACAGGAGAGGGCCGCGTCCTCGCTTGAAGAGGAACCGGGCTCCGAGGCGCAGGGCGTAATGGAAACCGAATAGCGGCGACCGCACCGCCTTCAGGCGGTTACGATACCAAGATAGCTGACCACAGATGAAATGTCAGACCCCACCGTAGCGTTCCGGAGATGGCAGATTGTGGAAGAAGGGGAGCCGTGAAGCGAATCGTCTGGAAAGTGCAAGCCGCCGCATTTTATTGTCTCACCCTTGCCGCCGCCATGGTGCCCGCCGCCATCAGTGACCGCTTCGCTGCCAGAATCGGGCTTCTTATCTCCTTCATCCTCTTCAACCGCCGTAAAGTCCTCATGGATAACATAAACAGCGCACTCCCCTTCATGGAGCACCATCCGCTCTGGTCTCCCTCCCGCGGGAACGTCCGGAACCTGGCCAAAGAGAGCTTTGAGAACCTGGGGAGGTCCCTGATCGAGGTCTGCCGGCTCTACCACGGCCAAGGGGAAGAGGTCGTCGCGAACATCGAGTTGCGTGGACGCGAGCACTTCGAGGCTGCCAGGGGCAAGGGAAAGGGGATGATCTGCCTGAGCGGTCACTGCGGCAATTGGGAACTGATGGCCTTGGCCATCGGTCGCCTCCTCGGTGAGGGAGCGGTGGTAGCCAACCAGCAGAAAAACCCATTTTTCAACCAGATGGTGGAGCGGATGCGCATGCGCTACAACAGCCGGGTTATCTACAAAAAAGGGGCTTTTAGGGGCATGCTGGCCGAGTTGAAGAGGGGGCACCTGGTTGGCCTGCTCGCCGACCAGGCGGACTTTCCCGCCCATGGAGTACTGATCGAGGTCATGGGACGCACGGCATGGGCTTCCAAGGCCCCGGTGCAGATCGCCCGCAAAAGCGGCGCCCCCCTGGTTCCCGTCTTCATCCATCGCGAAGGGGGACGGCACGTCATCACCTTTTATCCTGAGCACCTTCTCGGCGACGACCGGAGCGAGGAAGGGACCAGGAACGAGACCCAGGCACTGTCGCGTTACGTGGAAGATTACGTGGTAGCCCATCCGACCCAGTGGTACTGGGTGCACCGTCGCTGGAAGCGGGCAGGAGCCCTCGCCTAGCCCCCCCTCACCTTCCCTTCGGTTGAAAAAAATTGCGTCGAATGGAAAGAATCGGAGCTCAACCGGCAGGAGAAGGCCCTAGGAAGCAGTCCGTCAAAATGTGAAAGGCACCTGGCCGGAACCGGGTGCCTTTTCGATTTTCGATCTGGGATGGGACCCTCAGTTGACGGTCACCGTCTCCGCCACCGTAAAGGTCCCCGCCGCGTAGGGCGTTCCGCTTTCGTCCAGCACCTCTTCGACGGCCGGAATGCTGGGGACGATGGCCTGGGTACCGGCAGCCGGCGCGGAAAGCTGGAAGGCGATGTTGGCAAAGGTGCTTCCGAACGCGTTGAACCCGGAATCATCGACCAGCGCGAACTCCAGGACCCTGGTCGCCGGATCGTAGCTCGCCGCCACCACACCCTGGACCGCGCCGACGACGAGGGCGATGCTGGCAGGTGCCACCTGAACCCGCCCTCCGTAAGTGTACCCGCTGTTGTCACTGATCGGCTCGATCCCCTCGGGAACCACGAAGTGGAAGCTGACCCCCCTCACGTTCGCCGGGGAGACCGGGAGTTCGCTGGACAGGCTCAAACTGACCGTACAGTTGCCGCTTTGGCCACTCGACACCGTCGCTGCCTGGCTTTGGGGGTTTCCAGCGATGGAGGAAGCGCCCCCTCCGCCGCTGCCGCATCCTGCCAACATCGCGATGACAACCATTCCCGCCGTCCAGACCACTATGTTTTTCATAACCTGCCTCCTGCAGTTTCAGAATTTATATGCGGACTAAGTCGCCTTCGCCCGATGAACGATAGTTAGCACGTACGGTGCCAACCAGTAACCATGCGAGACTACGACGATTCGGGAACCGGTCACCTCGACGTATCGTCCCGGTACGGGACAACTGCCCCGGAGAGGGACGGCGGGTCCGGGACACTCTACCGGTGCTATTACCTGGAACTGGGGAGTGGTTGTCTAATGTCGAAGGGGGGCCGCGGCGAAACCTTGGCCGATGGGGAAACGGATCTGGTGGAAATCGGGCGACGCGGGGCCCGGGTGCCGGACCATGGGAAGACCGGGCGCCGCATTGGGCAACGCTGAACGTCAGAAAGCGGGCCGGCCAGGCTTTGAATGGCCTGGCCGGCAACGAGACCGGTGTCGGCGCCTCACGCGAATAGCGGGACGCTGGCCCCGAGCCCTCCGACGACGCTGGTGAAGGCGTTCTTGGTCTCAAGCTTTTGTGCCCCGAAACGCTCTTCGAACAACCGCCTGACGAGGGGAATCCGTGAGGTCCCCCCGGTAAGAAAGACGGTATCTATCCTGGCGCAATCGACTCCGGATCGTCTGATCGTCTCGTCTATGCACGCCGCTATCGTGGCGACGTTATCGCGGTTGATGCGCTCGAACTCCTCCCTGGTCATCTCCTCCGCTATGCAAAGATCGCGTTCGCTGAAGCAGATCTTCGTTTGCTCCTGATGCGACAGTTCGCACTTGGCCCTCTCAATCGCCTGGAACAGGAAGAAGCCGTAATTGTCGTTTATGAGTTGTTCGAGGTTTTCCAGCGGTTTGCTGTCGATCGCGGCATTCTTGATGAGCCGGATCTGCTCCCGGGTCTTTCTGGCCCGCAGCAGCGGCACCCGGTGCCATTGGCAGAGGGTGTGGATGATGCTGTGGGGGACGTCGAAGAGGTCGCTCTTCCCCATCCCCCTATACTTCGCACCCCGGCCGAAGTACTTGGCGATCTTCTCCCACATGATCTGCGAGTCGAACTTGTCCCCCGCCGTGTAGACGCCGCCAATGGAGAGGACATCGTCGCGCCTGTTCGACCTCTCGAAGGCGCCCCCTTTGACCCGCATCACCGTAAAGTCGGAGGTGCCCCCGCCGAAGTCCCCGATGAAGACGAGCTTTTCGGCGCCCGCGGCGAGGGACTCCTCGTAACTTAGGGCCGCTGCCACCGGCTCGAACTGGAAATGGACATGCGCGAAACCGGCCTTGCGGGCGGCCTTCTCCAGGCGGCTCTGGGCAAGGGCGTCCTTCTCCGGATCTTCGGAAAAAAGGACCGGGCGCCCCAGCACCACGGTGTCGACCGCACAGCCGACGGCGGCTTCCCCTTTCAGCTTGATCTTCCGGAGGATGATGGCGACCAGGTCGTCGATGCCGTACTTCCGGCCGAAGACCTCGGTCCCTTCGAAATTGCGGTTGGGGAGGAAGGTCTTGATCGACTGCATGAAGCGCCCTGCCGCGACGTCGTTTACGTAGTTATCGATCGCCTGCTGCCCTGCGAAAATCTCGTCATCCTCATTGAAGTAGAGAACCGAGCGCAGCAGCAGCCCGTCCCCCTTCAGCTCGTCAACTTTCACCAGCTCGACGGACCCGTTTCTATAGACGGAGAGGGCCGAATTGGTGGTGCCGAAATCTATTCCGAAAACTATCTGCACGAAAACTCCTGGCGTGGAAAAAAGAATACGGGCGGGTGCCGGGCCATGACACAAAGTCGCCGAGGCACGCAGTGGATGCCGCACCAATAGGGTCGGTTGGTGCTAAAATAAAAAAGGGACCAGCTATGAGAAAACTACACACAGCCATCATCACGGCAACGTTTGCCGGCAGCCTGTTTCTTCTCGGATACTGGGATTACATCAGCGGTTTCAGGCTGAGTCTCTTCCCCCTTTACATGCTTCTCTTGCTCGTGGTCGCCTGGCACTCCGGGAAAGCCTCCACCCTGGCACTGTCAGCCATTGCGGCCGCCATAATCATGGTTAAAGACAGCGCCAGGATTCCCGCTCTCCACGATTTCTACTACTACTGGGACGAAGGGACAAAGTGCGTCTTACTGGTTCTTTTCAGCTCGGCGGTATGGCAAATCAGGCATCTCCTCACGGAAAAGGAGACCACGAACAGGGAATTGAGGAAGGCGCTGTCGGAGATACGGGAACTGCGCAGGATGATACCGATCTGCTCGATGTGCCATTCGATACGGACCGATAAAGGATTCTATGAGAAAATCGAGGTCTACCTAAGCAACCTCACCGGTGCCGAACTGACCCATGGTATCTGCCCGGCCTGCCTCAGGAAGAATTTCAGCCATCTTACCCGTTCCATGGGTCCCGAAGCCCTGCCGGACAAGGCCAAATCGGAAAAACGATGATAGGTGAGCGCCGCCCGGGTTGTCACGCCTTTTTGACGAACTCCGACTTGAGCTGCATGGCGCCGATACCGTCGATCTTGCAGTCGATGTTGTGGTCCCCCTCGATGAGGCGGATGTTTCTTACCTTGGTGCCGACCTTCACCACCGAGGAGGAGCCTTTTATCTTCAGATCCTTCACCACGGTGACGGCGTCGCCGTCGCTCAAGACCGCTCCGAAGGCGTCGCGCACGACCGGCAGTTCCACGCTCTCTTCCGCCGCCACCATCGGCCATTCGTGGGCGCATTCGGGGCAGACGTACATGGCACCGTCTTCATAGGTGTACTCGGAACTGCACTGCGGACATTTGGGCAACTGGCTCATGCTTCTTTCCCCCTTCTCGTAGATAAGGTCTACCGGACAAAGGGGACCGGCTGCGGAGCCGGTCCCCACCTGAAAATGAAAAAGGCACCTGGTCGGAACCCAAGCCGTTTACCGATCGTGTTGATTTTTAGCAGAAGCCCCCAGGCCTCCATTAGGACAAGCCTGGGGGCTTCTCTTTTATCTAATCGCCCTCAAAGGTCAGAATTTCTGTGAGTCTGACTTTTCCCTT
>NZ_BLXW01000019.1:0-106617 GCF_054784495.1 Geomonas sp. Red276
TCAGTACCGCTTTAACCGTCGTTTCGATCTTGCTGCTATGCTTCCCCGCCTCGCTGCTGCCGCTGCCCGGACTGGCAGCCGACCAGAGCGGTGGTTACGCCTAGCGGAAGATTGGCGCTAATCAGGTTTCTTTTTCGCGTGATATCCCCTCGCCCCTTCAGGGGAAAGGGGCGGGGGTGACCTTCGGCTATCCCGCCTCCGCCTCGTAGATGGAGCCGATCAGGTAGGCGGTGGGCTTGATGACCTCGTCGTCGGTCCAGTAGGCGGCATGGTTGGCCGGATTCCAGGCGGTGAGGATGTTCCCGACGCTCACCTCGATGTCCTCGCTGACGGCGTCGGCGTAGCTCGGGCTGAGCGGTTTGAGCGGCCACCCGAGGACGTCGTCCGAATCGTACAGGTTAAGCCACTTGGCCCGGCGCCTGATCTTCTCCGGGAGCGTGTTGGGGGGAAACTCGATGCTCACCACCGGACTCTGCGCCATGGTGAAGAACGGGATGTTGGTCCCGAGCGTCACCAGCCCCGCCAGGGTCTCCATCCGCTCGAAGGGACTCTTTCCGTAGCGATCGACGTCCTTCCCCTTCTGGCGATCCCAGATGTAGTTGGACATGATGACCGACCCCAGGGAATGGGCGATGACCACCAGTGGGCGATCCTCCCCCCCCAGTTTCTCATAGAGGGCCGCGAGAGCTGCGTGCACCTGGTCGTGAATCCTGTAATAGATGCTGTCCGGCCGCTCGTGAGCAGTCTGGTAAGCAGTGAGGTTGCCGAAGGCATTGACGAAGAACTTGCGGAGCTTCGCCCAGTTGAGGTCGTGGTCGGCGGAAAGATCCACCCAGAGCTGGTTCTCACGGGCCGAAAGCAGCGGAGCCCAGTAGACCGATTCCCAGGCGACGTCCTCGCATTTGAGGCCCCGGCCGCATATCCTCTCCCTCAGCTCATGGATCGGGTCGTGGGCGAAATCGTCCATGGTTGTTCCCATCCCGTGTACCAGCAGCACCCCCACCTTTTTGTACATGGCTCCCTCCCGTACCCTATTCGCCATCGGTATGGCGTGAAACCGCCGCAACCTCTCAGTCACAGGCGGGTCCCGCACTCATTCAGACGACCGGTTCAGATTAACCATCGCCAACAAATATAACCGCGCGTTGCTCGCTGGCAAGCAGTGGCGGTATTTTCATGGGAGGCAGCGAGAGATGATGCAGATGTACGGAGATCGGCGAAAGGGAGTGATGGTGACGACGGGCTCTGAGAGCGTGTGGTGGCCAGTAAGCGGCGCGGGCAAACTGGGAGCTGGAAACGGGTGAGAAACTTCTTGTCAAAGAGGGGGCGAACAAAGTAGTCTGCCCGGTGGGCTTCCCCTCACCGGCAGGCCCTATCATCTGTCGAGGAGCGCCCGATGAAACTGTCCTTAACTCACCTTCTGCTGCTGGCCTTTCTTGCCGTCACCACCGTATCCGTCCCGGCTGGCGCCGAAACCTCGGCAGCAGACAAAGCCCCGCAGCAGGTGAACATTTCCGGGAAAGTGCTGGAGACCATGAACGGGGGCGGTTACACCTACCTCCTCATCGCCAACGGCAAGGAAAAGATCTGGGTGGCCGCCCCCGAGATGAAAGTCACCGTCGGGCAGCAGCTGACCCTGATTCCCGGTTACACCCTGAACCATTTCACCAGCAAGGCGCTCCATCGCACCTTTGAACACATCGTCTTCTCGGCTGGCCCCGCCAACACCCGGGTGAAGCTTCCCGAAGCCGCGGTGAAAATGGCGCACGAGAAAGCGGCCGCAAACGCACCGGCTCCCCCCCCCGCCGCGCCCGCCAAGGTGCAGGCGACCCCAACGGCCAAGCAGGAGAACAATTCCAGCAAGGTGGCCGCGGTCAAGGTCGGCCGGGTGGCCAAGGCCAAAGGGGCCAACGCCTACACCATCGCAGAGCTCTACGCGAAGAAGGCCAAACTGGACAAGAAGCAGGTGGTGGTAAGGGGAAAGGTAGTCAAGGTCGCCGAGCACATCATGAAGCACACCTGGATCCATATCCAGGACGGGAGCGGGAGCAGGGCCAGGAAAAACTACGACCTGACCGCCACCATCAAGGGGACGGCAAAGGAAGGTGAAACGGTCACCGTCAAGGGGATCCTCTCCCAGAACGTCGACTTCGGTTCCGGCTACAAGTACGATCTGCTGATCCAGGACGCCCAGGTCAGGCGATAGCCGACTCCCGTTTGCGGACCTCGCGGTCGAAGCGGGCCATGGAAGGGGTGACGGCGCCGGTCAGCTTCCGGTAGTCGTCAATGGATCTCCCCAAAAGGAAGACGGCCTCGTGCCGAGGATCGGTGTGGATGAAGGCGTCGGACTCGCCGGGGACCAGCGACTCCCCTTCTTCCCGCCGCTTCGCCGGCCGCAGGATTTCGAATAGCGGCTTGAAGAAGCCCCGCTCTGCCCGGCTGGCCAGGAGTTCGCCGATCAGCTCCTCGGCAGCCCCCGCCAGGGTGATGACCGAGAAGAGGTCGCCACCGCCAAAGTAGATCACCAGCGCGGTCTCTATCTGGTTGAGCGCGATGTCGCTCTTGGCGTACCGCTGAATGTCCATCTTTCCTTCCTCGTTTTGGAGTGGTAGACGCCCCCTCACCCTGCCCGCTTCCCGGGAAGGCAGGGCCGGCTAGAGCGAGAAGTCGGTTTGGCACTCTGGGTGCCAGTTCACCGAAGGATGATGATAACAAAAAGGGCCGCACTCGCTGAGTGTCGGCCCTTTTTACTTCCTTAAACGGTCGAGCCGTCCTGAAGCTTACGCCTTGGTGATGGAGATCTTGAGGGTGGCGACAACTTCCGGGTGGATCTTCACCTGGGCGGTGAAATCGCCGAGGTGCTTGATCGGCTCGTCCAGGACGATCTTCTTGCGGTCGATTTCGAGACCCTGGACCTTGAGCTGCTCGGCCAGTTCCATGTTGGTGACGGCGCCGAAGAGCTTGTCGTCAGCCCCGGCCTGGTGGGCGATGGAAAGGGACAGCCCCTCGATCTTGGCGGCCAGCTGCTTGGCTGCTTCGAGGACGCGGTTTTTCTTGTACTCGAGCTGACGCTTGGCGTGCTCCAGAGCCTTGGCGTTCTTCTCGGTAGCCTCGATGGCGAACCCTTTGGGGAGGAGGTAGTTCCTGGCGTAGCCCGGAGCGACCTTGACGATGTCGCCGATGTGACCGAGGTTCTCGACGTTCTCTTTCAGAATGACCTTCATGCTTTGCCTCCTAGCCTGATTTTTTCACAGGTTTTGCGGTTTTTTGGGGGACCGGAAGTCGCCCCAGAGATCGAAAATGCCCAGCACCCCCACCACCAGCAGCATGAACGGCTGGAAGAGGAGGAACAGGGCGCCAATGACTTTCATGAAACCCGGGATCGCCATCCTGCGGAAGAAGTGGCTTATCACGGCGAAGCCCTGCACCGTGTAGAGCGCACCGACCACGATCAGCAGGTTGAGCGAAACCAGGTGGACGGTCGGCTCCTGGAGAAGCAGGGCGAAACCGGCCGCGATCAGCAGCCAGACCAGGTGCTCCGGGTTCCTGAACTGCCGGAAGTTCCCGAGGAAGACCGGGATGTGCGACCGCTGGGCCACCCGCGCCAGCACGCTCAGGTTCAGGCAGGCGATCAGCCCGAGGGCCACGGTGACCAGGGCAGGGTAGACCTGTACGACCTGCTCCCCCGCCTGGTGCATGGAATCCTGCAGAGCCTTCAGCTCATCCCCCTTGACCCCGGCCTTCTCGTAGAGCTGGGAGGTCTGGGCGATGCTCATCTGGACCCCCTTCACGATCTTGCCGTGCAGGGGAGTGCCGGTCACCGCGCCGTAGATGGCGGTGGCGGCCAGCAGGAAGACCAGGTTGATGGCGACCGAGTAAACGACGGAACGGGCGCCGCCTTTGAGGCGCATCAGGAACTCGGGAAGCGCCAGCGACATGATGCCGCCCTGCAGGAGGTAGATGGCCACCGTCGCCGGCTCGCGCGCGACGGCCGCCAGCAGCAGCGAGGTTGCCACCACGATGGCGACCCCGACTCCCCGCCCACTCTTGAGGCGGTAGAAAACTGCCGGAAGCGGAGTGAAAAAGCCGGGGAGGAGTCCCAGGACAGGAACCATCATGAAAGCAAGGAAGAGCGTCGCCGTGGCGACGCTCCCCTTGATGACGTCCAAAATCCGCCCCTGCAGTTGAGGGTTCATCTCGTTGGGCACAGATTACGGAGTAACGTGGCTGCCCGCGATCGGGAGCAGCGCGATGTTCCTCGCCCTCTTGATTGCCTCGGTGATCTCCCTCTGGTGCTTGGAGCAGTTGCCGGAGATGCGGCGCGGAATGATCTTGCCGCGCTCCGAGACGAAGTAACGGAGGGTGCGGGGATCCTTGTAGTCGATGGTTACCTGCTTGTCTGCGCAGAAACGGCAGACCTTACGGCGCTGGAACGGCCGCTTCTTCCTGGGGCCGCCGCTGGTGCTTCTCTGGGGGGTTCTCTCGTCAGCCATCTCTTATTCCTCCGTAGTAGTCGTTTCGGCCTGAGCCTCGGCACCGGCAGCTTCCTCGGTCCCTTCCTCGGCGGTCTTGGCAGCCACGGGGGCAGCCGGAACCACTTCCTGCTCGAGCTTGACGCTCTGGTACCTGATCACCTTGTCATCAAGGCGCAGGCGGCGCTCCAGCTCGGCGATGAGAGCTGCGTCGCCGTCGAAGCGGAGGTAAAAGTAGCGGCCACGGGGGTTCTTGTTGATCGGGTAGGCCAGTTTCCTGGTGCCCCAGTCTTCCAGCCTCTTGAAATCGCCATTCATGCTGGCGACCACGTCCTGAACCTTGGCGGAGAGAGCCTTGAGCTCCTCGTCACCGAGTTCCGGCTGGACGATGTAGATCGTCTCGTACATCCTCATTGTGTTGCCTCCTCACGGTTATTTAGCCCCGGGACCGGCCCGGAACAAGGAGATACGGCAGTATCTGCCGTTCTGTGGAACAGTATCCATTACTACAGAAATCGCGCTTTGGCAAGATCAAAAGGGGGATCCGCCGCATTTTATGTCAGCTTGTCAGAGTGTCAGGCTGTCCGGCGCGTCGTCCCGGTCATTCCTGCCGGCGGGCCCGACTGTCAGACGTTGAACCTGAAGTGCATGACGTCGCCGTCCTGCACCACGTACTCTTTGCCTTCCAGCCGCATGAGCCCCTTCTCCTTGGCGCCCGCCTCGCCGCCGGCGGCGACGAAGTCCTGGTAGGCGATGGTCTCGGCCCGGATGAACCCCTTCTCGAAGTCGGAGTGGATGACCCCGGCGGCCCCGGGGGCCTTGGTCCCCTTGGTGATGGTCCAGGCGCGGACCTCCTTGACCCCGGCGGTGAAGTAGGTGATGAGCCCCAAGAGCTCGTAGCCGGCCCGGATCAGGCGGTCGAGCCCCGACTCGGGAAGCCCCATCTCCTCCAGGAAGGCCTGCTTCTCCTCACCTTCCAGCTCGGAGATCTCCGCCTCGATGGAGCCGCAGATGTACACCACCCCGTTCCCCTCGCGCTCGGCCAGCTTCCTGACCTCCTCCACGTACGGGTGCTTCCCTTCCAGGTCGTCCTCGGCCACGTTGGCGACGTAGAGAACCGGCTTGGCGGTCATGAGGTGCATGTCCCGGAGGATCAGCCGCTCGTCCTCGTTGTCCGGGAGATTCCTGGGGGACTCCCCCTTCTCCAGGGCGGCCTTCACCTTGATGCAGAAGTCGACGTCTTCCTTGGCCTTCTTGTCGCCGCTTCTCGCCTGCTTCTCGACCCGCTGCATGCGCTTCTCGACGGTGTCGAGGTCGGCCAGGGCCAGCTCGGTCTGGATCACCTCGATGTCCCGGACCGGCGACACGCTCCCGGAGACGTGCACCACGTTCTCGTTCTCGAAGCAGCGCACCACGTGCAGGATGGCGTCCACCGAACGGATGTGCCCGAGGAACTTGTTGCCAAGCCCCTCCCCCTGGCTCGCCCCCTTCACCAGGCCGGCGATGTCGAGGATCTCGATGGTGGTCGGGAGGATCCTTTCGGGATGAACGATCTCGGCCAGCTTCTGGAGCCGGGGATCGGGAACCGATACGATACCGACGTTGGGATCGATGGTGCAGAAGGGATAGTTGGCGGACTCGGCACCGGCCGAGGTGAGCGCGTTGAAGATGGTGGACTTCCCCACGTTGGGGAGCCCGACGATGCCGCAGTTGAAACCCATACGAATAATCCTCTGTTAGCGTGCGAGGCACCGCCCCGTCGACAGGACGGAAAGCGGTTGGTGGATCATCTACCGTTGAAGATGCTCATGGCCTTGGGCATCCCTTCCCGGATCATCATCTCCAGCGCGTCGACCCCCTCGTCGAGGATCCCCAGCAGCGACTCCATCTCGTCCTTGGCGAAGTTGGTCAGCACGTAGTTGACCACGTCGCCGTGCACCGGGCGCCCGATTCCGACCCGGATCCGCGCCCAGGCGGTGGAGCCGAGCTCCTGTCCGAGCGACCGCAGGCCGTTGTGGCCGCCGTGACCGCCACCTTCCTTGAGCCTGATCTTGCCGAAGGGAATGTCCAGTTCGTCGTGGATGACCACGAGATCGGAAAGGGAGAGCTTGTAGAAACGGAGCGCCTCGGCGACCGAGCGCCCCGACAGGTTCATGAAGGTCTGGGGCTTGAGGAGATAGACCCGCTCCCCGGCCCAGTTCCCGTCACCGATCAGGCCGGAGAAGGCCTTCTTGGTGACGGGAATACCGGCCAGACGGGATAAGCGGTCCAAAACCATGAAACCCGCGTTGTGGCGGGTCCATGAGTACTGTGGCCCGGGGTTGCCGAGCCCTACAACGAGTTTTGCCATGTTCTTTCCGGCGGAGAGAGCTTATTCAGCCTCTTCGGCGCCCTTTCTCCCGAGGACGCTGACCACCGGGACGTTGACGTCGCCCAGGATGGTGATGCCGACCGGGGCCGGGATCTCGCCCAGGTGGACGGAGTGGCCGATGGTGAGCTCGGTGACGTCCACGTTGATGTGGCCCGGGATGTGGACCGGGAGGCACTCGACTTCGAGCTCGTGCATGGCGAGGTCGAGCATGCCGCCTGCCTTGACGCCGGCAGCGGTGCCGACCACGCGGACCGGAACGTGGACCTTGACCTTGTCGGAGAGGTTGATCTTGTGCAGGTCGACGTGACGCGGGGTGCGCTTGATGGCGTCCTGAAGGAGGTCGGCCACGATCACGGTCTCGTCGTTGAGGGACCCCTCGCACTTGAGGGTCAGGATGTGGTTACGGCCACCTTCGCCGGCGATCGCCTCGGAAAACTGCCTCTGATCCAGGGAGATCGCGACGGGCTCAAGCCCTTTGCCGTAGACGACGCCCGGGATGCGACCTGCGCTACGCAGACGGCGGCAGACCCCCTTGCCGGTTTCTTCCCTCAGTTCAACATTCAGCACCTGCTTGCTCATACTTCCTCCGAAATCGCTTCGATATTTTTGATGATGATTATTCTATGACAGAAACTATTAAACCAGAAAGCCGCGGTTACACAAACAGCGAGCTGACGGATTCATCCTCGTGAATGCGGCGGATGGCCTCGGCCAGAAGATCGGCCACCGAGAGCACCCGGAGCTTGTCGGTCCGCTCGGCCTTCTCACCCAGCGGGACGGTGTCGGTGATGACCACCTTTTCGATGACCGAGTCGTTGATGCGGTCGATCGCCGGGCCGGAGAGAACGCCGTGGGTGGCGCAGGCGTAGACGCTGGCGGCGCCGTGCTCCTTGAGGGCGAGGGCGGCCTGGGTCAGCGTGCCGGCGGTGTCGATCATGTCGTCCAGGATGATGGCGGACTTCCCTTTGACGTCACCGATGAGGTGCATGATCTCGGCCACGTTGGGACCCGTGCGCCGCTTGTCGATGACGGCCAGCGTGCAGCCGAGCCGCTTGGCGAAGGCCCTGGCGCGCTCGGTGCCGCCCGCGTCCGGGGAGACCATGACCAGGTTGTCGAGCTCGTCGGCGAAACGGCTCTTCAGGTGGGCCAGGAGCACCGGAGCGGCGTAAAGGTTGTCCACCGGGATGTTGAAGAAGCCCTGGATCTGGCCGGCGTGCAGGTCGATGGTGACCACCCGGTCGGCCCCGGCGGTGGTGATCAGGTCGGCCACCAGTTTCGAGGTGATCGGGGTACGCGGAGCGGCCTTTCTATCCTGACGCGCGTAGCCGTAGTAGGGGATCACGGCGGTGATGGTGGCTGCCGAGGCCCTCTTCAGGGCGTCCATCATGATGAGCAGCTCCATCAGGTTGTTGTTGGTCGGGCAGCAGGTGGACTGGACGACGTAGATGTCGCGGCCACGCACGTTCTCACCGATCTCAACCATGATCTCGCCGTCGGAGAAGGTCTTGACCTTCGCCTTGCCCAGCGGCACCTTAAGACATTCGCAGATCTTCTCTGCCAGAACCGGATTGGAGTTACCGCTGAACACCCTGATCTTATTTTCCATCTACCGCCAGCCCTCTTCGATTCTCAAATTTCTCGGCTCCCGCTTGAATCGAAACGGGCGCCGGCGCCAAATCCCGGAAACGTCATCTAATACAATACTTGCCCATTGAAGTCAACCGTAAAAGCTGGTTCCGCCGCTGCCGTGACTTCGCCGGCTTTTTCCTTACAGTTTGCCAGCATGATGTCGATAAGAAGCCAAACGCCTCCGAAAGGAACCAGCATGGAACAGCGCCGTTTTCACCGAGTGGAGTGCGAGCAGCCGGCCAGCCTCACTCATGGCGGACTCAGCTACCCCGTCACCGTCAGAAACCTTTCCCTGCGCGGCGCCCTGTTAAGCTCCGACGAATGCTTCCTGGCCGCCGTCGACGACATCTGCACGCTCGCCCTTTCGTTCGGTGAAGGGCTCGCCCCCGCCACCATCAGCGTAAAGGTCGTCCACTCCTTCTTCTCGATGTCCGGGGTGAAGTTTGTCGGCTTCGCAGGGGGAGCCGAAGAGGAGCTGCTCTATTTTCTCCGCAGGGTCACCCGCGAGCCCGAGAAACTGGCCGCCGAATGGCAGGCGCTCCACCCGGCTGAGCCCGCCCCGATGATCCACGCTACCTGACCTCCACTCCCCCCCCAGGGCGAGCGGGCCGGGCCGGACGGCCGCGCCGCCCCCGATACCGCCACGACGCCCCCTCCTCTTTGAGCTCCACCCGCTGCCGATCAAGGGGGGAAAGGTACCCCCAGGGTATAAAGAAGGGGCGACCGAAAAGAGCCGCCCCTGTCTTCACCACTTGCCACCGGTCCTGCACATCCTATCCGTTAGGTTTGAGGACGATCTTGGTGTATTCCGCCCCCTGCCCCTCGCCACGCTGCACGAACTTCTCGTAGGCCTCCGGGCCGTTCTCCAGCCTGAGCCGGTGGCTCACCAGTTTACCCGGCATCACCTGCCCCTGGACGATGGCATCCCTTAACAGGGCGTTGTACTGCTTGACCGGGGCCTGGCCGGTCTCGATCTTGATCCCTTTCTCCCAGAGCAGGCCGAGCGGGAGGGTGAAGAGCCCCTGCTTCGCCTTGCCGTCCACCCCGCGCGGGTCGCCTGAGAAGTAGACACCGATCAGGCCGATGGAGCCGGTGGCATTAACCACCTTGGCCAGATCCTCGATCACCTGGGTAGGGTTCTCCTTCCCCAGGTTGGTCCGGTTCAGCGACTGGTAGCCGACGGCATCTATCCCGCAAAGGACGCCGGGCATCTTCTCCTCTCCCGGACGCAACGACTCCTGCACGGCCCTGTTCTCCTTGCGGGCGTTGATGATGAACTGTACCGGGTCGGTCTGGGCGAAGTTCACCGGCACCGCGCCGAGCTCCTGCACCTTGTTGAGCCGCACCTGGGAGCGATCCACCACGTAGACCTCGGCCGCTCCGCGCAGGAAGGCGGAGAGAGCGGCCATATACCCCACCGGGCCGGCGCCGAAGATGGCAACCGAAGCACCGGGGGAGACGTCCGCCATGATGCAGGCGTGGTAGCCGGTCGGGAAAACGTCGGAGAGCATGATGAAGTCGTCCTCCCAGCGATCTCCCGGGGTGCCGGGGAGTTTCAAACAGTTGAAGTCTGCAAAGGGAACCCTCACCAGTTGGGCCTGACCTCCACGGTAGGGGCCGAGGTCGGCGTAGCCGTAGCCGCCGCCGGGGCTTTTCGGGTTGGTCGTCAGGCAGGCGTTGACGAACCCCCGGGTGCAGTTGCAGCAGCAGCCGCAGGAGACGTTGAAGGGGAGCGAGACCCGGTCCCCCGCCTTGACCAGCTGCACATCGCTGCCGATCTTTTCGACTACCCCCATGATCTCGTGGCCAAACACCATGCCGGGTTGAGCGGACGTGCGCCCCTCGTACATGTGAAGATCGCTTCCGCAGATGGCCGCGGAGGTGACCCTGATGATGGCATCGTTTTGCTTCTCGATCACCGGATCCGGCACTTCCCTTACTTCCATCCGACGTATGTCGGCGAAAACGAGAGCTTTCATCGTTCCTCCCGGGGCGCCATCGGAGGGATGCATCCGGCACAAAGAGGCTTGCGAAAGCCAGAGCTCACGCAAGCCGTGCCGGACGCCCGTCCGAGGCGCCGCAATCAGTAGTGAAGGGCATTAGCGGCCGCCACCGCCACCGCCGCCGGCCCCGCCAGCGCCACCGGTCCCGGTGCCCATGGAGCCGCCGGTTCCGGTACCCATCGAGCCGCCAGTACCACCGGTTCCCATCGAGCCACCGGTACCACCGGTACCCATCGAGCCGCCGGTGCCAGTACCCATCGAACCACCGGTATCGGTGCCGGTCGTCCCGGTGCCGAAATTACTCGTGCCGGTTCCGGTGCCGAGGGTTCCGCCGGTTCCGGTGCCGAGGGTGCCCTGGTCAGTACCGGTCCCCACCGAACCGCCGGTGCCAGTACCGAGACTTCCGCCGGTGCCGGTCGTAGCGCCGCCAGCCCCGGTACCGACGCTCTCGCCGGTGGTTGTGCTCATGGAGCCGTTGTTGAAGTTCGTTCCGGCCCCGACGTTACCGGAGCCGACCGATCCTCCGGCTCCTACACCCGCCGACCCGCCACCGGTCACCGGTTCAGAGGTGAACCCGGTAATGGTTCTCATCTGCACGCCGGTTCCAGGAGGGAGGGTGGAGTTGGTTGACACGTCAGAGGAGCCTGTCGAGTTACCCCCCATGCCGGATGTGGCCGAGAAGCCCCCCCCCGTTGTCAACCCCATCAATCCCACTATGGCAACCGTTGTGAGCAGCAATGTCCTGAACCTTGTCATGACTTACCTCCTTTCTCAGTGCCGTTCCCCTGCCGAAACATGCCGAACGAGGGGAGGTCTGAGGGAGTGGCGAAGGAGCTTACTCTTCCTGGCTTTCGCCGGAGGGGCTACTCCCGGTGCCGGTCGATCCGCCGCTACCGGTTCCGCTGCTCCCGCCGCTTCCCTTCTGCATGCTCCCTCCCTGGTTCATTTCATTACGATCGCTCGCCCCGCCGGTGCCCCGCAGCATGTTGGTGTTGCCACCAGGGTAACTGCTGCCGGCATCACTCCCGGCACCCGGACCGCGATACGTGTCCGTGCCTGTGGCCCCGCCACTGCCGGATCCCATGGACCCACCACGTTGGTCGTACTGCTGGTTGTACTGCTGATTGGACGGCTGGTTCTGATGCTGCTGGTCCTGCATGTTGCCGCTGGGCTGGTTGCTCCGGTAGACATTACCGGTGTCGCTGCCGGTGCCCGAACCGCTGCTACCGCGGTTCATGTTGCCGGTGTCGGTCGAACCGCCGCTGCCGGTCCCCATGGTTCCGCCGGCGCCACCCTGGGAGTTCTGCAGGTTGCTGGTACCGGTTTCGTTTTGACGGTACATGTTACGGCTGCCGCTCGTGGGCCCCATGCTGCCACCTTCACCGCCGCGGTACCCCGTCGCGTTGGTCCCGGACATCGAACCGCCGGTCCCCGCGCCACTGGTGCTGGTGCTCTTCTTAGCAGCATGTTTATGGTGTTTTTTGTGGTGCTTTTTGGCCTTCTTGTGAGTGGCCTTGGCCGCACCGGCATCGGCGCCCGGGGTGCCACCCGTGCTCGTGGCACCGGCGCTGGTGCTCGTCTGGTTCGCGGTATCAGTGGCGGTACTTTGGGCTTCGCCGGTGCCGACTGAGAATGCCAGCAAGGCAGCCATGGCTATTGTAGAGAACAAAACTCTCCGTACACTCTTCATCGCCCTACCTCCTTAGCTTCTTGCGCCCTTCCCCGAAAGGCGTTCACCTTTTTTAAATCGGCTCGAACACTAACCATCAATAAATCATTAAATGAAATACCACCAAGCATAAAATGGTTTCGCACGAAGTTATCACCATGAACTGCATCAAAGTAAGGCCTATATAAAATTATAGATAATGATGCTACTTTATACAACAATATTACCTGCTAATGTTGTTCATTATATGTTGTATCCATTATTATTATTGAAAATAATAAACAATCCCTTCAAAACTTGTTTTCGCAACTCCAAAATACAATAATTGTCGGCAGTTAAGCCGTCACTATTCTCGCTTTCATATAAATTCAACTTACCCATTAGATGCCGGAATATACATTCATTTGTTCATTATCACATTGCGAGATACCGCCGGTCCAAGGTAAGGAAGGGAGAAGCCACTGGAGGGAGAGAAACTGGGGTGTCGGCAAAACGGCCGGCAAGGAAAGAGCGTGGCGAAGCGGAGGCCGGGTCGCGGGACAGCAAAGGAAGGAAAGCGGTGGAAGAGCTAGACCCGGTTGGCCCTGAGCTCCTTGAGGGAGTAGAAGGTTCCCCGCCAGTAGATTCCCCCCTGGATCAGGTTGAGGGTCATGGTGCGCAGGAGGATGTAGACGAAAAATACCGAGGTGACCGGGTAGCCGATGGCGTACCAGGGGCGGGAGCCGTGAAAACGGGCGGTGTCGGCGGCGGCCAGCATGATGAGCGCCACCACCGCCAGGTTGATCAACTGGACGTAACCGGTAGTGACCAAAACCGCGATGAAGGGCCAGATGCTGCAAAGGGTATGGAAGACGACACCGGCAAGGACCAGCGGAATGCTGTAGTCGGCGCCGGAGAAGGCATTCTTCTCCAGACCCTTGACCACCGCCTTAAGAGAGTCGTACCACTCCACCGAGAGATACTCGGGGGCGTAGGCGACATCGGCGCGGAAGCCGGTCAGCTTGAGTACCTTGCCGAGCTTGATGTCGTCGTCGGGACGCAGCCGGATGGCTTGGTGGCCGTCCACCCGCTGGTATGCTTCGGCTCTCACCATGTTGAAGGCGCCGATGCCGATATGGGAGCGGCTTTTGGGGTTCCTCGCCTTCCAGGGGCGGGAAAAAAGGGAGAAGTAGATGGCGAACGCGGCGCCGAACATGGAGAGGAACAGGGTCGGCATCTGCAGGGAAGGGGTTACCGCCAGGTGATCGAGGCGACGCTCCTTGAGGAAGGTGACCGCCCGGGTCAGCACCGTCTTCTCCATGTAGATATCGGCGTCGGTGAAGAGGAGAAGCTCCCCGGTGGCGCGCTGGCTTCCCACCCAGAGGGCGTGGTTCTTGCCGAGCCATCCGGGGGGAAGGGCGTCGATATGGATCACCTTGAGGCGGGTGTGCCTGCGGGCGAGCTCGTTGAGAAGAGTGCCGGTCTGGTCGTCGGAGCGATCGTCGACGGCGATGATCTCGTAGTTCGGGTAGCTCAAGGCCAGCATCGATTCGACGGCGGCGCGGATGTGGCGCTCCTCGTTCCTGGCCGCCACGATCAACGAGACCCGCGGCGGGTCGCCGGCCCCCTCCGGAGAGACGTCGCGCAGGGCGGAGACGGAACGGTTGCCGATCACCAGATCCACTGCGGCCAGCACGGTAAGAACCAGGGTTACCAGGGCGACCCAGAACAGCACGGCACTCATCAATAACACCATCCTTTGGCAGATGAACTTGAGGTACCCGGGTCGGTACCCTTCAACGCTTATCTTCGCAGCGCGGCCGGCAGGACCTCAAGCCAGCCGAAATGGAGCACGCCCCATATGCCGATTACGATCGCTTCGGCGGCATCGTGGCGAAGTGAGGTCGGGCGGGGGGCTCCCGACCAGTCGATGATCCGGCGGGCCACCTCGGCGGCGTGCCTTTTCGCGTCGACTCCGCTTCGCTGCTCGCGCGGAAAGAGCAGCTCTTGGCGCCAGGTCTCCGCCCCCACCCGCCGCACCTCGATCCCCAGTTGGGCGGCCTCCTTCTCCCAGACCAGGGCCAGGTTGCCGCCTCCTTCGATGACCATGGCGGTGACCTCCGGAGCACCTCTCAGTATACCGTGGGCGGCTCGTTTCAACCGATCGGTGGTGCCGAAATTGTGGGAGCGGTACCAGATGAGCTTTCCGTTCTCACCGTACATCGCGAGCCATGTCTTGAGGCCGAGGTCCACCGCAAGAAGGCTACTCATGCCGGCCGCCCGCTCCCGGCAGCGGTGCTTTGCTGCCGGCATCGCGAGGGGGAGCCGTGGCCCCCCTGCCGAACCTGATACTGACACGGTCGGTTACCTGCTGCAACTGGAACCCCTGCCTGCGGACCTCTTTCTCGATCTCGGCCATATGGAGGGCACCCCAAGGGATCACCACCGTATCGTACTGGGTGAGCGCCTTGGTCAGGTTCCCGAGCAGCACCCGATTGCGGCGATACAGGATGTCGTCCATCACCGTGGACTGGATCTCGGGGGTGATGTTGTTCTCGGACCAGAGGATGGAGGAGAGGAGCTGCTGTGACAAGGTCTGGCTGCCCTTCATCTGCCTCCCCAGCTCGTTGAGGAACCAGATGGTGGCCGGGCGAAAAGAGCTGACGTCGACGTCCGCGCGCAGGATGTCGACTCCGCCCGGGCTCCCCTTGGCCGGAGCGGTGTCAAGCTGGGACGGCTCGATCACCCGTCCTGCAAAATGCATCCGGTCCGCCTGGGAGGTCAACCCGAGGTAGCCGGCAAGCTTGCTATAGTCGGGACGATCGCGGAGCAGGTTGCGGTCGTCGGTCACCCCCTCGGCCAGCACGATGGTCCGCCCTGCGGACGGCAGGGAGGCCACCCGCTGGTAGAACTCCTTCTCCCCTACATGGATCATTCCCGCCAGCAGGATGGTGCGGTTCTGACGCCGGTACACCTTCTCGTACATGTGGAGCCCGTCGGGGCCAAGGTGCATGAAACCCGCCGTGTAGCGCTGCATGAAGGCGTTAGCGGTGAGGCCCAGCAGGAGGACGAGGACGCAAGGGAGGATCACCAGGTTGGCCGCCGCGAATACCCCGCTGTTTCTGGCACTGTACGATGGCCCTTTGAAAAGCCCCTTCGGCAGGCTCACCGTCACCGGAGTCATCTGGCGGAGGGGGGCGGTCGCCAGCTGGTAGACCAGCAGCTGCAGTACAGCGATCGCCAATCCGAGCGCCGCAGAGCCGGCCAGTGACGGGACCAGCAAGGCCACAAACGGGGAAAAGGTGGTGAAGAGCACAAGCGGTATGAAGACCCGTTTCGGCAGCCGCTTGTCGATGCCGAGCAGGGCGTAGACGGTGACGGCCAGGATCACCACGAAGTTGCCGAGGCCGGCGCGGAACAACGAAAGGGGAGCCAGGGGGTGGACGAGCGAGACGAGTTCGTCGAGGAAGGAGATACCCCCGTCGGCCAGGAACATGAGCAGGAACAGGTTAGCCAGGATGCGTGTCATTTGGTGCTCCTCTTGCTCCTTTACACCCGCCGGGCCCGCGTAAATGCTTGGCGAAAGCGGGCGGGAAAGCGGGCGGGGACGACTCTTCCGGTCCTCTTGCCGCCATCATACGGTTTCCCGGAACCAAAGTCCATACCGGCCCCTCCTCCCTCGGAAGGGCGCAAGGGTACCAAAGAAACCAAGTGGCCACGGGACCTGGAGGACCTCAGGGAGGCAGGGAGGAGCCTTTCAAGGAGGGAGACGGGCGCGTCAAAGGTGAAGGGGCACTTGTCACGGCGCTCTCGGTTTGAAGGTCTTGTGGCATATGTAGCAGAGTTCGTCGCCGTCCCGTATCAGGTGGGGGGGCGGCTTGGTGAGGTTGTGGCAGGAAAGACAGGTGACCTTGCCATCTTCCAGCATGCAGCCGGCGGCCTCGATCTCCGCCCGGCTCGCGTACTCCGCGGCTCTTCTCACGGGTGGATACGGATGCAGGATGGAATGGTTCTGCAGGTACAGGCACTGGTCCCCCAGGCAGAGGGTTATCAAGCGCCCGGTGATGCCGTCATGACATTGAAGACAATCCTCGGCGGTCAGGATGCCGCTTGCCTGACTCTGGTGGTAGGTGTTCCCCACCACGAAACCGAAGGCGAAGAGAACGAGGACGGAGATGACCACGATGCCGCTGAAGACGAGGTACCGATGTGAATTTTTCATACCGCCCTCTGAGAGTATAACCTTGTCCAAACAGTAGACATTCAACCACAGAGAAGTACAACAAATTCACAATTACTGCCGATGCGGCTAATTTTACCGCACTATTGTCAGGGACGCTCCACTCAATGAGCCAGGAAAGATCAAGTCAACAGATGACAGGAAAAAGCCACCCGTGGAAAACGCCGGCTCTTCCGGTTGCCGGATTACCTCAGGCGGTTTTGGCCATGGACGTCTGCCAGGTGATGGCGTTGGCCTTGGCCGGGGCCAGGCCGAGATAAAACTCCACGGTGGCGAGATCAAGGCCGAGTTCGATCGAGATCTGCCTCGCGCTCAGGCCGGAGAGCTGCATCGATTTCACCCGTGCGGTGGTGCTGATCTCGACGATATCGCCTCCGGCGGCGGCAGGTCTGTGAGTGGTGGCGGTCCGTTTCCGGGAGGTTGCGGAGGAAACCGCCGCGATCTTTGGCGTCCCTCCCGCTGCGGTAATCGCGGTGACTGCCATGGCATTCTCCTTCCCGGACAACTCTCACAAGGGAGGCCGGGAGCTGAGAGAGTTGCCCACCGTTCTGATCCTATGATAGCAACAGGGCCGCAAAGATGCATCCACTTTAATCCTGGACGCCTTTTTTTACTTTCCCTGCTGGTTGCGGTATCGTTAATGACAGTAAGGACCAGCAAAGGGAGATCGCACGATGAGCGTAGTGGCAACCGGAGAGGAAGGGACCATGAGAGGACTCAGTCCCTTTGCCAGCCATGCTTGAAGAGGAAAGTGCACAGTGCCTGACCGGGGCCCCGGAGGAACTGATCCGGGCGGTAGACGAGTTCAACCGAAGGGAATGGTTCGAGTGCCATGAGAGTCTCGAAGAGCTCTGGGTGGGGTCGGAAGGCGAGCTACGGCACTTCTACCAGGGACTGTTGCAGTTCGCCGTGGCCCTTTTCCACTGGAGAGAGGGAAATTACGCCGGAGCGATCCTCCTGCTGGAGCGGGCCGCCGGGCATCTACGCCAGGTCCGTGCCGTTTGCCAGCAGGTCCAGGTCCAGGAAACGGTCGCAGCCGCCGACCGGCTGAGAGACGCTCTGGTCGCCCTGGGACCGGACCGGATGGACGCGCTGCCCCCCCATCTGATCCCCCACCTGTGCCTGCTGGCTCCCCACGAAAATCCCGCCGCTTGACTTCCGGGTCTGCAGTATTTCCCTGTGATTTTCCGTGGTTTTCCACCTCCACTTTTTTGTTACAATCACCGCGCCTAATTGCATACACTTTGCAGAGCGCACCACTAAAAAAAAGATATTGACACGCAATTTCCAGCACTTAGCAGGGTGCGCAGAAATTGTGCAGCGAGCTAAACTGCCTCAAATTTCGTAACATTAGGGACAGATATCAACAGCTAGAGCTCAGTTTTCCACATTTGGAGTGGAAATGCTGGAGAAACCTCGCACATTCAAAGACTTAGCCCTACCGCCGATCCTCACGCAACAAGCTGAAGAAGTCAGCACCAAAAAGAAGTGCACCCCAATGACAATGTTCTCACTCGACTCTCTAAGAGGTATAATTATGTACATGGAGAGGAGGTGACGGTTATGACCATCAGAACGAAGTGGGAAGACTTCAAAGAGAGCATGATGCATATCGGTACAGGCAAGCAGCGTACCGAGGAGGAGCGCAAAGAGGAACAGCGTAAGGCAAGAGAGCGTGGTGAAGTCCCGCATCATTCCGATACGTCATCCGGTTCAGAGACATTGGACGATTAGGCTCCCGGCTGACAGTTCCGGGGAATCGACGGTGAGCGCCCCGAGGGCGCCATAGAGAAAGCGGCAACGGTACCGGGGAGCTGACCGGGACGGTGGCAGAAGCCGGAGCACGACGTCAGGCATAGATGTGGTGATGGGTTGCGTAGAGGCCAGCCTTGTGAGCTGGCCTTTGTCATTTCAGGTGAGCCACCTACGCCCTCGAGCGTAATTCCCTTGTCGGAGGGGGAAAATTGATATATACGGCTGGTAGTCTGGGAAAGTGAGGATTAGCAATGGGAAGGCAATGGAGTATTTTCGCGGTGACGGCGATAACCCTCGGGGTCCTCGGGCAGGTGCACGCCGCAGACAGTAACGGCATCACACCGGCAGGCCCGGCAGGCCCGGCGGGCTATCCAGCCTCGACACCGTCCCCTCCTCCAGTGAACGTCCCCCCGGGAGTTAGCTCCTCGACCAGCAGCACCACCAGCGTCAGCTCCTACTATGAGAGTGCGATGCGCCAGTACAAGATGAAGGAGAAGAAAAAGCCGAAGAAGAAACTGCACGCCCGCGCCCACAAAAGCAACAGCGGGAGCTATGACTCAGGGATGTACGAGACCGGGATGTATGGGGGGGGAACCAACACGTCCGGGCGGTACACGAACAGGACCTCGGGCCCCGGAACCTCTCAGCAGGGGAACTCCCGGGGCAGCAGCGGCTCCGGCCTCTACGATACCGGAACCTATGGAACCGGCGGGACCGCTTCGGGCCAAGGAACCGGTCCCAGGATAGGCGGCTCCAACGGATCGATCGGCGGCGGTCAGCCAGCGATCAGCAGTTGGGGCCAATCCCGTTAGCGCCCCCGTTAGCGCCCCCGTTAGCGCCCCCGTTAGCCCCCCCGTTAGAGCCCCGTTTCACCTGAGGTACCCGCAAGGGCCGGCATTCAGCCGGCCCTTTTTCGTTTGCCCCCTGCGTCAGAAGATTGCGAGCGGATGTAGAGGACCAGCCCGGTAACGCAGAGAGTTATCCCGACGCCCCCTGCCGCGCCCGGCACCCCTCCCTGCAGGAAGACGATCTCACCCAGCAGGGAGAAGAGCACCTCGGTCGACTGGGTGGCGTCCACCGCGGCGAGCTCCATCGGCGTCCTGGCCAGGTGCCGCGCGCGGAAGAAGAGCGTGGTGGCAATGACGCCGGAAAAAAGGGCGACCACCAGGGTGTTGACCAGCTGCCCCCGGCTGGGCGCGCCCGGGCGGGAGAGCAGAATCAGCACGATCCAGAACGGGATCGAGCCGAGCACCATGAGGAGCACCCGGCCGACGCTGGTGTCGACCGCCGGATCGTCGACACGGGGAATCAGCCGGCCGCTGCCGTGCCGCGCCTCCCACACCAGCTGGTTCCCGACGGGGTAGGCAAAGGCGGCGGCGATCACCGGGACGATGCCGAGCAGAAGGTCCCGATTGGACACCGACCCGGATTGCTCGATGGTGACCGATACGATGCCGGCAAAGATGAGCGCGGTGAAAAAGAGTCCCTGGGCGGGGACCTTCCTGCCGAACATCAGCAAGACTGCCGGAGTGGCCAGGATGGTTGCCTGCCAGGTGGTGGCGACCACCCATCCCGGTGCATAGCAGGAAGAAAAGGTGAGCAGGGCGTAAAAGGTCCCGAAGCCGACGCTTCCCGCAACGCACCAGAAGCGCCAGTGGCGCCGGAAGGTCGCCATGATGGCCCGCAGTTGCCTCCCCTGCCCCGTCACCAGGAGCCACCCCGCCAAGAGAAGGAGGGTATCGAAATAGCGCAGGCTGGCGGTCCAGACCCAGCTTCCGCCTGCCAGGCTCATGGCGCGGTTGAGAACGAAGGTACTGCTGAAAAAGAACGCGGAGAGGATTCCGATACCGATGAGACGAATCATGAGGGAGAGCTTTAGCCGAATCGACCGCAAAGGTAAAGACCAAAACGGTTCGGGGAGGAGGTACGCCACCCTCGCAAACGCCCTCTGACGTGTTATTGCTTATACGATCCTTTTTAGGGTTGACAACAGGGCCACCGCCTTGACGAAGGGGGGGAGCGGACCTAAGATTAAAGCGTGTAATCAGAAAGTAAAGGAGGTTGCGCTATGGCAGAGAAAGGTTTGACGAGGCAGCTACAACAGCGGCCGTCTCAAATGGCCCGGATGGACCGTCTTTTCGACGACTTTTTCAAAAGACCGTTCTTCTCCCTCTGGTCACCTCAGTTCAGCGAGGAGGAAATGGTGCCGTACGTACCCATCGACATCTTCGAGGATGGCGAGTCGGTCGTCGTAAAGGCTGAAATCCCCGGGATGAAGAAGGAAGACATCAACGTCGAGCTCACCCCGCACTCGGTCACCATCTCCGGGCAAAAGACCACGGAAAGGCGGGTTGAGGAAGGGAACTACTTCAGGCAGGAATGCTCCAGCGGATCATTCAGCAGGACCTGCCACCTGCCGGTTGAAACCGTCACCGACAAAGCCCGCGCCGTCTTCAAAGACGGCATCCTCGAGGTGAGGATTCCGAAGACGGAATCGGCCCGCAGCCAGCTGAAGAAGCTGAAAATCGAATAAATCCGGCCAGGAAGTGGCGGTGGTCGATAACGAAATGGCTACGGACGGCTCCGTAGCCATTTTTTATTCGCACCGATCACCTCCGCGGAGATCTCACTTCCCGTTGGAGCGGAACACCACCCGCAGTTCGTCGTTCAGGTCCACCTTGAGACCGGGGATCTTGCTCATGGCCGCCAGCATTTTCTGCTTGTCGTCAGGAGGCACCGCCTGCTGCAGTTTCATCAACTCCTCCGGCTTCTTCTTCAGCAGCTCGCCCAGGTCCACCTCAACCAGGGTGATCTCGGCTCCTGAGCGGAAAAGGGCGTTGGATTCGATCACGGTCCCATCGATCATGAGCTTGTCGGAGAACCGCATACCGTTGAACATCTGCTTGAGCATGTCCATCGCCTGCTGGGCCTGCGGGTTGTCGGCGCCGGCCTGAGGCGTAACAGCCGCCGCCTGGGCATCCGCTGCCGGGGGGGCATCCGCTGCCGGGGCATCTGCAGCCGGGGCCTCCGGCTCCTTCGGAAGCGCCGCGCCGTTTTTCATGACCAGCACACTGTTGACGCCCCGGGTGAAATGGAAGGAAGTCGTCCTGCCCGAGCCGGGCCCCTTGTCGACCGGAGTGGCGTCCGCCTCCAGGGTCAACCTGTTGATGTCCTTGAAGGCGTAGACCGCACGGTACCCCTCGAAATCCCCCTTCTGCACCAGGGTGACTGAGACCAGCGAGACCCCCTCCCCCATACCGGCGACCTTGGCGCGGGCGGTCTTTTCCACCTCGGCCAACTCGTCCTCTTTCTTCTTCGGCTCCGGCTTCGCCCCCTCGGCGACCGGCTCCTTCATTTCGAACATCGAGGTAAGCGACTTGCTGATCATCACCGTTTCCTCGACCGTCCCGCTCCCATCGGCCTTGAGATGCACCGTCCGCTCGATCTGAAAGCAGCCGGCCAAAAGTGCCGACACCAGGACGACAACGCCCGCCGCAAATATCCTCTTGATCCGAGTGATGCGGTTACTCATCCTTTCAATCACAGGGGCCTCCTCTGTTCGTTCCACGAACCGGTTATCAAGAAAACGGCCATAACGCTTTGCTTAGGACTGGAGGCGGCATTTTACAGGGTTTAGCTTGCCCACTACCAGTAAAAAAAAAGACAGAGGCCCCATTTTTCAAGGTTTACTGACAGAAATCGACTCACGACCTGCTATATCCCACCTCCTCCTTCCCCTTCCCCTGTGCGCAGGCCATCAGCAGGGCATCTATCTTACCGAGCAACTCCCGGTGCTGCCGGTCGATAACCTGGTGTCCGGTCTCCAGCGACTCATTCCATTTCGGGTTGGCGGCATGCAGGCTTTCCATAAGCGAGGTATTGGTGGACATGGCTTTTCGCTCCTTTGACAGTTAGCGGGGGTGAACGGCTTGCCCAGTCCCGTTTTCAATTTCCATTCCAGGGGCGGGAGCGGCGGCCTCACTCCGGTGCGGACATGGCGCCAACCCCTTACCAGCCTTTCATTTCGGGAGAGGTGGTCCCCAAAACGGGGCTCTCAGGCGGAAAATTCAAACGGAGGATCGGCCAGGTCAGCCTTGTGGCATGCCACACTTTTGTACCATCCGGATGTGGGGCATGCCCCAGTTTTACCGATGGCGACCATAACGGGGAACTCCCGGGGAAAGGAGGTTGCCCCACCTTTTTAGTGAGGGGGCGCAGAGAGTCAGGATGAAGTGGAGGGATGACGACGAATGAAGACGAGCGGGCGATCGTGGACCCGTTTTGCCGAATGCTCAAGGATTCGCCCGTTCTGCCGAAACAGGGTGAAAGGAGTAAGTTCGACTGGTAGAGAGGATGGAATTCATGCCGCTTGTCAAATGGGGCCCGCTTTATGCCATTGGCATCGAGGAGCTCGATGCCCATCACGAAAACTTGATCGGGCTTTTGAACCGGGCCTACGATTCTTTTGCCAGGGGCGCGTCAGAGCAGGAGCTCAAAGAATTGGTCGCCCAACTGGCTGAGTATGCGACCTATCACTTCGGCTGTGAGGAGCGGTTTATGGAACGGGTGTCGTTCCCAAAGACCGCGGAGCATAAGGCCGCACACCGTGCGTTTACCGCCAAGGTCACTGAAATCCAAAGGAATTTCGATGCCAAGAAGAATTGGCTGACGTTGGAACTGCTGAGATTTTTACAGAACTGGCTTACCGGGCACATCCTCGAGGCCGATGCCGAATTCGCACGCTTCGAACCGGACCTGGATGCAATGGTTTCCGCCTCCTAGTGTCCCGGACCAAACCTCCAGCTTAGCGGGCGGTGCCGGCGGGCCGGGGAGTGCGCGGCATACCCCCCGGAAGCGGCAGCGGTGCTGCTGGTGCCGGCCCCCGGGCGGAGCGCCCCCTCTTATCGCCTCGGTCCTACTTCTTCGACTCTTCCAAAGGCCCTTTCGATTTTTTGAGGAAGATCCCGAAGATCCCCTTCAACATGGCGCCGAACAGCAACATGGCCGGGATGATCTGCACCACGATGATGGCACCGAGAAAGGAGATGAAGAGTTTCGACATGATACTCATTCTCGCCGGCAGGTCGGAGATCTTCCAAAACAGTAGCGCGCCGGCAATCATCAGGCCCACTATCCACCAGTTGGTCATCCTTCCCGTAGGTTTGGTTTCGAGCTCCTTGGTCATGGCGTCCTCCTTCCCGTGAGGTCGGCACCTCGCATCACAACTGCATCGGAAAAGAGCTATCAAAATGGGCGGTGCCCTCTCTCGCATTATCTACCCCTGTCATTATCATCTTGTGAAACAAATTTAATGTCAATTGAGACATTGGCTGAGTCATGGCTAGGTCAGCTACGCAGTTGCTTTGGCTGGTCTCGACCTCCCGGTCCGAGCCCGCATCGTCTTGAACCGCTGATCCCGCCGGAGTTATAGTAGTGGGAGGCACAAACACTCCTTATTAATGCCGCATGAAGGAGGTAGAGAGATGAACTTGAAGGTTCAGACGTGGCCGTGGATCGTCGCGCTGCTTCTTGCTCTTGTTTCAACGGTGCCGGCGATCGCATCGGACACCCACCAGCACTCCATGGGTCAGAACGTGACCGACATGAAGTTCGGCACCTTCCCCAACCTGCCGACCTGTGCCGTAGGCTCGGTCCAGAATGGCGATCCGGGCACCGGCCCCTCGATTATCTTCGCCAGGGTAAAACGAGGATGCGTGATCCCTTGGCACTGGCACACCCCGAACGAGCACCTGATGATGGTGTCAGGAACCGCGCGGATAGAAATGAAGGATGAAGGGAAGATGACCCTGAAACGCGGAGCCTTCGCAAAGACGCCGGCTCAGCACGTCCACCAGTACACCTGCAGTTCCGGAACCTGCGAGATGTACGTCTACTCCGATGCCGCCTTCGATATCCACTACGTCGACGCGGACGGCAAGGAAATCCCGCCTGATCAGGCGCTGAAGGGAGTCCGCGAGACTGCCGGGAAGTGATCGGAATCGTTGCGGGAGAAAAAAACGGGCTGCCTCGGCGATCGAAGCAGCCCGTTCTTTTTTGGGCAAGGTTCATAAATTGGCGGTTACAGCCAGCGTTTCTTCCGGAAGTAGACAAGCATCCCGACGGCGATGGTCGCCATTACCCCCAGCACCACCGGATAGCCATAGGAAAGGTCGTACTCCGGCATGTTCTTGAAGTTCATCCCGTACCAGCCGACGATGAACGACAGCGGCATGAAGATGGTGGCGATGATGGTCAGCACCTTCATCACCTCGTTGAGCCGGTTGCTGACGCTGGAGAGGTAGATGTCGAGCATGCCGGATAGGGTGTCGCGCAGGGTCTCCAGCGTGTCGAGCACCTGCACGGTGTGATCGTACAGGTCGCGCAGGTAGATGACGGCATCCTCCCTGACCAGCGGAGAATCACGGCGCTGCAGGCGCCCGACCACCTCCCGTAGCGGCCAGACCACCTTGTGGAGAAAGAGCATGTCGCGTTTCATGTCGTAGATGGCATGCAGCGTGGCGTTCTCCGGCTTCTCGATCAGGGCGTCCTCGAGCGACTCTATCCTCTCGGACAGCTTTTCCAGCACCAGGAAGTAATTGTCGACGACGATGTCCAGCAGGCCGTGGAGCAGGAGGTCGGCGCCCCCGGTCCTCAGGCGGGACTTTTCGTTCTTCAGCCGGGTTCGCACCGGCTCGAAGACGTCTCCGTCGAGCCCTTCCTGGAAGGAGATCAGGTAGTTGTCCCAGAGGACCAGGCTCACCTGCTCCGACGAGATCCCTCCGGCAGCGTCCACCGAGATCATCTTCAGCACCACGTAGAGGTAATCGCCGTAGTCCTCCACCTTGGGGCGCTGGTCGGTGGCGAGGATGTCCTCCAGGACCAGGGGATGGATGCCGTAACAGCTGCCGAACTGTTGCAGGACCTGCACGTCGGAGATGCCGTCCACGTTGATCCAGGTCACCGTGGGGGCAGGCTTCATGACGGGGCATTGGGAGAGGGTGGGAACCTCGCGGTGGGAGAGGGAAGCGGCATCGTACTCGATGACCTCGATCCTGGTGCTGCCGATCTTTTCCTTGCCGATGTGGACGAGGGTCCCGGGAGGGACACCGATCTTCTTCGACCTGTTCTTTACGTGGCGTGCCATGGCTGCTCCGGAAAAAGAGTCGGGACCTACGTGGCGGAGAAACTACCATGAGTTCCCCTCGATATCACGACTTTTTTCCGTCCAGCCCACGGCAGTTGCAGATGCTCGCACTCCCCTCTCGCTATCCTCTGCGGGGCCATCGTCGGCGCGGGGTCCCAATCTACACGTGGATCCGTTGTACCTGGATCAGGCCCCTTTTCTCTCGACAAGGACCACAACACTCGCTACCCACCTTGCGGAACTGCCGCGCTGGCATTGGTGGCGGCTACTCCAGCCCAATTGCTCCTAAAGAATTCTCACACAACGTCGATAGATTGATCACCTGACACAGAAGCATGTTCGGTCATTTGGATGCGGGCCGAAGAGCATGCCGTTGACTGCGGCGACCGGTCCGTTTACCTCTGAAGGTACCTGTGCCCTCCGCCAAAGCCTGTGACGGCTATACACAATAAGGGAGATTTTCCGTGAAATTGGTGACAAAGGTTGGCACAACAGTGGTAGTCGTCTTTGCCGTGACCATCCTGGCCCTCATCGTAACCGCGTTCAGCAGCTCGAGGAGCATCATGGCTTCGGTGCTGGAGACGCAGCAACTCAACCTGGCGAAGGACAACGCGGGAAACATCGACACCTGGCTGCAGAGCAAGCTCGCCATCATCGATGCGGCGGGAAAGGATCTCAGCAAGTATCCCGTTACCCAGCACGACCACATCCTCAACCAGGTAAAGGTTCTGAGCGCGGCAGGCAACTTCAAGAAGGTTTACACCGGGTACGAGGACGGGACCGTCATCTTCTCCGATGACTGGAAGGCCCCCGCCGACTACGACCCGCGCAAGCGCCCCTGGTATACCCAGACCAAGGCCGCCCCCAAAACGAGCTTCACCGAACCGTACATCGCCTCCTCCACCGGCAAGCTCACCCTCTCCTTCATGAGCCCCCTCCTCTCCAACGGCGCCCTCACCGGAGTGGTCAGCTCCGACATCGCGCTGGATGAGATCATCGAGAAGGTCCTTCATATCAAGCTCGGTAAGAGCGGATACGCCTTTGTGGTCGACAAGGCCGGCAAGATCGTCATTCATCCGAAGCAGGATTACGTGATGAAACAGAACCTGGCCGACCTCTCCCCGGACCTCAAGGGGGTGGCCGACAAGTTGTCGACGAGCAAGACATCCCTTCTCAGCTACCGTCTCGACGGCAGCGACAAGATCATGTCGTATGCGGAGATCCCCTCCACCGGATGGTACCTCTGCGTAAGCGTCGACCGTTCCGAAGTCTTTGCCCCGGTCGGAAAACAGCTCACCGCGCTGGCGATTATCGGCCTGCTCTTCCTGGTCGCCGGAGTTGCCGTGGTCAGCCTGTTCATCAGGGGCCTGCTCAGGCCGGTCAGCGTCCTGTGCGACCGGGTATCGGACATTGCCGAAGGCTACGGCGATCTCACCAGGAAGCTCGACCTTGGAGACCGTAAGGACGAGATCGGCGTCCTCGCCGGAAAGATCAACCATTTCGTCGAGAGCGTCCGGGAGATAGTGCTGCAGATCGCCAACGCCTCCTCCATGCTCGCCACCGACTCCGAGCGGCTCTCATCCATCGCCACCACGATCTCAAGCGGGACTGAAGAAGTCGCCTCCCAGACCACCACGGTCGCTACCGCCAGCGAAGAGATGTCGGCAACGGCGTCCGATATCGCGAGCAACTGCCTCTCCGTCGCCGAAAACGCCAAGCTTGCCGCCGACACCACCCACGAAGGGTTCGACGTCGTCAGCAGCACCCTGGACGGCATCCGCAGCCGTGGTGAGATAACACGCCAGACGGCCCGGGCCATATCGTCGCTGGGGGAGAGATCGGAACAGATCGGCGCCATCGTCAGCACCATCGAGGACATTGCCGACCAGACAAACCTCCTGGCGCTGAACGCGGCGATCGAAGCGGCGCGAGCAGGCGAGCAGGGGCGCGGGTTCGCCGTGGTGGCGGATGAGGTACGGGCTCTCGCCGAGAGAACCACCAAGGCAACCAAGGAGATCAGTGAAATGATCCGGGCGATCCAGCAGGAAACCAGGGTCGCCATGACAGCCATGGACGAGGGTGTCATCGCGGCGGAAAAGGGGATCGAGGAAGCAGCCCGCATCGAGACCTCGCTCAAGCGGATCCTCGACCAGGTGGAAGCGGTGACGGCGCAGGTGAACCAGATAGCGACCGCCGCCGAAGAGCAGACCGCCGTCACCAACGAGATCACCGGCAACATCCAGAACGTCACCTCGGTGCTGCACCACACCACGCAAGAGGCGAAGACGGTGGCAACCACCTCCGCCCACGTTTCCGATGTCGCCGGCAGACTGCACGGCATCGTCGGCAAGTTCAAACTGTGAGAGGCCGGTGGCCGCCCGTCATCTCCTTACGCCCCCTCCAAAAGCCGCGGGGGGACGGTTCCTTCATAAAGGAGCCTCCCCCCCGCGGCTTTCCCCCGCCACATTCCCAAAGAAACACCGTCTGCCTGCAGAGCCTCCTTCGACTTCCCACCTGACCACCGAGTATGAAAAAAGGGCCAGCCTTATCGGCTGACCCTTCTAAAGAAACGTGTGTGAAGACGGATGCCACTATTCGGCGGCGAGGCGAGAATCCTTGTCCACGAGGTACTGCAGGGTGCGGAGGAGTTCCGCAGCTTCCTGGGTGGAGAGGTTGATATCGGAACGGCGCATCTTCTTGATGACAAAGGGCTTCAGGTCCGCCCGCTTGAAGGGCAAACCGCTCATCGTATAGCCCGTCTCGAGCGCGTTGAGGATGCGTTCGAGGCTATGGCAGGAATCGCACTTGGTATTGAGGAGCGTCACCCCGGCCTTCATCTTGGTGGGGAACCGCGCCTCGTCGAAAGCGAGCTTCCCATCCTTGGTCGAAACCGTCGGGATCTTTTCAGCGAACAGTAAAGCAGGGAGTAAAAGGAGTATGCCGACAACAACGAACCACTTCATCTCGATACGGAACCCTTCTCGTGTGAGTTTTTCAAGCGCAAAAAAAGACCAGCTCTGCAGACTGGCCCAAACCGTGACCATATATACACAATCCTCAAACAGCTGTAAACACAACATTTTTTAACATATCGATATTCCAATACTTCAGAGCACTTATCTCGTGGAAATACAAACACCCCCAACGAGGGTAACCTTTCTCCGCCCCCCCCACGCGAGGGAAGGGGAGTCGCCGGTCGGGCGCAGGCGATAAATCATCGGGTCCTGGGGATGATTCATCCGGCGTGGGGGATAAATCATCGACCTTGGCAGATAAATCATCAGACGCGGGTGATTAATCATCGAGCGCGAGCGACGAATCATCGGGCTCGGCCGATAAATCATCGGGCGCGGGTAACGAATCATCGAGCCCGACCGATAAATCATCAATCGCGTGCGATGAATCATCGGGCCCGGCTGATAAATCATCGGACGCAGGCGATGAATCATCGAGCCCGACCGAGAACTCATCTGGTCCGGGAGATGAATCATCGGGGTCAGATGACACCTATTGGGGAGCAGAAGAATTGAGATCGAGGCTGGAAGTTGAATGAGGCGGCGTGAAAAAAAGGGGTTACCCGCCTAGGTAACCCCTGGATGCTCGCGTTGTGTGTTGCCAAAATCCGTCAGTTCTGTTGGAAGTCGGCGTTGGTCACTTCCTTGTCACTGTCGGAGACCTGTGAAGGTATTTTTGCCCTGGTACGGCCCCTACGTTCTTTGGCGAGATCGAACCCGGAAGCCACCAGCACATCCGGATTACGAACCGCCGCAGCTTCGAGGGTCGAGAGGATCTCATCCAGGTAGTCGACGAGTTCCGCTTGCAGAGCGCCTCTTTGGGCGATCAGGAGCTTGCTGCCGTCCAAGGCTCCGTGATACGTTACCTCGTACTTCCGTGTTAGCTCCAGATACAACGAAACCAGAGTCGGATTACTAGCCCATAACGAACCTGGGATCGCCGGGTTGTCGGGCAAGCTCCGACTGACCTTTTGATTGAATCCGTGGAATCTGGTTGGTGACATGTTGCGGTAGGACCGCAACGCCCTGACTGCGAATTTCTTGCCCATTGGTCACCTCCCTCGCCTCGGTCTAGCCGAAGCAGATGGATTTTCCGTTTAAATTGGGCACCGTTAATTAACGCGAGCGCATTTAAGAAATTTACCAGCCTCCGCCGACAATGCAAGCCAGGAAGAGCAAAGATCCGTCGCCCCCATCGAAAGTTGCTAGGCCCGCCGCTCTCCAGCCGGCAGTTGGCAGGCGGGGAGGAAAGGTAATTTCAACGATGCTAGTAGAGACGGCCAGAACTGTATGATGATGCATCGCCCTCGGGTTGCTTACGAATGCCGATGACGACATGCCTGCCTAACAAGGCCAAGGCCTTCTCTATTGCAGGACCTTTTGTGGGGTGACGCGGATCTAACATACGCCGGATATCTTTTTCGTCACATTCCAAACGTCTGGCTAGCTCGCTTTTGCTGATTCCATCTTCTTTCATGGCCTGGTACAGAGCCGCTTTAAGTGACATGGAAAGGGGGACCGCTACAAGCTGTTCACCCTCAAGCGGCGCTGACGGCTCCGAGATCTCGGCCCCACGCTTAATCCGCGAGGCAATCGCTTCTTCCAGACAATCGGCGGCTTCGACAAGGCAGTCAGTGAGGGTGTCGCCCTGAGAAATGGCTTCAGGGAAGTCCCGGCAAGTCACGGTAAAGCCGCCGTCAAGAGCATCGTCTGTTAATTTGATCGGGTAGATCATGCGTACCATAATCACTCCTAAAGCTCTTCCGGATGCATAATGTCGCGGAATTTCCCCGAATGTCAAGGTGGGCCGATGCGAGGAACGGCTGTGGGGCCGGTACTTAGGGGAGGACAGGGGGACAGGCACTTTTTAATGTTGGCGTTTCGGTTACCGGGGGAGTGGATGATTGTTTCACTGAGGGGGACAGGCACCTGCGGAGCCAGTCCCCTCCACGTAAGGAAGTGCAAATACGCAAAAAGGGCCAGCTTTTTGAGCTGGCCCTTTTCTATTACTGGCTGGGGTACAAGGATTCGAACCTTGGAATGCCGGAATCAAAATCCGGTGCCTTACCGCTTGGCGATACCCCAGTATGCAACTTGCTATATCACTGCGCCCCCATCCAAGGGAGCTTTCTGCCGTTCCTACAGGGTCTGTACGGCTACCGCGAACCAGTCGTGCTTTTTGGCGATCTCGGCTGCGGCGGCTTTGGCGCTCTTCTCGTCGGGGAAGAGCCCGAAAACGGTGGATCCGCTGCCACACATGAGCGAGCCGCGGGCCCCGCTGGCAATGAGCATCTCCTTCAGATCGCCCACTACCGGATACTTCTTGAAGGTCACCGCTTCGAGGTCGTTGGAAAGTATCCCGCACACGTCTTCGAGCGTCCCGTAGGAATTGGCAAGTATATCCGCCGTGCGGTAGCCTGTCAATTGCAAATTTTGGTACACCCAGGCGGTGGAGCAGTGGATCCCGGGGTTCACCAGCACGATCCAGAGGGTCGGAACGCTCTCGATGGCGGTGAGCTCTTCGCCGATCCCCTCGGCGAAGGCGGTCTTCTTGAAGATGAAGAACGGCACGTCGGCACCGAGCTTCACCCCGATCTCCCGCAGGCGCTCATCGGAGAGACCAAGTTCCAGAAGTTCGTTCAGCCCCATCAGTACGGAGGCGGCGTCGCTGCTTCCTCCCCCCAGGCCGGCGCCGGAGGGGATGTTCTTGGTGATGTTGATGTCAATGCCGACTTCACGGCCGGAGAGCTTTAAAAGGGCATCGGCGGCTTTCCAGGCGATGTTGTCGGGGCCGTCGGGGACGCCGGCTTTGCCGCAAGTTACCCGGATACCGGGAACGTCGGTCAGGCTCAGCTCGATGTCGTCGCAGAGGTCCACCCTCTGCATGATCATCCTCAGGTCATGATACCCGTTCGGCCGTTTCCCCAGGACATCCAGGCGATAGTTGACCTTGGCGGGGGCTTTCAACTGCAACTTCTTCACTAGCTAACTCCTTTTGCCTTGTTTGATCTTTCATCCCCCATCCCCCCTGAAGAGGGACGTTCGGTCCGGGAGGTTGCCTAGCCCTCGATTCGAACCGCGTGGGCACGGGGTGCCCACCCTACAAGTTCTTCACCAGGAACTCCTTCCATTTTCTTTGGTGTTCATCCCCCCATCCTCAACCTTTCCCTCCCCTTGAACAGAGGGGACCGAAAGCGGTTAGACCTTCTCGGCGGGGAGGGTCTCGACTTCTGCCAACGGAGTGGGGTCGAGGAGGCGACGGCCGAAATCGAAGGAGAGGGAGGCGGCGGCGATGATCGGCTTCCGTTTTTTCGACGACAGGATCCTGCGCACCTGGCGCTGTAACTGCCGGACTGCCTCGAGTGCTCCTTTCAGCTCGTGCTGTTCGGCGGCGGTCAGTGACCCGGGGGTGACATAGGCGGGCTCGAGGGCGATCTCCTTCTTTACCTTGATCCCCGCCAGCAGATGGTAGGCTGCCTCCACTCTTTCCGCCAGGCCGCTGTGGAGAACTTCCATCTCCTTCAGGATCACCAGGCGGTCCAGGGTCGAGGCGACGTCCAGCCCCTCCTGGAGCGCCAGCAAACGGACGGCGGAGACCAGAGGATAGATGGCGCAACGGGTGAGGTTGATACTTCCGCGCTGCGGCCCGTTCATCTCGGTCAGCAGCCCTCCCAGCACTCCCAGCGCCACCGGCATGGAGACGGTCTCCTCGCTGAGGATGTCGAATTCGCGCCCCTGCCGGTAGCGATCGAGAAGGGTTACAGCTTTTAGCACGGCTTCGCGTCCGAGGGTCTCGTCACCAGCGATCATTCGGAGGTCGGAGAGTTGTTCCAGCCTCCGGGTCGGGAATTCGACCTGACCCTGCAGCCCGGCAAACCGTTCCCACTCTTCGAACGATCCCCGCCAGAGCACGCGCGCGGCGGAACCGAGACCGTCTTTGGTGATGACTCCTAACTGGTCCAGGATGGCCAGCACGCGGTACGAGAAGTCTTCGAAATACTTCCCCTCCCCGCCGGCCCAGACCAGGTAGTAGGCATCGCCCTCCTCCATGGTCTGCTCCCGCCGCCCGAGGCTTCCGCCGGCCAACAGGGCGTAGGGTGCGGGAGGGTGCCCGTGATCGCTCACTTCGAGCCCCTCTTCGGCGAAGAGGAGCGCCCTTTTTAACAGCCCCTCTCGCCAGGCGTTGCAGAAGCCGTAAAAGGCGGTGACCGAACCGCGCCGGACATAGTAGGCGGCGGCAAGGCGGTCGAATTTGTTCAGCAGGGGGGGCAACTGGTCGAGGTACTCGGCGTGCCACAGGTCGTTAAGGACCCGTCCGAAGGAGGCGGATGCGGCGTGCTCGAAGGAGAGCTCCTCCGTCACCCATTTCTTCAGATCCTGGACGGCCGCCAGGGTGTCTGCGGGGGACTGGAGACGGGTTCTCTCAAATAGTTCCTTTTTGGCGGCTGACACTAACTCGGGATCGGCGAATTGTTTCTCCATCGGGGCATACCTTTGTTCGAGGTCAATTCATAACATTGCATAGGACTGAAAGGCCCACAAAAACCTCCCTCACCCGGCCTTCGGCCACCCTCTCCCCTAAAGGGGCGAGGGTATAAGTTGGGAGCCTTCGGCCACCCTCTCCCCTAAAGGGGCGAGGGTATAAGTTGGGAGCCTTCGGCCACCCTCTCCCCTGAAGGGGCGAGGGGATATAAATTACAGCGCCTGCTTCATCACTTCGGCGAGGACGGCGGTGGCGTAAGAGCCTCGGGGGAGGGAGAACTCGAGAATGAGACTATCTCCTTCTTCGGTGGCTACCGTTTCCTTCAACGGGACTCGCAGGGGGCGCCGTTCGCCTTCCATCTTCAGGCCTCCGGAGAGGTTGAAACTCTCCAGGGTGATCCCCTCCCCGGCGAGAATCCCACGCTCCAGTTCACCCTGGTGACCTTCGGCTTCCATCATGGTGCAGCCGTACATCGGCCCGGTGGGGGATATCTCGAAGACGGCGGCCCGCGGAGCCTCGGCGGCGGCGTCTTTCACCAGGAAACAGGCGCCGTTTTCGTGCTTGAAGGCGATGTCCCCGTCGCTCACCCGGTCGAGGGTGTCGAGCCGCTCTTCCACCACCTTGTCGAAAAGGGAGGACTGGTAGGCGGAGAGGTAGAGCCGCTTCAGACGCGGCTGCACCGAGTTGAAGGCCCGCTCGTAACCGTCGGGGCGCTGGACGAGCCGGCTCAGTATCTCCCGCTCCCCGCGCAGGTAGCCGGGGAACTTCTCGAGGCTCCCGGCGAGGTCCCCGGCGCGGTAGGCTTCGATCGCCTGACGCCACCTTTCGTCGGTGACGGCCGCCGGATCCCCGATGAGGATATCGACCGCGGATTTGAAGTCGCGCCGCACGACGGCGGCGCCGATCAGGTGGGAGTTTCCCTGCACGCCGTAACGCTGCAGGCCGAAACGGTTGGGTACCCCGCGCTTTTCCAGAAGCGCCAAGGTGTCGACCGCGTGGGGGAGCGCACCGGGCTCGACGCCGCGGATGCGGATGCGGAACCGGTTTCCCTTCAGGTGCCCGAGACGGATCTTGTTGCCGTGGAGTTTGGCGGAAAGGACGGTGATGCCGGGGATCTGCAACGCCAGGACATTCTCGGGCGCCACCCGGGGAATGGAGACCGTCTGCCTGGTCACCCCCACGGCGTCCTTCATCCCGGCGTATCCCAGGTCACGCTCCTGGACGCCGAGGGCCTTGGAGATCCTGCGGAGTGCTTCCAGGGTGGCGATGCCGCGCTTCTCGATGAGGGCGTAGCAATGCTCCCCCTGCCCGGTGGGCAGGTAGGCGGGGATCTCCTCCACCAGGAAGTCCTCGGGGGTGGTCTTCATGCTGCCGCCGGTTCCGGGGATGCCGGCTGAAAGGTATCGTGTCAAACGGACTCCATCAAAGTTTTTCTTAATCTGGGCGCGCATGATACCTGCTATGTCCCGATGTTTCAACACTATTCCGCACCCCGGCGGCAGGACCAGGATGCCTGTTCCCGGACATGGCACTCAGGTAAAGAGGACTCATCGCCGAAAAGATCTCTCTGAAGCCAAAAATCGTAAAGAAAATCGGCCATCTCGTTGTTATACTTGGCCGCAGAAACCATCACCATTCACTCACAGGAGTCCCACGATGGGAAGTGCGACAGTGACCAGGATTACGGCGAAAGAGATAGCCGAAAATCGCAGATGGCTTAGAGAGCAGGTCAACCCCTATTTCTTCACGGCGATGCAGGACGAGCCCGAGGCTTTGGCAATACTGGAGCGGGAGCTTTCCTCGTTGCAGCATAACCGCCGGCTGATACTGGCGGACCGGGAGAAGACCTTGATCCTCGCCAGGGTCAACGCACCCGGCTCGCTCTACGATGCCCTCCGCCATATCCACGACCGCGAGATCTCCTACGCGATGATCACCCACTCCGACGGACCGATGCCGGGGAGGGACCAGATCCTCGAGATCCAGCGCTTCGAGTTCGACCGCAAGAGCAACCGCGAAATCCAGGGGTGGCCAGAGGTCGAACTCCCCCCCCACCTCGCCCGCCGGGTGGCCCTGGAGATGCGGCGCAGCTACCCGGACTTCGACATGAAGGAGTTCGACCGGCTGATCCGGATCCTCTGGCTCAACAACGAGAACTACGTCCGGATCTCCGCCCCGCTCAGGGTCGCCCAAGTGCTGCACCTGCTTCAGAAGGCCGGGATGAGCGGCGGCCTCTACCTCTTCGTGGAGCAGACCTCGATCCCCAACGTCACCCGGGTCCACTTCGCGGTGGCCAACCCGCCCCAGACCGAGTTCCTCCTGCAGCTCATGGAGGTCTTCAACCGGCTGGACCTGGGGGTGAATCGCGCCTACTGCCTCACGATATCCAACGGCCAGCACCCCTATTTCCTCGGCACCTTCATGGTCATGAGGAGGTCGGGGGAACTCCTCGAGTACGGCTCCGAGCTCTTCAACCGGCTCCAGCAGGAGCTCTACAACACCCAGATCCTCTCTACCAAGCTCTACACCTACCGCGAGTTCGTCACCGCACGGGTCATGACCGGGGAGGAGGCCGCCCTCACCAACGCGTTCGTCGCCTTCTGCCACACCAACCTGGCCCATAACCAGCCGGACCGCTTCGGGCTGGAACAGGTGCAAAGCGCCGTCCACTTCCACCCGGAGATGGCGCTGCAGCTGATCAAGCTCTTCCGCGCCCGCTTCGACCCCGCCATCAAGGACCGTGCCTCGACCTATTCCGCCATGCTCGCAGAAACCAAGGACGCGGTGGATGGATACAACACCGGCCACCGCTACCTCGACGAGGCGCGGCGCGCCATCTACCGCTGTTGCCTGGCGTTCATCACCAACACGCTGAAGACCAACTTCTTCGTGCTCGAAAAGCAGGCGCTCGCCTTCCGCCTGGACCCGAACTACCTGGCCGAGCTCGGTACCGCCTTCACCTCGGACCTCCCCACGGTGCTCCCGTTCCGGGTCACCTTCTTCTTCAGCCGCTACGGCTTCGGCTACCACATCGGGTTCTCCGACATCGCCCGCGGCGGCTGGCGCACGGTCATCTCGCGCAACACCGACGACTTCATCACCAACGCCAACACCATCTTCCGCGAGAACTTCGTGCTGGCCCACACCCAGCACCTGAAGAACAAGGACATCTACGAAGGGGGATCCAAGCTGGTGCTGATCCTCGACGCGGCCGACCTGCAACGGAGCGGGGAGCGCAAGATGGAGGACTGGCGCCTGTACAAGCTGCAGCACGGGGTGCTCAACGCCTTTTTGGACATCTTCGTCACCACCGAAGGGATCGCCCGCCATCCCCAGGTGGTCGACTACTACCGGGAGGACGAGCCGATCGAGCTCGGGCCGGACGAGAACATGCACGACAGCATGATCGAGAACATCGCCCGCATCTCGGCAAGCCGCGGCTACATCCTCGGGATCGGGATCATGTCCAGCAAGAAGGTGGGGATCAACCACAAGGAGTACGGCGTGACCTCCACCGGCGTGGTGAAGTTTGCCGAGATCACCATGGCGGAGCTGGGGATCAACATCTACCGCGATCCCTTCAGCGTGAAGTTCACCGGCGGCCCCAACGGCGACGTGGCGGGGAACGCCATGAGGATCCTCTTGGAGCGCTCTCCCCGGGTGGCGATCCGGCTGATCCTGGACGGCACCGCCGCCCTCTTCGACCCGGCAGGGGCGGACCACAAGGAACTCTCCCGCATCGTTTTGAAAGAGGATCTGGACGCCTTCGCCCCGGCCAAGCTTCACGAGGGTGGGTGCCTCATCTACCGGAGCGGGAGCCGGCGCGACGGCCTGAAGGATCTGTACCGCAAGGTGACCAGGAGCGGGGGGAAGGTCCGCGAGGAGTGGATCTCCACCGACGAGTTCTCGCGCGAGACGGCGAGTCTCCCCTTCTCGGTCCAGGCCGATCTCTTCATCCCGGCGGGGGGGAGGCCGGAGACCATCGACAAGGACAACTGGAGGGAGTTCCTCCTGCCGGACGGGACGCCATCGTCGATGGCGATCGTGGAGGGGGCCAACTCCTTCATCACCCCCGAGGCGCGGCTCAACCTGCAAAAGGAAGGGGTGATCATCATGCGGGACGCCTCCGCCAACAAGTGCGGGGTCATCTCCTCGTCCTACGAGATCATCGCCAACCTGCTGCTCACCAAGGAGGAGTTCCTCGCCGAGAAGGAGCGCTACGTGAAGGACGTCCTCGAGATCCTGGAGACCCGGGCGGCGGACGAGGCGAAGCTGATCCTGAAGCGGCGTCGGGAAACGCCGGCCCTGATCTGCACGGAGATCTCCGACTCGTTGAGCGGGGAGATCAACACCCACTACGCAAGCATCTTCCGCTTCTTCCAGCAGCGACCGAGCCTCTGTCTGCAGCCGCTCTACCGCCGGGCGATCCTCTCCCACCTGCCGCGCATGCTCAGGGAGGAGGCCAGGTACAGCAAGCGGATCAAAAACCTGCCGCAGAAATACCTCTTCGCCATCCTGGCGGCCGAGATCGGCTCGTCGCTCGTCTACCGGGGCGACCGCGAGGCCGACTTCGAGGCCACCATCAAGGGGCATGTGCAGAAGTACTTCTAACCATTACCCCCCTCGCCCCTTTAGGGGAGAGGGCAGGGGTGAGGGAGGTGTTTAAAATCTTCCCTCACCCGGCCTTCGGCCACCCTCTCCCCCAAGGGGGGCGAGGGGATTTAATTCCACCGCTACGCAAAAGGAGATTCTCAACTCATCTTTAATACCCGCTGCTGACTCGGCGGAAGCGGCTATGACTCGAGAAACACTGGCTTGATGAATTTCATCGACAGTTGAGACAGTTGTGCGGAACCGGGGAAGTAAATAACTCTTGACAGTGTGCCCTTAATCCTATAGATGTGATTAAATTTTTTTTGAAATGTTTATATTCACTGTAAAAGGGCAAACCCGGGGCAATCCGGGGACGCAAAGTCACAGATCCTGTTGAGGGATGGCTGGGCCGCCGAAAGGGGGCCGACTTGTCACTCTTCCACCCGTACCTAGCACATTAAAGGACGCCTGAATTCGCTCCGCGGATCAGGCGTTTTTTTGTTCAGCGTTTTGTCTCGTTGAACGCCGACACTCAACCTTTTCCCCACCGACCCTTCCGGTGGGCGTCCACTGGAGCAGCAGCCAGGGGTACCTCGTGCAGATTCCTGACTGGATACGTCCTTCCCTAGAAGCAGTCCGCCTCCCCTTCATGCCGCAGGTATTGCTGCGCTTTCTGGACATGCTGGAGGACGATCAGGCATCGCTCACCGACCTCGCCACCCTGGCCGGACGCGACCCGGCGCTGGCCGCCCGTTTTCTTACCGCCGCAAACTCCCCTGCCCTGCGCCGCGGCCCGGACGTCACCAGCCTCGACGACTGCCTGGCGACCCTCGGCACCCGGCTGGCCCGTACCATCGCCGAGTGCCTGGCCATCGAGAGCGGCTTCGCACGCAGCGGCGGCGAGCAGGAAGAGGTCGATGTGGAGGGGATTTGGAGGCATTCGCTGCGGGTGGCCGAAATGGCCCGCGCGCTCGCCATCAGGACCAACTACGGTGACAGCGAAAGGGCATACCTGGCCGGGCTCCTGCATGATATCGGCCAGTTGCTCCTCCTGGGCGGGGTCGGTGAGCGCTACGGATGCTGGCTCCAGAATTTCAACGTGGAATCGAAACTGCGGGACGTCGAGGAGCTTCTGTTCGGGACCGACCACGCCGCCATCGGCGCCTGGCTGGTAGATCAGTGGCGCCTGTCGTCGTTTCTCTCCGACGCCATCCTCTTTCATCACAAGCGTCACGACGAGATAGAGGACGCCGACCAGCTGAGCAAGATAGTCTGGTCATCCCACGTCATCGACAGCTGCGGGGAAGGATCCGGCCTCTCCGGGGGTGAGGATCTCGCCGCCGTCATTTCCATGCTGGGATTGGAGCCGTCCGAGATCCTGGCCATCCGGAAGCAGGCCGGGGAGCAGGTCGCCGTGCTGTCGGCCACCCTCGGCGCTCCCCAGCGCGAGGAGGGATCTCCCCTCCCCTTCCCCGCTCCTCCAGAAAACCGGCAGCCACGTCCGCAGCACGACCGCGGTCACGACTCGGCTCACTCCGAGGTGGAGCTCCGGGTGCGGGACATGGCGATCATGCAGTCGTTGCAGCGTAACCTCTCCACCCTCTGCCGGGAGGAGGAAATCCTGGTGGCGGTGCACGAGTCGGCGCGGATCCTGTTCGGCATCGGGCGGGTTGCCTTCTTTTTCATAGCGCAGGACGAGGCGGTAGCATCGGCGCCCGATTTCGCTGGACAGCCCGCCCTCCTCAAGCACCTGCAGATCAGGCTCGACACCGGGCGCAGCCTGGCTGCCGCCGCTATGGTCGGCAAGCAGCCACGCTCCACCTTCGACAAGGAGCTCCCGGTCCCGGTCTCCCTGGTCGACGTGCAGGTCGCTCGGGCCCTCGAAAGCGAAGGGGTGCTCTTCGTCCCGATGTGCATCCGTGAACGCCGGATCGGCGTCATGGCCTGCGGGATCAACCTTTCCCAGCACGCCAGGCTCCAGAAGTTCCTCCCCCGGATGGCCCGTTTCGCCCAGCAGGCCGCGGTCAGCATCGAAGCGTGGCGCGGAATCCGGGCCAAGGAGGAAAGGATCGCGGCGAGCCTTTGCAGCGGGTACCAGCAGCACGCCCGCAAGATCGTGCATGAGACCGGCAATCCGCTCGGCATCATCAAGAACTACCTGACCATCGTCGGCCAGAAGCTTCCCGCGGACAACTCCGCAGGCCAGGAGCTTGAAATCCTCCGGGAGGAGGTGGACCGGGTGGCGCAGATTCTCCAACGCCTCCACGACCTGAACGCCCCCATGCCGGCAACGGAGTCGGTGGACCTCAACGGGATGATCGACGGGATGCTGGCGCTGTACGGGGAGACCCTCTTCGCCTCGCAGGGAATCGTGGTCGAAAAGGAACTCTCCCCTTCGCTGCTCCCGATCACCGGCAGCCGCGACAGCATCAAGCAGGTCCTCCTCAACCTCTGGACCAACGCGGCGGACGCGCTCTCGACCGGCGACCGGCTGCTCATCTCGACCTCGGACAACGTCATTCTCAACGGGCGCTTCTATGTCGAGATCTGCCTGAGCGACACGGGCCCCGGGCTTCCCCCCGAGGTCATGCAGCGTCTTTTCCAACCGTTGGACAGCCGTCAGCGTCCCGGCCACTCCGGTATCGGGCTCTCGATTGTGGCCTCGCTGGTGGAAGGTCTCGACGGATTGATCAAGTGCCGCAGCAACGTCGGCAACGGAACGAGCTTCTTCATCCTGTTGCCGCGCGAGATGGAAAACGAAGTGGCAGCGAGCTGGTAAAGCAGAACCTATCATCCCGCCTGCGGGGCGGGGATTCCCGGGTCAAAACCGGGTGATTTTCAGGGGACTAAACAAATGGCCTATGGGAACGTGAATTTGCCGAAAGAATGGATCGAGCAGCCTCAGCACATCTTGATCGTCGACGATGAGCCGCTCATGCGCTCCAGCCTGCGACAGCTGCTGGAGGGTGCCGGGCGCGTGATATCGGAATGCGACAGCGGCGGGGGCGCGATCCGTATCCTGAGATCCGGCGAGATCGACCTCGTCCTGCTCGACATCAATCTGCCGGACATCTCGGGACTGGAAGTGGTGGAGTGGATCAAGATCAGCAAGATCCCCACCAGCGTGATCATGGTGAGCGCCAACGACTGCATCGATTCCGCCATCCGGGCCATGCGCGGCGGGGCGGTGGAGTTCGTCCGCAAGCCGACCGAGTTGGAGGAGATCCCGTACAAGGTCGACAACGCCCTGCACCGGCGGCACCTGGAACGGAGCCATTTCCTGATCGCCGCCCGGCTCGAGCAATCCGAGCGCCTGCACCGCTTCCTGGTGGAGAAGTCCCCCGACCTCATCTACACCCTCGACCCAAACGGCTGCTTCACCTTCACCAACGAGCGCTTCCAGTCGCTGCTCGGCTATTCCCGCGACGAGTTGAAAGGGTGCAAGTACACCTCCATCGTTCACGAGGAGGACGCCCACTTGGCCACCTTCGCCTTCGTCGAGCGCCGCCGCGACCACCGCGCCACCACCAACCTGGAGATCCGCCTCAAGTGCAAGGTCGATCCTCAGCGCCACCTCGAGAGACAGCACATCGTGGCGATCCTGAGCGCGATCGGCATCTACGAGACCCGGGAGAAAAAGAGGGACCTGCAGTCGATAACCTACGCCGGTACCTACGGGGTGGCGCGCGACATCACCGAACGGAAGATCGCCGAGGAGACCATAAGCTTCCAGGCCTTGCACGACCAGCTCACCCTCCTCCCCAACCGGACTCTCTTCAAGGACCGGCTGGAGCTGGCGATGGCGCAGGCCAGACGAAACGGCAGGATGGCCGCCGTCATGTTCTTCGATCTCGACCGTTTCAAGCGGGTGAACGATACCCACGGCCATGCCGAAGGGGACGAGCTCCTCAAAAAGGTGGCCCAGCGCCTGCAAAAATGCCTGCGGGCCACCGACACCCTCGCCCGCCAAGGGGGGGATGAATTCACCCTGCTGCTGCCGGACCTCCTGCACCCGCAAGACGCCGCGGTCATCGCCGAGAAGATCATGGACGAGCTCAAGGTGCCGTTCCCGGTGGCGGGCCAGGATTTCTGCGCCATGGCCAGTATCGGCATCGCCGTCTTCCCCGGTGACGGGGAGAGCGCGGACCAGCTCCTGAAGCACGCCGACATCGCCATGTACGAGGTGAAGGGGAACGGCAAGAACGGCTACACCTTCTTCACCTCGGACATGAACGCCTGCTACCAGGAGCGGATCGGTCTCGAGAACGAGCTGCGGCAGGCGGTCCGGAATTCAGAGTTCGAGCTGCACTATCAGCCGCAAATCAGCGTGAGCGGCAGCAGGGTGGTCGGGCTGGAGGCGTTGCTGCGCTGGCGGCACCCCGTGCACGGGCTCCTCACCCCGACGAGCTTCATCGACATGGCGGAAGAAAGCGGCTTCATCAGCGAGATCACCGACTGGGTGCTGGCCGAGGTCTGCGGCCAGCTCGACCGCTGGCGCGGCATGGGGCTCGGTGACCTCCGCGTGTCGGTCAACGTTTCGCCCAAGGAATTCAACCAGCACAACGTGGTGGACCGTTTCTCCTCCCACGTGGCGAGGCACAACCTCCCGGCCGATGTCCTGGAGGTCGAGATCACCGAGAACCTGCCGGTGGACGACGTATCGGGGATCATCGACAAGATGCGCATGTTGCGGGAAAAAGGGATCCGCATCTCCATCGACGATTTCGGGACCCGCTATTCGTCCTTGAACTACCTCCGCCGCTTCCCGATCAACACCATCAAGATAGACCGCTCCTTCGTGCACGACATCTCCGAGGACAAGACCTCTTCCCCGATTATCCACGCCATCATCGGCATCGCGCGCGGTTTCGGGCTGAACCTCGTGGCGGAGGGTGTGGAGACGAGCTACCAGATGAGGACCCTGTACCAGCTGGGGTGCGACGAGATGCAGGGGTACTTCTTCAGCCAGCCGCTTCCCGCGGCGGAGATAGAAAAATTCCTGCGGGAATCGGTCTCCAAGTCGTCGCCCATGGCACCGGAGGGTGGCCTCCCCTACCAGAACCAGAAGCGCTGCGCGTAAGGTCACTCGTAGGATGGGCATCCCCCCTCATCCACTTGCTGTTCAGTTTAAGGGGCAGGAATCCATATCCCCTCGCCCCTTTAGGGGAGAGGGGCACTAACTTCATTTCCCTCGCCCCTTTAGGGGAGAGGGGCAGGGGTGAGGGAGGTTTTAAAATCTACCCTCACCCGGCCTTCGGCCACCCTCTCCCCTAAAGGGGCGAGGGTATAAATAGAGGAGCCTTCGGCCCTGAAGGGGCGAGGGGATAAATGGGGGCTCTCGCGCCATCCAGAAAAGCGAAGCCCCCGGATGCTATGGCAGCCGGGGGCTTCGCTTCTGTTTGTATTTAAATACCGGTCGATCACTTCATCCGGTAATGGACGAAGTAAATCTTCTTCCCTTCCGCGAGGAACTTCCTCATGTACTTGGAGAGGTGGTACCCGGGAAAGTCGTGGCGGAAGAGGTCGGGGGCGAACTGGTTTTCGAGCCCTTCGATCTCCGGCAACGCGGCAGCGACGTCCTCGCCGTAGTCGTCGAAGTCGGTGGCGAAGTAGAGATTGGCCCCGGGCTTCATGTACTCCATCAGGAATTCCACGAACTGGCGATTGACGAGCCTCCGCTTCCGGTGCCGCTTCTTCGGCCAGGGATCGGGACAGTTGATGTATACCGCGGAGAGGCTCCCCTTGGGGATCCGCTCGGTGATGAAACTCCTCGCCTCCTCGCGCAGCACGCGCACGTTGCCGAGCTCATGGCGGTCGATGCGGCGGCAGGTCTTGTAGCACCCCTTGTTGTAGAAGTCGATGGCGATGAAGTTCGTGTCGGGCTGGTCGAGCGCGGTCTTCAGGATGAAATCCCCCACACCGCAGCCGATCTCCAGCGCCAGGGGATTATCATTACCGAACAGCGATGCCCAATCGGGAGGATCGGGAAGGTTTTCCGGTCTCAGGTAGTTCTGCGATTCAATGTGAATGAACGATTGCATAGTGCCCCTCTGCTGATTTTCGTGACCCGCGAACATAACACAGGAACCGATAAAAAGCAAAAGCTTGGGGAAGGTGACTCTTGACTGTCTCACGCTTTCCGTTGCCATTTCACGGTCACTGTGCTAATTAATTATCCTGTTGAAATAAGGTAAAAAAGGACAACTATCACTGATGAAATTTAACGAGTTGCAGATCCCCTCCGAGGTCCTTAAGGCCATCGAAGAAGCGGGATTCGTCGATTGCACCCCCATCCAGGAAAAAGCGCTTCCCCTCGCCCTCTCCGGCAAGGACGTCGCCGGCCAGGCCCAGACCGGCACCGGCAAGACCGCAACCTTCCTGATCTCCCTCTTCACCAAGCTCCTGAGCCAGCCGAAACCCGGGGACGAGCGGCATCCCCGCGCGCTGATCCTCGCCCCTACCCGCGAACTGGTGGTCCAGATCGAGAAGGACGCCCAGTTGCTCGGCAAGTACACCGGCTTCAACATGCAGGCCATCTACGGCGGCGTGGATTACATGAAGCAGCGTGACGCGCTCAAGGCGGGCGCCGACATCGTGATCGGCACCCCCGGCCGCCTGATCGACTACCTGAAGCAGAAGGTCTACTCGCTGAAGGAGGTCGAGGCGCTGGTCATCGACGAGGCCGACCGCATGTTCGACATGGGGTTCATCGCCGATCTCCGCTTCATCCTCCGGAGGCTCCCCACCTACGACAAACGCCAGAACATGCTCTTCTCCGCCACCCTCAACACCCGCGTCATGGAGCTCGCCTACGAGTTCATGAACGTCCCGGTCAAGGTCTCGGTCACCCCCGAGCAGATGACCGCCGAGCGGGTCGAGCAGGTCCTCTACCACGCATCCCGCAAGGAGAAATTCCCGCTGCTCCTCGGTCTTCTGCGGAAGATGGGGATGGAGCGGACCATGATCTTCGTGAACACCAAAAGGGAGTGCGAGTTCCTCATGGACCGCCTGAACGCCAACGGCTTCCCCGCCAAGGTGATCTCCGGCGACGTCGAGCAGCGCAAGCGGATGAAGATCCTGGCCGACTTCAAGGCGGGCGAGCTCCCGATCATGATCGCCACCGACGTCGCCTCCCGCGGCATCCACATCGAAGGGGTCTCCCACGTCATCAACTACGACCTCCCCCAGGACTGCGAGGATTACGTCCACCGCATCGGCCGCACCGCGCGCGCCGGGGCCGAGGGGATGGCCATCTCGCTGGCCGACGAGGACGGCGCCTTCTACATCGAGCCGATCCAGGAATACATCAAGCAGAAGATTCCGGTCGAGTGGGCCGAGGACGACATGTTCGTCCACGACTACGTGAGGAGCAAGCCCCGCCCGCCCCGCACCGACGACAAGCCCAAAGGCAAAGGGGGCCGTGGCGGCCGCGACGACCGCGGTCGGGACCGTGACAAGGGGCGCCGCGGCGACAAGCCGAAGAAGGATGCCGCCGTCAAAGCCGAGGCTCCGGCAGGTGTCGGCGGAGCCGGCAACACGGCAGCCCCCGCCGAAGGGGCCAGTGAAGCGGGGGGCGAGGGCGCCGAGAAGAAGAAGCGCCGCCGGCCCCGCAGGAAGAAGAAGCCCGCCGGAGAAGGCGGCGCGGAAGCGTCCGGCTCCGAGACCCCTGACAGCAACGCCTGATGGGGAAGGGACGGCCGGCCAAGAAATACTCCCAGGCGGCGAGGCTGCATGACGTGATCCGGCTCATCGAGGCCCGTCACGGCATCTCCGCCGCCGAGCTCGCCGAGGAGACCGGCGTCAACCGGCGCACCATCCAGCGGGACCTGATCGCCATCGAGGAGGCCGGGTACCCGATCGTCTCCGACTGGCAGGACGGGGTGAAATTCTACCGTTTCCTGACCGGCTTCAAGAACGTCCCCCCCATCAGCTTCTCACTGCAGGAGCTGATGACCCTCTCTCTCCTGAGATCCCAGCTCGACCTCTTGAGCGGCACCCCCTTCATGGAGGACATGCAGAGCATCTTCGGGAAGGTCAACTCGGTCCTCCCCCCGCGGCTGGCCGCCCACATGGAGCGGATCGCCCAGGTCGCCCATCCGCTTCTGCAGGGAAAGCGCGACTACAGCAAGTCCTCCGACCAGCTCAAGCTGATCCGCCATGCGCTGCTCTACCAGCAAAGCGTCACCCTCACCTACCGTTCCCCCGGGCGCGACGAGCCCGCGAGCTACCACGTCGACCCCTATACGCTCCTCTTCCAGAAGGGGGGGATCTACCTCCACGGCTTCGCCCGGGAGCGCCAGGCCTTGAGGACCTTCGCGCTGGAGCGGATCGTCTCGGTGGCTGCCGGGACCGAGCGCTTCGATATCCCGGAGGGGTTTCACCCTACCCACGCGCTGGAGGAGGCCTTCGGGCTGGTGGCGGAGCCGCCGATGGAGGTGGCCATCCGCTTCTCCGCGGGGATCGCCCACGCCATCGCGGACCGTACCTGGCACGCCTCGCAACGGATCGAGCGGGGGGAGGACGGCTCGCTCGTGTTGAGGTTCCGGGCGGGAGGCAAGATGGAGATCCTCGCCTGGCTTCTCTCCTACGGCCCGCACGCGGAGCTGCTGGCTCCTGCGGAGCTGAGGGACGAGCTGGCCAGGATGGCGGCGGAGACGGCCAGGATGTACATTGCGGCCGGAAGCTGACCCCTCCCTCACCCCTGCCCCTTGTATAGTCATCCCCTCTCCCGGGGGGAGAGGGATGATGGCCCCCAACTGTTCCCTCTCGGGATGATGGCCCCTACTGTCCCCTCTCCCTCCGGGAGAGGGTGGCCGAAGGCCGGGTGAGGGAGCGCGCCGCCCCGTTTGACAAGGTGCGGGGCACCGTATATAGAGAATCTATCCAGGAGGAACGCCATGCCTAACGAGGCTCCCCATACCAAACTCGCCCAGATCATCCTCGAGCGGATCCGCTCCCACGGGGAGATCCCTTTTTCGTCCTTCATGGAAGCCGCCCTGTACGAGCCGGGGCTTGGCTACTACACCTCGCCCGGCCGCAAGGTCGGCGCCGAGGGGGACTTCTACACCAGCATGAACGTCCACAGCTCCTTCGGGCGCCTGGTCGCCAGGGAGATCATCCGCTTCTGGGAGATCCTCGGCACCCCCGCCGACTTCACCGTCGCGGAGGCGGGCGCGGGCGGAGGGCAGCTCGCCCAGGACATCCTGGACGCCGTCCGTGAGTTCAACGGCACCCTCTATGGCACCATCACCTATCGCCTCATCGAGAAGGAGCCCACCCTCAAGGAAGTCCAGGCCAACCGGCTCCGCGAGCATGCCGGGCACCTCGAATGGAGCACGCCCGAAGAACTGGCCGACGGGGAGATCACCTTCACCGGCTGCATCATCTCCAACGAACTCTTCGACGCCATGCCGGTCCACATCGTGGAGATGACCGAGGACGGGATCAAGGAAGTCTACGTCGGTGCCGATCATAACGGTTTCCGCGAGCGGCTCGGCCATCCCTCCACGCCGGAGATCAAGAGCTACCTCGACCGCTTCGAGGTGCAGCTCATGCTCGGGCAACGCGGCGAGATCAATCTCTGCGCCCCCGGCTGGCTCGCCTCCGCCGCCGAATCGCTGGACCGGGGCTTCGTCCTCACCATCGACTACGGCTACGTCACCGAGGAGCTCTATACTCCCCAGAGAAAAGACGGGACGCTTCTCTGCTACCACCGGCACACCACCGGCGACGACCCGTACCTCCTGGTGGGAGAGCAGGACATCACCACCCACATCAACTTCACGCAGCTGATCGAGACCGGCAAGGACGTCGGCCTTGAGACCATCTGGTTCGGAGAGCAGTACCGCTTCCTGCTCGGCGTAGGCCTCATGGAGGAGCTGATCCGGCTGGAGGCCGAGGCCGAGACCGAGCAGGAGAAGCTTCAGCACCGCCTGGCGCTCAAGAAGCTGATGCTCCCGGAAGGGGGGATGGGAGACACCTTCAAGGTCCTCATCCAGTCCAAGGGGGTCAAGAATCCGGAGCTGCTCTGCATGAGGAAGTGGGGGCTCAGTTGATCAAGGCGATCGTCTTCGACCTCGACGGGACGCTGTACCAGAATGAGCAGATGGGGGACCAGGTCAACCTGAGCGCCTGCCGCTACATCGCCCAACTCAAGGGGGTGAGCGTGGAAGAGGCCGACCTCATGCTGGAGGAAGCGAGGGCCAGCCTGGCCGGTCTCGCCGCTACATTGAGCCAGGCGGTCATCTCGCTCGGCGGCAACATGCACGATCTCCACGAACGGATGGCCCGGGAGGTCCGGCCGGAAGGGCTCCTCGCCGAGGATGAGCGGGTCGTGGATCTTCTCAGGGATCTCGCCGGCCGCTTCGAAATCCACATCTACACGAACAACAACCGCTCCCTCTCCGCCCGCATCATGAAGATCATCGGGGTGGCCGAGCTCTTCGACAAGGTCTTCACCATCGAGGACTTCTGGCGCCCCAAGCCGGACGAGGAGGCGCTGACCTCCATCCTCGACGCGATCGGGAAAAAGGCGGAGGAAACCCTCTTCGTCGGCGACCGCTACCAGGTCGACCTGGCCCTTCCCGCCACCTTGGGGGCCCGCGTCTTCGAGTCATGCACCATCGAGCAGCTGCTCGGATTGAGAGAATTCCTGGAAAAGGAGTGAGGACCCGCCATGGCTACGCGCGTTGAGAAGGACACCATGGGGACCGTCGAGGTTCCCGCCGAGGCGCTCTACGGGGCCCAGACCCAACGGGCGATCGGCAATTTTCCCATCTCGGGATTGAAACCCCACCCGGCCCTGGTCCGCGCCACCGTCAGGATCAAGAGGTGCGCCGCACTCGCCAACCGCGGGACCGGCAGGCTCGAGCCGGAGTTGGCCGATGCCATCGTGCAGGCGGCCGACCAGGCTCTCGGCGGGGAATTCGCCGACCAGTTCGTGGTCGATCCCTTCCAGGCCGGCGCCGGCACCTCGCACAACATGAACGTGAACGAGGTGCTCGCCAACCGCGCCAACCAGCTTTTAGGGGGCAACCTCGGTGAGTATGCCCGGGTCAACCCCAACGACCATGTCAACATGGCCCAGTCCACCAACGACGTCTTCCCCACCGCCATCAGGCTCGCCGCCCTGGAGCTCTCCGGGGAGCTCGCGGCCGAACTGGACCGGCTTTCGGCCGCCCTGGCCGCGAAGGGGGAGGAGTTCGACGGCATCCTGAAGTCCGGGCGGACCCATCTCCAGGACGCGGTCCCGATCCGGCTCGGGCAGGAGTTCACCGCCTACGCAGCTGCCATGACCAGGAACCGCGAGGGGATCGAGGCCGCGCTCCCGGGGCTTAGGGAGCTCGGGATCGGGGGGACCGCGGTCGGGACCGGCCTCAACGCGGAGGAGGAGTTCATCGACCGGATCGTGGAGGAGCTCTCCCGCGAGACGGGGGAAAAGCTTACCCGCAGCCCCAACCTGGTCGAGCGGATGCAGAACATGGGTCCGTTCGTGGCCCTGAGCGGTGCCGTGAAGGGGACGGCGGTCAACCTGATCAGGATCGCCAACGATCTCAGGCTCCTCTCCTCCGGTCCGAGGACGGGGCTTGCCGAGATCAACCTTCCGGCCATGCAGCCCGGCTCCTCCATCATGCCGGGGAAGGTGAACCCGGTGATGGCCGAGGTGACCAACATGGTCTCCTTCCACGTCATCGGCGCCGATCTCACGGTGACCATGGCGGCCCAGGCCGGTCAGCTCGAGCTCAACGTCATGATGCCGGTGATCGCGTTCAACCTCCTCTTCTCGATGGAGATCCTCAAGAACTCCCTGCACCAGTTCACCACCCTCTGCGTGGCCGGGATCACCGCCAACGAGGAGCGCTGCCGCACCTACCTCGACCAGTCGGTGGGGCTGGCCACCGTGCTAGCGCCGAGCATCGGGTACGCGGCGGCGGCCGAGGTGGCCAAGGAGTCGGCCAAGAGCGGGAAGAGCATCCGGCAGGTGATCCTCGAGCGGGGAATCCTCACCGAAAAGGAGCTGGACGTGGTGCTGGCCCCCTACCCGCTCACCACGCCGGGGGTGCATGAGAAGGGATAAGGCGAAAAACTCCCTCACCCGGCCTTCGGCCACTCTCTCCCCTAAAGGGGCGAGGGTATCTCTCACCTGGTAAAACCGGGCGGGCAGAGGGTTAAACCTTTTGCATTTATCATGCTATTCCTATAGACTCATAGCTGGCTGAACCCCAATCAATCCCTGGAGGACGACATGGTAGAAGAAGTAAAATCCGTTCTGGAAAATATCCGCCCCGCGCTGCAGGCTGACGGTGGCGATGTCGAACTGGTCGAAGTCGGTGAAGACGGGGTGGTAAAAGTCCGCCTGGTCGGCGCCTGCGGTCACTGCCCGATGTCCACGATGACCCTCAAGATGGGCATCGAAAGGACTCTTAAGGATAAAGTGCCCGGCGTGAAGGAAGTCATCTCCGTCTAAACGGTTCCCAGCATAGCAACGCGCAGTAACGGAAGCGCGGGAGTATCGCCACCCAACGACGTTATTTCCGCGCTTCATTGCATGTAGACAGCTTGTAGACTCCTCGCTCACCCACCGAACCAGAGACTACGACGCCATGGATACCATCCGCCGCAAGAGAAAACCTTTCCGGTTCCAGACCTCGAGGTTCTTCAATCTGTTCAGGAGGAACAGCGAAGCCGTGTCGTTTGTCGGCCAAAGCGCGACGCTGTACCGGGACGGATCGGAGTTCTTCCCGGCCCTTTTGCAGGCGATCGGGGAGGCAAGCCACGGCCTCTGCCTCGAGTTCTACACCATCTGCGCCGACCATACCGGCAATCAACTCGCCGACGCCCTCATCGCGGCCGCCAAGCGAGGGGTGCACGTCTACCTGCTGTACGACTACATCGGCTGTTTCGACACCCCCGCCTCCTTCTTCAGGAAACTGGTCAAGGGGGGGGTGCACTGCACCGCGTTCAATCCCCCTCCTTTCCGGCGTGCCTGGTTCGACAAGCGTGACCACCGAAAGATCGTCGTGATCGACGGCTGGTGCGCCTTCACCGGCGGCATCAACGTGGCCGACGTCTACTCGGGTTGCGGCAAGAAACTCACCAAGTGGCGCGACGCCGGGGTCAAGATCGAGGGCGAGGCGGTAGCGGCGGAGCTTTTGCGGATCTTCCAGGAAACGTGGCACCGGGAGCGAGGCTCCTGGGCGCACCTGCGCGAACCGGACACACAGGGTGAGGTCCGGGGCGATGCCAAGGTCATGATCATCAACGGCGGCCCCCACCTGAAACGCTCGGTGATCAGGAGCGCCTTCCGGGTCGCCATCGCCGGGGCCTCGGACAGCGTGACCATCGCGAGCCCCTACTTCATCCCCGGCCCCCGCATCATCCGCTCTTTGCTGAGGGCGGTCGGCCGCGGCGTGCGGGTCAGGCTGCTTCTCCCCTACCAGAGCGACGTGCCGCTGGTCAGGCTGGTGAGCCGGACCTGCTATGCCCAGCTTTTGAAGAGCGGGATCGAGATCTACGAGCTGGACAGCGCCGTCCTGCACGCCAAGGTGCTGCTGGTGGATGACAACCTCGCCATGGTCGGCTCGGCCAACATCGACCAGCGAAGCTTCCATCGCAACTACGAGCTGAACGTGGTGGTGGACAGCCTGGACTTCGGCCAGCAGGTGGCCGACATGCTGGAGACCGACATGAGCACGGCCCGGCGGATCGTGCTCAAGGAACATGAGCGCCGCGGCTGGCCGATCAGGATCCTGGAGAGGGTGTTCAGCCCGATCAGCTGGTTCTTATAACCATTTCAAAACATCCCTCACCCCTGCCCCTCTTCCGGAGGGAGAGGAAATAAGGTAGCAAGGCTGACTTGATGATAAACAAAGACACTCTCAAGCGGCTGGAGTTCGACAAGATACTCGAATCCGTGGCCGCTTTCTCCCACTGCGAAGCGTCGCGAGCCGACGCCCTCGCCATCGCACCTCTCAACTCCCCGGAAAAGACCGAACTCCGCCTGGGGCTGGTCGACGAGATCAGGAGGCTCAACCGCCTCGGGATCTCCCTCAAGCTCTCCCCCTTCGAGGACATCACGCGCCAGTTGCGCGGCGTGCGCCCGCGCGGCGCGGTCCTCTCCCCCCTCGACCTGCAGCTCTTCATCCCCACCTTAAGGGTCATGGCCGCGGTCTCCACCCAGCTCGGCTACCGCAACGACATTCCGCTTCTCCAGGAAAAGGCGGGTGTCATCACCGGTTTCCCGGACATCCTCAACCCGCTCGAGCACACGGTGAACGAGGTGGGAGAGATCCTGGACACCGCGTCGCGGCTTCTGGCCGACATCAGGGGGCAGAAGAAGGGGCTCACCGCCCGCATCAAGAGGCGGCTGGAGGAGATCGTCCGCGAGCGCCACACCGCCATCTTCCTGCAGGACGACTTCATCACCCAGCGGTCGGGACGGTGGGTGATCCCGGTCCGGATGGACTCCAAGGGGATGGTGCCGGGGGTCGTGCACGACGTCTCCAACTCCGGCGAGACCGCCTTCATGGAGCCTTTGGAGATCATCGGGCTCGCCAACGAGCTCGAGAACCTGGTGGCCGACGAGCGCGCCGAGGAGATCAGGATCATCCGCCAGCTCTGCGACTGGATCCGCGAGGACGCCGACCTGATGCTGGAGCAGTTCCAGGCCCTGGTCATGCTGGACGTCCTGAACTGCATCGCCCTCTTCTCGGACAGGCTCAAGTGCGAGCCCCCCATCCTCGTGGAAGGAAACGGCTTCTCGCTCAAGGCCGCCCGTCACCCGATCCTCACCCTCATGGGGAAAGAGGTCGTCCCGCTCGACCTGGAGCTCACCGACGACAACCGGGTCATGGTGGTCACCGGCCCCAACACCGGCGGCAAGACCATAGCCATCAAGAACGCCGGGCTTTTGACCGTGATGGCCCTCTCCGGGATGCCGATCCCCGCCGCGCCGGGCTCCCGCATCCCGCTCATCTCCAGCATCCTGGTGGACATCGGCGACGAGCAGTCCATCGAGGAGAGCCTTTCCACCTTCTCGGCCCACATCTCCAAGATCGCCTCCATCCTTTCCGGCGCCGACAAGGACACCCTCGTGCTCCTCGACGAATTGGGAACCGGGACCGAGCCGGGACAGGGGGCCGCCATCGCCTGCGCCGTCCTCAAGGAGCTCCACGGCAAGGGGGCGCTGGTGATCGCCACCACCCACCTGACCGAGATCATCGGTTTCGTGCAGAGAGAGCAAGGGATGCTGAACGCGGCGATGGCCTTCGACCGCCAGAAGCTGGCCCCGCTCTACCGCCTCACCCTGGGCGAGCCGGGAGAGTCCCACGCGCTCGACATCGCCGCCCGCTACGGGCTCCCCGCCCACGTGGTGCATTTCGCCAAGAGCATGATCGGCACCATGGAGGCCGACTTCCACGCCCTCTTGCGCGATCTCAAGGATAAGAGCCGGCAGCTCGAAGAGAAGCTGGACGATCTCGCCCTGCGGGAGGAGAAGCTCATCCGCAACGAGCAGAACCTGGCCGACCGGGTGCGGGAGGCCAACGAACTGGTCAGGGGGGCCAAGGAGAAGGGATACCAGGAGGCCCAGCAGATCATCCGCAAGGCGCGCCGGGAGGTCCTGGAGATCATGGAGGAGGCCCGCAAGGAGAAGGCGCGGGAGGCGAAGGCCAAGCTGGACCAGGCCGAGGCCGAGGTGGAGCGGGTGCTGGCCGAGATGAGCCCGGAGCGGGAGGTCCCGGTCGACAAGGTCGAGGTGGGGCAGACCGTCTTCGTGAAGCCGCTCAATTCCGACGCCAAGGTCCTTTCCATAGACGGACGCGACGGCAAGGTCCGGGTCCGGGCCGGGAGCATGGAGATCGAGGTCCCGCTCTCCGCCCTGGCGAGGGCCAAGGGGAAAGAGACCAAGGTACGGGCCAAGCGGGCGCAGAAGGAAGCCGAGCGGGAGGAGCCGGTCTCCAGCATCAACCTTCTCGGGATGCGGGTGGAAGAAGCCATCGATCAGCTGGAGCCGTTTTTGAACCACGCGGCGCTGGACCGGATCGGCGAGCTGCGGATCGTGCACGGCAAGGGAACCGGGGCCCTCATGCGGGGGGTGCGGAGCTATCTCGCCACCCATCCGCTGGTCGCCTCCTACCGAACCGGCGAACGATTCGAAGGCGGAGACGGCGTTACCGTGGTAACATTGCGGTGATAACAATTAAAACTGTTCTATGTTCTAGGTTCTACGTTCTACGTTAAAGGGCAAACTGCTTGAAGGTGGCGACCGCTTCGCCGTAGCGGTTTTCAACGTGGGACATGGAACCTGGCACGTAGAACTTGTTCATCGGGTTCTTTATGATCGTCTCGCTCATCGCGGCGATGTCGGAGGAGAGGGTGATCGGTTACCAGGGAAAACTCCCCTGGCACCTCCCCGCCGACCTGACCCGCTTCAAAAACATAACCATGGGGCACCCGGTGATCATGGGGAGAAAGACCTATGACTCCATCGGCCATCCCCTCCCCGGCCGCCGCAATATCGTCCTCAGCAGGAGCCTCCCCTCCCTCAAAGAGTGCGAGCTCGTCCATTCCCTCCAGGAAGCGCTGGTCGCCTGCGAGAAGGAGGAAGAGGTCTTCATCTGCGGCGGCGGCGAGATCTTCAGGGAGGCCATCCCGCTCTGCCAGAGGATCTACCTCACGGTGGTGCATGAGCGCTACCCGGGGGACACGTTCTTCCCGGAAATCCCCGCCACTTTCCAGCAGACCGCCATCGAAGAGCGCCAGGACCTCACCCCGCCGATCACCTTCGTGACCTTTGAGCGGGTGGACGGCCCCGTCCGCGGCGAGGACGTCGAGGAACTACGACGCAAGGGGAAGGAGGCAATCCAGCGCCAGCTGTTCTTCCTGGGAAGGATCTGCCTGGAGCAGGCCTCCGCCATCGAGGAGAGCCCGGAGTGCAGCTCCGATCTCGCTCTCTGCCTGGCGAAAAGCGGCGGTGACGTGACCGTCGCGCTGAAGATGGCCGAGGAGGCGCTCCGGCAGGTTCCTGACAATCCACGCGTCTGCCTCAATCTCGGCCGGATTCAACTCCTGGCGGGGAAACAGGGGGACGCCTTGGCGACCTTCCGCCTCGGGATGCAGCTTGGGGGTGGGCCGGAACTGCAGGTCGAGCTGGTGCGCATAGGGACCCGGCGGGAACCGGTGATACCGTCGCTGCCACGAGAGAATTTCCTGAACCGGTACCTGGGGCTTTTGAGGAGCAAGATCAAGCGTTGACCTCCCCGTTGTCGCGTCCGATCCCCGGTTAAAACCAGCCCTCACCCCGTGCCCACGCGATTTTCGAACCAGCCCTCACCCGGCCTTCGGCCACCCTCTCCCCCAGAGGGGGCGAGGGTAAATCAATCAACCGTAGGCAATGCTTCCGGCCCAAGGGTACCCTCCCCTTCAAGGGGAGGGACAGGGTGAGGATGGGGTTAGTTGAGTGCCTGAATGAAAAGATCCGAGACTGAAGCAATCGTGCTCCGGCTCACCGACTACGGGGAGGCGGACCGCATCGTCACCCTCTTCTCCCTGGAGCAGGGAAAGATTTCCGGGATCGCCCGCGGCGCCAAAAAGAGCCGCAAACGCTTCGGCGGCGCGCTCGAGCCGTTCGCGCACCTGAGACTCCAGCTCCAGAAGGGAAGCGGCCTCGCCACCCTCCTTTCCGCCGACATCGTCGGCATCTTTGCCGGCATCCGCACCGACCTCGCCAAGATCGGCACCGCCGCCTACGCCTGCGAGCTGGTGGAACGGCTCACTCCCGAGGAGGAGCCCAATCCCCGCCTGTTCCGCCTCCTCTACTGCTACCTGGAACGGCTCGACTCCGCACCGCTCTCCCCATCCGACCGGCGCTTCTTCACCGTTAACCTGCTGAAGATCCTCGGCTACCAGCCCGACCTCTCGGTGCGCGGCGTCTCGCCGGAGACCGCGGAGCTCCTCGACCGGGCCATGCGGACCGGGAGATTCGGCGCCGTAATCTTCCCCGACCACCTCCTCAGGGAGGCGGACCTGCTCCTCAACCCCGCCATCGACCTGCATCTCGACCGGGAGCTCAAGTCGCTCGCCTTTCTCAGGGAGTGCGGGGGATAATCCCCCCGCCGAACCGGCAGAATTCCCTAATATCTTAAGCAAAATGGTTGACCGGGGGGACGGATGAAGGTAGTATTCTCCGTTTCGAAGAAACCAACCAAAAGGGCGCAGCGCCGAAGGCGGAAACCGCCCTCACCCGCCCTTCGGGCACCCTCTCCCCTGAAGGTGCGAGGGTATAAAAAAGATACCTTCTCCCGCTCCCGTGAAGTGGCGAGGGTATGATCAGGGCCTGTCATCCTCCCTCCGTCGGGTAAGCGGGGCAGGGGTGAGGGAAGATTTTGAGGTACCGATGAACCCCATGGACATGAGAAAACTGCCGCCGCAGAGCATCGAGGCGGAGATGTCGATCCTCGGCGGCGTCCTGGTGGACAACGAGGCGATCAACCGGGTGCTGGAGATCCTCACCCCGGACGATTTCTATCGCGAGACCCACCGCAAGATCATGCGCGCCATGATCGAGCTGAGCGAACGCGGGGAGCCGTGCGACCTCATCACCATGACCACCCAGCTCCGCAAGAAAGGGGAGTTGGAGGAGGTGGGCGGCGGCGCCTACCTGGCCACCCTGGTGGACTACGTCCCGATGGCGGCCAACATCGCCTACTACTGCAAGATCGTCAAGGAGAAGGGGCTTACCCGCAAGCTGATCTCGGCCGCCACCGACCTGGTCAGCCAGGGCTTCGAGGACAAGGTCGACGTCGAGGAACTGCTCGACACCGCCCAGAAGGTCATCTTCGAGATCGGCGAGAACAAGCTCCGCCCGGCCTACTACCAGGTCAGCGACATCCTGAAGGACACCATCAAGAACATCGAGCTCCTCTACGAGAAGAAGGAGCTGATCACCGGGGTCCCCACCGGCTACACCGATCTCGACAAGATGACCGCCGGCTTCCACGCGGGTGACCTCGTCATCATCGCCGGGCGCCCGGCCATGGGCAAGACGACCTTCGCGCTGAACGTCGCCCAGTACGCGGCCATCGAATCGGATACCCCCTACCCGGCCGCCATCTTCTCGCTGGAGATGCCCAAGGAACAGCTGGTCGAGAGGCTCCTTTGCTCGGTGGCCCGCGTGGACCTGAGCCGGCTCAAGACCGGGCACCTGTTGGAGAACGACTGGCCGAAGCTCACCAAGGGTGCGGGCGCCCTGCACGACGCCAAGATCTTCATCGACGACACCCCCTCCATCACGGTGATGGAGCTCCGCTCCAAGGCGCGGCGGTTGAAGGCCGAGCACGACATCGGGCTGATCGTCATCGACTACCTCCAGCTCATGCGCGGCGGGGTCAACCCCGAGTCCCGCCAGCAGGAGATCTCCGAGATCTCCCGCTCGCTCAAGGGGCTCGCCAAGGAACTCGGCATCCCGGTGATCGCCCTCTCCCAGCTCAACCGAGGCCTGGAGCAGCGCTCCGACAAGCGCCCGATGATGAGCGACTTGAGGGAATCGGGTGCTATCGAGCAGGACGCCGACATCATCATGTTCGTCTACCGCGGCGAGGTCTACGAGAAGGACAACGAGGAGCTCAAGGGGAAGGCGGAAATCATCATCGGAAAGCATCGAAGCGGCCCGACCGGAACGGTCGACCTGACCTTCCGCGGCGAGTTCACCCGGTTCGAAAATGCTGCCAAAGAAGACTACTCATAACGAGTGAAAGAAAGGAAATGCTATGACCAAGTACCACGCCATGCGCGAAGTGCCCGCCACTGCGGGATTCAAGAAGGGGGACGTCCTTTTTCTCTGCGGCGAACTGTTCGGCCGCGGCTACGCCAACGGCATCATCGACGAGGCACGCGCCAAGGGGATGACCATCATCGGCGCCACCGTCGGCCGCCGCGACTCCGACGGAACGCTCCGCCCCTTGAACGCCGAGGAGCTTGCCGCTGCCGAAGCCAACCTGGGCGGTAAGATCATCAACATCCCGCTGGAGGCCGGCTTCGACATGGAGCCCGGCAAGGACGGCGTCACCCCCTGCGACCGCTTCAAAGGGGTGAAGCCGGACGACTGGGCTTCGGTGAAGCTCGATCCGGCCGAGGTGGATTTCTCCCGCAAGGCCGGCACCAAGCGCTTCCGCGAAAACCTGGCCGCGGTCATCAAGGAACTCACCGCCCTCCTCCCCTCCAAGGGGAATCTCCTCGTGGTGCACACCATGGCAGGCGGCATCCCGCGCGCCCGCGTCTTCATGCCGATCCTCAACAAGCTCTTCAAGGGGCAGGGTGACCGTTTCCTCGCCTCGGAGCCGTTCTGGAACTCCGACATGGGGCAGCTCTGCGCGCTGAGCTTCAACGAGGTCACTGCCGACACCTTCGGCTACCTGATCGAGGCCACCGCCCCCCTGCGTGACACCCACGACGTCCGCTACGCCGCCTATGGCTACCACGGCTGCGAGGTCATGGTGAACGGCGAGTTCGTCTGGCAGTCCTACACCCCGTACCTGCAGGGATGGGCGAAGATCCGCCTGGAGGAGATCGCCACCGCCGCCTGGGATAACGGCATCAAGGCCACCGTTTACAACTGCCCCGAGATCCTCACCAACTCGAGCGCCCTCTTCCTCGGCGTCGAGAACTCCCTGTATCCGCTGCTGTCCGCCCTCAAGAAGGAAGGGGTGGAGTCGGTGGTCAACGACTGCCAGTCGATGCTGAAGGAAGGGACCACCACCGACGACCTGGTGAAGATCGCCACCGATTACCTGGTCAACCCGCTGGTCACCTCCACCCGCGACTACGACTCCTGGCCGCAGCACAACTCCCCGGCCCAGCAGGAGTACATGCTGAACATCTCCGCGGAGCTGATCTCGCTCAACGCCGATCCGAAGGAGATCGTCTGCGCCGTCCTCTCCCGCGCCGTTTTTGTGGGCGTCGGCAAGCTGATGTTCAATTCCTCCTGGGCCCCCCAGGCCCCGGTCTTCTGGCTGAACCACGACGTGATCGCCAAGGCGCTGGCCGGCAAGTAGGTATCCCCCGATCATCATCCACGCACCCTCTCCCCGGGAGAGGGGAAGGGTGAGGGAGGTTTGAAATCGTCCCTCACCCGGCCTTCGGCCACCCGCCTTCGCCAAGGCTACGGCGGGGCGAGGGGTATATTCAAGAGTCCTCCCCTTCAAGGGGGGGAGAGGGTGTGCCCGCCGCAGCCTTGGCGAAGGCGGGCGGGGATCAGGCAGAGCGAAAGGAAATGTTATGGCGGAAAAAATTCTGCTTGTAGATGACGTGAATATGTTCCTGGAACTTGAAAAGGGATACCTGCAGCATTCCGCGGTGCGGGTACTGTCGGCGCGCGACGGGCAGGAGGCCCTCGCCCTCTGCCGGCAGGAGCAGCCCGGTCTCGTCTTCATGGATCTCCACATGCCGGTCATGAACGGCGCCGACTGCTGCCGCAAGATAAAAGAAGACCGCAATCTCAAAGGGACTGCGGTCGTTCTCATTACTTCGGAGGGAAAGGCTGAAGATCGTAAACTCTGCCTGGACGCCGGGTGCGACGACTTCATGACCAAGCCGCTGGACCGCCTCCTCTTCCTGGCCACCGCCCGCAGGTTCCTCCCGGAGATCGAGCGGCGCGACAAGCGGGTGCCGTGCAACATCAAGGCTAAATTCCGTGCCTTCGGGGTCACCCTTTCCGGCACCCTTGCCGACATCAGCCGGCACGGCACCTACATCACGGCGGATATCGACGCGGAGGTGGGGAGGATGATCGATCTCGTCTTCGCCCTTCCCGACCCGATCGGGACGGTGATTCAGGCCAAGGGAAGAATCGCCTGGACCAACTCGGGTAGCCGCCGGGTGAAGCCGGTGCTGCCGATCGGTTTCGGGGTGGAGATCATCTCCATCCCCAAGGAAGCGGAAGCGGACCTGGCCCGCTTCCTCAACCAGCACACCTAGCCTACCGGACCAGCTTGGAGAGCTTCTTGAACTCCTCGGTCCCCGCCACCTTGAGAAGCTGGAAAACCACCGACTCGGTCGAGGTCAGCACCGCCCCGGCCGCCGCCATCGCCCCTTTGGCGATGTCCCAGTTATCCTTTTTCCGGCTCATCACCGCGTCGCACACCAGGTGCACCACGTACCCCTTCTCGATCAGCTCGAGGGCCGTCTGCAGCACGCAGACGTGAGTCTCCATCCCCACCAGGATCACCTGTTTCTTCCCGTTTTTGGCCAGGGTCTCCATGAACCCTTCGCCGCCGCAGCAGCTGAAGGTCATCTTCTCGAGCGCCGCGGAGGTGAGCTTCTCCTTGAGGGCCGGAATGGTCGCACCGAGCCCCTTCACGTACTGCTCGGTGGCCACCACCGGGAGTCCCAGCTCGGTCGCCGCATCCAGCAGGATGGAGATGTTTTTCGTCAGCTTCTCAAGCACCGGGGGGTCCATAGCCAGGCAGAGCTTTTCCTGCACGTCGACCACCACCAGTTGCGCCGTGTTACGGTCCAAAAAGAACTTCTCCATCACTGTCACGGGTAGACCTCCTTGATTTTTTGTGCCTTTTCCATCGGTGAGGGTTCAAATCCCCCCCCCGCTCCCCCTTTGACAAGGAGGGAGCCTGGTGGTGGGGTCAGCGGGAAGGAACAGCAGCCGGCCGTCTCGCGGCTATTCCTTCCTGAGTTCGATGCCGAGTTCGGTGATCTTCTTCCTGAGGGTGTTGCGGTTGATGCCGAGGATGTCGGCGGCCTTGACCTGGTTGCCGCGGGTCTTCTCCAGGACGAAGCGGATCAGCGGGCGCTCCACCTGCTCGAGAACCATGGCGTACACGTCGCCGCTCTCCATCCGTTCCATGTTGGTGAAGCTCCCGCGCAGCTTCAGGTCGACGATCCCTTCCAGGGAAAGCTCCTCGCCCTTGCCGTCCCCGCTCTGCCGGCTCCGAAGGCCGGGGAAGTCGGCGGCCACCAGCAGGGGGTCGGGGGAGAGGATCACCGCGCGCTTGATGGTGTTCTCCAGTTCGCGGATGTTGCCGGGCCAGTTGTAGCCGGTCAGAAGCTTCATGGCGTCCGGCGAGCAGCGCTTGACCGGGACCTCCAGCTCTCCGCAGATCTTGGCCAGGAAGTAATCGACCAGAAGCGGCACGTCCTCGGCGCGCTCGCGAAGCGGCACCAGGTGGATGGGGATCACGTTCAGGCGGTAGTAGAGGTCCTCGCGGAACTGCTTCTTCCGGACGCTGTCCTCCAGGTCCTGGTTGGTCGCCGCCACGATGCGGACGTCGACCGGGATACTCTGGTTGCCGCCGGTCCGGGTGATCTCCCGCTCCTGGAGGACCCTCAGGATCTTGGCCTGGAGGTCGAACGGCATGTCGCCGATCTCGTCGAGGAAGATGGTGCCGCCGTTGGCCTGCTCGAACTTGCCGAGCTTACGCTCCGAGGCGCCGGTGAAGGCCCCCTTCTCGAAGCCGAAGAGTTCGCTCTCCAAAAGCTCCTTCGGGATGGCGGCGCAGTTCAAGGGGATGAAGGGCTTGCCGAGCCGTTTGGAGTTGTAGTGGATGGCGCGGGCGATCAGCTCCTTGCCGGTCCCCGATTCCCCCTGCACGAGCACCGTCACGTCGCTCGGGGCGACCTTGCCGATGGTCTTGTAGATGTCACGCATGACGGGGGAGTTGCCGATGATGGTCTTTTCAAGCTGGTAGCGGTCTTTGAGCTCTTCCTTCAGGAGCGAGACCTGGGAGGTCATCTCGCGGGCCCGGCTCACCTTCTCCACCAGGGCGTCGATCACCCCGAGGTCGAAGGGCTTGGTGAAGTAGTCGTAGGCGCCGCGCTTCATCGCCTCGACCGCATTCTTCATGCTCGCCTCGGCGGTCATGATGACCACGAAGAGGTCGCCGCTCTCGTCCTTGATGCGGTCCAAAAGCTCGAGCCCGGACACCCCCGGCATCTTGATGTCGAGGAGCGCCAGGTCGTAGGAGCTCTCCTTGATCATACGGAGCGCCTCGTCTCCGTCTCGCGCCAGGTCGACGTTGAAACCCTTCTTCCTGAGGGCCTTGGAAAGGACCCATCGCATGCTCTCTTCGTCGTCGGCGACCAGTATGTTCTTGATGCTTGTCATAGCAGACTCCTGGGGCAGTTCGTTCAGCTAGCAGGGTAGCGACGCTGCTCCCCCATGGTTTGAGCTAAGAGTACCCACCGTCCCCGTCCCGCGGGCCCCTCCCCTTCAAGGGGAGGGCCGGGGTGAGGATGGGGAAGATGTGCTGGCCGCCGCGACGTTTATGGCCTTCGCCGTTGAAGGCCGCCGCCACGGACCAGCGGTACGGTTACTGGATCAAGGGGAGCATAACGGTAAAGACCGTGCCGCGGGATGCGTCGGAATCGACCTTGATCATGCCGCGGTGCTCCGACACGATTTTCTGGCAGATCGCGAGGCCGAGGCCGGTCCCCTTGGATTTGGTGGTGAAAAAGGGTGTGAAGAGATTCTCCAGGACATCCGGGGCGATGCCGGGGCCGTTATCGGCCACGTCGATGGCGACCATCCTCGCCCGCCTTTCCCCTATCTGGTTCATGGCGTAGTCGGAGAGTACCCGGCTGCTGACCTTGACGACGCCCCCCTCCCCGACCGCCTCGATGGCGTTCTTGATGAGGTTCAGGAAGAGCTGGGTCAGGAGCGACTCGTCCGCCAGGATGGCGGGGATGCTGGGGTCGAAGTACTGCTGGATGCCGATCTCCCGGCCACCGGTGGCGCGCTTTTGCAGGAGCACGATGTCCGAGAGGACCCGGTGGAGATTCACCTTGGAGAGCTTGAGCCTGCCGGGGGAGGCGAGCGCCAGCAACTCCTCCACGATGACGTTGACCCGCTGCACCTCCTTCAGCATAACCCGTATGTACTCGCGGAGATCCTCGTTGTCGGGGAACTCCATCTCGAGGAGCTGGGCGGCGCCGTTGATGCCCCCCAGGGGGTTCTTGATCTCGTGCGCGAGGCCTGCGGCCAGCGCCCCCAGGGAGGAGAGGCGATCCGCCTGACGGACGGCAGCCTCCAGTTCCCTCACGTTGGTGAGGTCACGCATGAGCACGATGGTCCCGATCCGCTCGCCGGAGGAGCTCAAAAGGGGCGAGGTGCTGGTGCCGATCGGGGTAATCCTGCCGCTGCGTTTGAGGACGATGTTCTCGTGATCCGAGACCGACATGCCGGTGGCGACGGTCTTGGCCACCATCTCGTTGAGAGCATCCTCCCCTTTGAAGATGTCCTTGAACGGCTTCCCCTTGGCTAGGCGACGGGAAACGCCCGCCATCTCCTCGGCCGCCGGGTTCATGTGGGTCACCGCTCCGGCGTTGTCCAGCACGATGACGCCGTCGCCGAAACTGTCCACCACGTTTGCGTAATAGCTTTCTGTCGTGTCACCCATGGAAAAAGCTCTCCATTGCCTCGACAAGTTGGGAACGATCCTCGATCCGGTTGACGGCGGCCCGGAACTGGGCGGCGCCGGGAAGTCCCTTGGAATACCAGGCGAGATGCTTGCGCATCTCCATGAGCGCGAGCCTTGCTCCCTCGTGCTCCTCGAAAAGGGCGAGGTGGTCGAGGGCGGCCCGATGGCGCTCGGAAGCGGTGGGGGGGACGGGCTCCTCGCCGGCCAAGATGGCAAGGGACTCCCGGAAGATCCAGGGATTCCCCATGGCCCCGCGGGCCACCATCACCGCGTCGCAGCCGGTTTGCTCCAGCATGGCGACCACGTCCGAGGCGGTGAAGAGGTCCCCGCTGCCGATCACCGGGATCTTGAGGAGACTCTTCAGCTCGCCGATCTTCGACCAGTCCGCGTGGCCGTCGAACATCATGGCGCGGCTCCTGGGATGGAGGGTGATGGCGTCGGCCCCCTCCTCCTGGGCGATCCGTCCCACCTCGAGGAAGACGTCGTCGCCGCAGACCCAGCCGGTGCGGATCTTGATGGTCAACGGGAGCGTGGTCGCCTTCCTCACCGCGGCCACCATGGCGGCGATGCGGGGAGGGTCCTTCAAAAGGGCGCTGCCGGCGCCGGTGCCGACCACCTTGCGTACCGGGCATCCCATGTTGATATCGATGAGCTCGCCGTACCCCTCGACCAGCCGGGCGGCCTCGGCCACCATCTCCGGCTCGTCGCCGAAGAGCTGCATCCCGATGGGACGGTCCTCGGGGGTGGTCTTCAAAAGATCGAAACTCTTGCGTCCCTCGCGGGTGAGGCCGTTCACGCTGACCATTTCGGTGAAGGTGAGCGAGGCCCCTTCGCGGCGGGCGATCAATCGCATCGGGAGGTTGGTGATTCCGGCCATGGGGGCGAGGAACAACCGGTTCTTCAAGGTCAGCGAGCCGATCGCCACCGTTTTCTGCATATCTTTCATCTTCCTTATCTGCTTAAAAAATGTGCATACTAACAGGTAGGGTCACGGAAATCAAGGGGATTGTGCAGGGAGAAAACCTGTGGCAAGGTTGCAACAGATCACCAACGACTACGGCTTCAGCCGCCGGTTCGGCTGGTGCTGCGACCGCTTTGGGGTTTCCTGGCAGTTGAATCTGCCACCGGTTGCGTGACAGAGGCGGTAACGCAAAAGGGCCAGCTTGAGAAGCTGGCCCTTTTGCCTGGTGACGGCCACCGGCACGGTGAACTACGGCCCTATTGGCTGATCAGGACTCCTCTTTATCTGGGCGAATGCCCAAGCTTTCATTGCACTCCTCATTTATGTCCTCCTCGTCATACGCGGCTGCGTAACGCTGCAGAGAATCCACGACATGGTGCAGGCGGGCGATGCCGAAGATCCTGAAGAGCGTAATCAACTCCTCGTCCCAGCTTTCGCGCAACGCATGGTGCCAATCGGGGGAACCAGCCAGGACGTTACGCTGGAATGGAACCGGGTCCTTGACTATCTCCGGTATCGAGGCTGGATCTACCACCGTGCCAAGGGATTGAATGTTCAGGTTGACCTCTTCCTTCAGTTTCTCATCGATGTAATCCTCTTCGTCCTCGTAAGGAATCCAGATATCCTCCTGCGACGAGATGGCGTGATGCAGGCCGGTTGCCCAATCGATGACCGGCTGGGCCTCCGTCACGAGGTTAATTTTGAGCAGGTCGAAGGGGAACAGCTCTTCCCCCTGCAGCTTCACTCCCTCCACCCGCTCATACAGCGACAGCAGCGATTCCATGAAGACTTCGATGTCCTCTACGGCCCCAAGAGCTATTCCGTTGAGATCGAATAACTGTTGCAGCCAGTCCGACGGCTCGAATCCTCCAGGGGTGATGACGGCGCCGGTGACGAAGCCAAGCAGCTGTTCGAAGGTAGTAGCCTCCCGGCCAAAATTTGCCTGGCACTTTTTCAGATGCGCTTCGATCGCGTCCCGTTCAGGGGCCTCAAGCAGATTCTCGCTCATATCGTTTCTCCACTTTGGAATTGTCCTACAGAAGCACCACGGCCGGCGCAAGGCACAGAATTAGAATTGCATAATAATAACAGAAAATTCTGTGGATTCCAGGGTCACCGCCTGCCGCCGCTGAAGGCCCCCCGGGCGAAACGGGGGGAGAAAAACCCCTCGCACAGCCTTCCCCCCCCTCCCAAAGTAGCGGAGGATCTCCTCTACCCTCGGGTGGGTTTGGTGAGGCAGTCGTCGATGGCGGCCAGGGCTTCCAGGGCGTTGCAGGGGAGAGAGATGTGGGGCGGGGCGATCCGGGGCTCGCGGGGGTTGATCCGGACGACGTGGGCACGGGAGAGGGAGCCGACGCGTTCGCTGGCGGCGCGCACGGTCGGGATGGCGGTACCGGCCCCCATCTCGACGACCACGATCCTTTTCCCGGCGTTGCGGTCGAGGAAGGCACGGAAGCGGTCCTGCTGGCGACGGGTCCGGTCCTCGATCCACCCCCAGTCGCCGAACATCAGGATGTTGGGACGGGCGGTGGCCCCACAGTGCGGGCAAAGCGGCACATGGTCGGAGCGCATGGTCTCGAAGTCGATCCCGAACTGCTCGCTGTTCTCCCAGATCCGGCTCGAACAGGGGCGGGTGCACTGCAGGTGGTGGATAGAGCCGTGAAATTCGAGGACGGCTTCTTCACGGTAGCCGGCCTTCTGGAACTGGCCGTCCACGTTGGAGGTGGCCACGAAGTATTCCATCCCGAAGCGCCGGGACCATTCCAACAGGATAGAGAAGCCGCGGTGGGGAACGGTCTCGCGGTAGAGGTTGGTGCGGTGGCCGTAAAAGCCCCAACCGAAGGAGGGGTCGCGCTCGAAGTGATCGGGGTTGGCGGCGTCGACAAAGCTGATCCCGAGACGCTGGTAGAGGGGATAGGCTTTCCAGAAGCCGGCATCGCCGCGGAAGTCGGGGAGGCCGGAATCGACTCCCATGCCCGCGCCGGCGGTTACCAGGAGGGCGTGGGCTTCCCTGATCCATTCGGCAGCCTGGGCGTACTTTTCGGAAAGGTCCATGGGATTGCCTCCTGAAGGTGGCGCTTAAAACCTCCCTCACCCGGCCTTCGGGGGAAGGGTTACCCTTTGATGCCGACTTTGACGGGGACGGGATTGAGCACCCGGACCAGGTCGGCGGGGGAGATGGCAACGAGGAAGCCACGATGACCGCCGTTTATGTAGATCTTGGGGAGGGCGAGGATGCTCTCCTCCACGTAGACCGGCATCCGCTTCCGGGTGCCGAACGGGGAGGTCCCCCCGACCATGTAGCCGGAGTGGCGATTGGCGACCTCGGGAGCGCACGGCCCCACCGATTTCACCCCGATGGCCCGGGCCAACTCCTTGGTGGATACCTGGCAGTCGCCATGCATGAGGACGACCAGCGGGGTTTTGCCTTCGTCTTCCATGATGAGGGTCTTTATCACGGCATGCTCGTCGACCCCGAGTTCGCGAGCGGATACCGCGGTCCCCCCTTTTTCCTCATAATTGTACGGATGCTCCTCGTAGGCCACCTTGGCATCCCTCAGCACCCTGACCGCCGCCGTCACCGGCGACTTCAGCTTGGCCATCATCGGCCTCCTTATTCTATAAGGGGCATCCGGCGGATACCTCGCGCCGTAAGCACCGCATTTTACGACTCACATGAAAAAATCGACTTGCAAGCACCCATCTTCCACGCTATAGATGTATGGCACTACATATCACGTCTAAAGCAGCTACACAACCAGCAACCGGGGATTCCACTATGGGTGAAGGCGGTCAGCAGGCAGTGACGAAGGTGCTCGTGATGGACGATGACGAGATGGTACGATTCGTCGCAGGTGAAACCCTCAAACGTTATGGTTTTGATGTGGAATTTGCCGCTGACGGGACCGAAGCCGTGAAACTGTACCGAGAGCATCGCGATGCTGGGTCGCCGTTCGTGGCGGTGATCCTTGACCTCAATATTCCCGGCGGCGTCGGGGGAGCCGAGGCGATGAAGTTGCTCCTGGAGATCGATCCCCAGGCAAAAGGGTACGTTTCCAGCGGAAGAACCGACGACCCCGTCATGATGAACTACCAGACCTTCGGTTTCACCGGCACCATAGAAAAGCCGTACTTTTACCTGAGCAAAGAGCTGATGGAAGCGTTCACGAAGAGCCTCCGCGGCACGGGGTAACAATGCCCGCCCTCGACAACTATCTCACCCTGGTCGGCCGCGTCGACGAACTCTGCGGTCGCACCACCTCCAGCCTGGCCTCCCACATTTCCTGCACCCCCGGCTGCGACTCCTGCTGTCGCCACCTCTCCATCTTCGCGGTCGAGGCCGCTGCTCTTCGCCTGGCCCTCGCCGGACTTTCCGCCGCCGAGGCGGAGGTGATCCGCGCTTCAGCCGAAGAATCCACCCCGGACGGCCACTGCCCGCTTCTCAAGGACGGGCTCTGCCTTCTGTACGGGGCGCGCCCGATCATCTGCCGCACCCACGGCCTGCCGCTTTTGATCGCTCGCGAGGGGGAACAGGAGGTCGATTTCTGCCCCCGGAATTTCCAGGAGCTCGAAAGCATCCCGGGGAGCGCGGTGATCGACCTCGAACGCCTCAACGCCGTGCTGGCGGCCATCAACGCGCTGTACCTCCAATCCTCTCCCGGCCCCGAACGGGTCACCATCGCCGACGCCATCCTCGGCCCCCGGGAAGAGCCCGACTCCGTAGCCTGACGCCGCCATTGGACTACCACCAAGCCACCATTACACTTACAAGGAGCAGTACGTGAAGACCCAGGTTAGCTACCACACCTCCGGGAGCTGTGCCACCCGGATCGACATCGAGATCGAAAACGGCATCATCGTGAACACCGAGTTTTTCCAGGGCTGCGCGGGGAATACCCAGGCGGTCGCGGCGCTGGTACGCGGGATGCCGGTAAAGGAAGCGATCACCCGCCTCAAGGGGATCCCCTGCCAGGGGAACACCTCCTGCCCCGACCAGCTTGCCAAGGCCCTGGAGCAGGCCGTATCGGGAGCCCAGTAATGACCGGAGGCCCCATGGAAGTCTTCGGCGGATTCATGATGATGCTTTCCATCATCGGCTTCTTCCTGACCGTCATCTGGTTCGTCCTCCCCTTCGTGATCTTCTCGATCAAGGGGAGAGTAGACCGCACGCTCGAGGTGACGGAGAAGATGGAGAAGCGGCTCTCCGAGCTCGAGCGGGCGGTGGCGGCCCTGGAGAGGCCGGCTCCCCAGCAGACTTTCACCTCCCCGGCGCCCCCGCCGGGTCCGTCGCCGGAAGAGGAATCCCCGTAGGACTCCCCCCATCCTCACCTTTGCCCTCCCCTTGACGGGGAGGGCGTTTCACAGCTCCCGCGTATACCGTTTTCCCCGCGCAAGCAGGCCATATATCTTGCATTCCACTGACTTTTTCATTATTATGCCCCGTTGCTATCGGCACCTGAGGCCATAGCCAGTTTCTGTTGCCGAAAGCGGCCATAAGGAGACCACATGGGTTTACTGGAAGGGAAAAAGGCCCTTATCTTCGGGGTGGCCAACGAAAGAAGCATCGCCTGGGCGGTGGCCGAAGCCTACCGTCGCGAGGGGGCCGAAGTCGCCCTCGCCTACGCGGGTGAGGCGGTCGCCAAAAGGGTCATTCCGCTGGGCGAAAGCATCGGGGCCGGTCCCATCCTCCCCTGCGACGTCCGCAGCGATGCAGATATAGCCAACATCTTCGCCGAAATCGGCAAGACCTGGGGCGGGCTCGACATCCTCGTCCACTCGGTCGCCTTCGCCAACAAGGACGAACTCAAGGGATCGTTCCTCAACACCACCCGCGAAGGGTTCGCCACCGCGCTCGACATCAGCGCCTACTCGCTCATCGCCATGGCCAAGGAGGCCGCCCCGCTGATGGCCGGCCGTAACGGTAGCGTCATCGCCATGACCTACCTCGGCGCCCAAAAGGTATTCCCGAGCTACAACGTGATGGGTGTCGCCAAGGCCGCCCTCGAGGCGAGCGTCCGTTATCTCGCCGAAGCCATGGGCCCGGAAGGGACCCGCGTGAACGCCATTTCGGCAGGGCCTCTGAAGACCCTCGCCTCGGCAGGAGTCGGTGGCTTCAACCAGATCGCCGGGCACATGGCGTCCATGGCGCCGCTGCGCCGCAACATCAGCCAGGAAGAGGTGGCCGGCGCCGCCGTCTACCTCGCGAGCCATCTCGCCTGCGGCGTCACCGGCGAGATCCACTTCGTCGACGCCGGCTACAATATCATTGGATTGTAGTAAAATGAGTTTTAATCCCGCTTGCCGGAGGGGCACCCATCAAACAACCATACGGTAATCTGACAGGGCTCAAGCCGAGCCAGATGAAGAGGCTGGAGCGGCTGTACCGCCGCCGTGTCAGTCCCGGCGAGGTGATCTCGCTGGAATTGGCCCGGGAGCTGGCGGAGATATCCCTGGAGATCAGGCGCCAGATCGGCGTACTGATCAGCCGGATCGGTGAGATCGCCTACCTGGTGGTGGGCGACGAGCGGGCAATCCTCATCCCCTCCCTGGACGAATACCCGCTGGGGCGGCGCCTCGTGCGCGGCCTGCGGCTCGTCCACACCCACCTCAAGGCCGAAACACTTTCCGACGACGACCTGACCGACCTCTCGCTTTTGCGTCTCGACATGATCGCGGCGCTGCAGCTCACCCAGAACCCCGACCGTTTCTCCATCCAGACCGCGGCCCTGGTTCCTCCCAAGGGGAGTTCATCCCCCTACCACGTCGAGCCCTCGGTCCCCTTCAACCGCTACGACCTCGACTTCCGCGCCTTCATCGAGACGCTGGAGTACTCCCTCGAAAAAGGGCTGGAGGAGGGAACGGCGGTCTCGACCGGACAGGAGCGGGGGATCCTCATCTCGGTGACCCAGAAGTCCCAGGAGGAGGCGGCCGACTCCATGGAGGAGCTTAAGGAGCTTGCCCGCACCGCCGGCGTCGGCGTCCTCGACACCGTCATCCAGCGCCCGAAGGAGTTCAATCCCCGCTACCTGATGGGGGAGGGTAAGATCCGCGAGGTGCTCATCAAGGCGCTCCAGCTGGGGGCCACCATGCTGGTGTTCGACCAGGAGCTCTCCCCGGCCCAGGTCCGCTCCATCTCCGAGCTCTCGGAGCTGAAGGTCATCGACCGCAGCCAGCTGATCCTCGACATCTTCGCCCGGCGCGCCACCACCCAGGACGGCAAGGTCCAGGTGGAGCTGGCCCAGCTGAAGTACCTCCTTCCCCGGCTGATCGGGCGTGGCGTGCAGATGTCCCGCCTCATGGGGGGGATCGGCGGGCGCGGCCCCGGCGAGACCAAGCTGGAGGTCGACCGCCGTCGGATCCGCGACCGGATCGCGCACCTGGAGCGGGAGCTCAAGGAACTTTCCAACGGCCGCTACCAGCGCCGCCAGAAACGGGTGAAGGCCGGGATACCGATCATCTCCATCGTCGGATACACCAATGCCGGGAAGTCGACCCTTTTGAACACGCTGACCAAGAGCGAGGTCTTCACCGAAAACCTCCTCTTCGCCACCCTCGACACCTCGTCACGACGGCTGCGCTTCCCGATGGACCGGGAAGTGATCATCACCGATACGGTCGGCTTCATCCGCAGCCTGCCCAAGTCGCTGCTCGGGGCCTTCAAGGCAACCCTGGAGGAACTGAAGGACGCCGACATCCTGATCCACCTCGTGGACTGCTCCAACCCGCGTTTCGAGGAGCACATCACCCAGGTGGACGCGATCCTCGATGAGCTCGGGCTGGGGGACAAGCAGCGGCTCGTGGTGTTCAACAAGGCGGACCTCCTCCCCGACCTCAAGAAGAGCGATCCGCTGGCCTTCATGAAGGTACGGCAGGTCACCCGCAAGTACCATGCGATCACGTTGAGCGCCTCGGACCGTAAGACCCTCGAGCCGCTCATGAAGGAACTGCAGCAGCGCTTCTGGCACGACGTCCCCGATTACCAGGCCCTGCAGCACCAGGACCTGGACCTCGACTGATCCCCCTTCCCGGGAAGAAAGCGAAAACCAAATCCCCCCTGTCCCCCCTTCGCAAGGGGGGGGGGCGCTTCGTGCGGAGACGGCGGAAATGGCCGGCTGACACCGCCATAGCGGGAACCTCGTATGGAGAGGGGGAAAGAAGAGGCTTACGTAGCACGATGAATGTTGTCGATCATCAGCCGCAGATCATCTACACCCTCGACCTGCTGGGGACGGTGGCCTTCGCCGCCTCGGGGGCGCTTGCGGGGGTGCGCCGGAAGATGGACCTGCTCGGGGTCATCGTACTCGGTATCGTCACCGCCACCGGCGGCGGCGTGATGCGCGACGTGCTCCTCAACGACACCCCTCCCTTCTGCTTCAAGAACGAGCTCTACCTCTACCTCGCGGTCGCCGCCTCGGTGGTCGTCTTTCTCACTCCCCGCAGCTTCGAAAGGATGAAGCGGGCCATGCTCCTGCTCGACGCACTCGGGCTCGGTACCTTCCTGGTGATCGGAACCACCAAGGCCCTGAACTTCCACCTGGGGTTCATGGGATCGGTCATCATGGGGGTAATGACCGCGACCTGCGGCGGACTCGTGCGCGACATCCTGAGCAACCAGATCCCGCTCATCCTGCAGCGGGAGATCTACGCCTCCGCCTGCGTCGCCGGCGGCGCGCTGCTATACTTCCTGCATCAAACCGACCTCCCTTCCTCAGTCACCCTGCTGGCTTCCGCCGCCACCGTGATCGCCATTCGTGGCGCGGCACTGGTGAAAGGTTGGCAGCTGCCGAGGGCTTAACCCCGCACATTATGATCCAACCCTCGACCTCCGGGAGAGGTGCATCTCCCCTCGCCCCTTTAGGGGAGAGGGGCGGGGGTGAGGGAGGTTTTAAAATCTGCCCTCACCCGGCCTTCGGCCACCCTCTCCCCTGAAGGGGCGAGGGTTTAGGTATTTCTAAAAGGGGGTCGTATGGGAAAAACCAGTGCGGGATTGCTGCTCTTCCGTTTCCGTGACCACAGACTGGAACTCTTCCTGGTGCATCCGGGGGGACCGTTCTGGGCCAAGAAGGATCTCGGGGCGTGGTCCATCCCCAAAGGTGAGTACGGGCAGGGGGAGGATCCCTTCGCGGTGGCGAAAAGGGAGTTCCAGGAGGAAACGGGGCAGACGATCGACGGCGATTTCAGGGAGCTGAACATGGTCAGGCAGCCGGGAGGGAAACAGGTGCGGGCCTGGGCGGTGCAGGGGGACTGCGATGCGGAGCGGATCTCCAGCAATACCTTCATGATGGAGTGGCCGCCGAAATCGGGACGCCAGGCGGAATTCCCCGAGGTGGACCGGGCGGGATGGTTCACGGTGGAGCAGGCGAGGGAAAAGATATTGAAGGGACAGGTGGGATTCATCGACCAGCTGCGCGAGATGGTGTCGGGAGAGGGGCAGGGGTGAGGGCATTCCCAGGGTGAGGGCTTCGCTATAGGTGCAGTTTCAACGCTGAGCGAGGGTAACCACCATGATCTGCACGAGGACGATCTTGAAGACGGTGGCGGCGGGGTAGACGGAGGCAAACCCGATGTTGGGGAGGTCGTTACGGGTCTGGTCCAGGGCGTAGCCGAGCACCGCGCTCTGGGTCTGCATGCCGGCGACGATTCCCATCAGGAGGGTCATGGGAATCTTCATCATCCGGTAGCCGATCCCGAGGACAAGCAGCGACGCCAGACAGGTTATCCCGGTCCCCACCCCGAAAAAGAGGAGCCCTCCGCCGTTTACGAAGGTGGAGAGAAAGCTGTACCCCGCCCCGGTGCCGACGCCGGCCAGAAAGAGCACCATCCCGATCTGCCGCAAGGTGATGTTGGCGCTGTAGGGTAGGTTCCAGAACATCTTCCCGGTGCGCCCGATGGTCCCCAGCACGATCCCGGTTACGAGCGGTCCTCCCGCGAAACCGAGCTTGAAGGTTATCCCTCCCGGCAACGGTATCGGCAAAAGCCCAAGAGAAAGCCCCATCGCCAACCCCAGCCCGAAGGTGAGGACGTCGATCTCGCTGACCGCGCGGTAGGAATCGCCAAAGAGCCTGGTGACCGCCTTCATGTTGTCGTGATGGGTCACGACCCGCACCCGGTCGCCCAGTTCCAGCGACAGGTCGCCATGGGGAAGAAACTCGTCGTCTCCCCTGCGGACCCGGGTCACCACCGCGCCGTACTTCCCGCGCAGGTCCAGGTCGCTCAGCCGTCTGCCGGCCACCGCCGGATTGGAAACGAAGATGCGCCGGAAGTCGAATTCGCTCCGGTCGAGGTCGATCTCCTCGGTGCTCTTTTCCCCCAGGAATGCCGCCACCCGTTCCAGCTCCTCCGAGGTCCCCACCACCGTCACCAGGTCCCCCTCCCGCAGTCTCTCCTCCGGGGACGCCAGCAGGTATTGGCCGTCACGCTTGACCCGGCCGAAGATGACATCCCACCCCTGTTCGCGCCGCAGTTGTTCCACCGGTTTGCCGCAACAGACCTCCCCCCTCTTCACCGCGATCGTGTAATTTCTGAGCGGCTCGGTGGCGGCCCCCAGCGACCGGAGCTGCTTCGCCTCGGCCTTGAAGTCGATCTTCCAGAGGCGCTGTGCCAGGCTGATGGCCAGCACGGTGCCGATCAGCCCCATCGGATAGGTGATCGAGTAACCGACTACCGGTTCGGCCAGGATCTGGTCGAGATTTCCCCCGCCACGGAAGTTGTGCCGCAGCGTGTCGATGATGGCGGCGATGGAAGGGGTACTGGTCAGGCTTCCCGAGTAGATACCGGCCGTGATGGAGGGCTTGAAGTGAAAAAGACCGCCAGCCAGGGCGGTGACGATGGCGCAGATCCCCAGGATGGTCAGCACCAGGAGGTTGTAGCGAAGCCCCTCCCGCTTGAAGGAGGTGACGAAGACCGGTCCGCCGCTCAGCCCGATGGCGTAGATGAAGATGCTGAGCCCGAGCATGTAGATGACGTCCGGAAGCTTCATCTGCGGATGCATGGCGCCGAAGGCGAGGCCGACGAAGAGGACGGCGGCCACCCCGAAGCTGGAGCCGAAGATCTTGATGCGCCCCAAGGGGTAGCCGATCCCGGCCACGAGGAACAAAAGGAGCAGCGGATTGTCCAGCAGGATTTTGGTCATCGATACACCGTGCAACCTTTCCCGGCGGCGGGACGGGGGATGATGGTGACCGTGCCCGGCCCCTCCCATTCGCCGTCGACCTCGACCTTGAAATCGAGAAAAAGCCCCGACACCTCCAGGTTGGTCCTGAGGTGCGAGGTAAGCCTCGACGTCCCGAAACGGGAGGGCCCGGTGGCCTGGGCCAGGTAGAGGACGAGTTGATCCGCCAGGTGCGGGTCGAACGGCATCCCGGCGTCATGATGGCGGATCAGTTCGAGGACCGCCTCCTCCCCGACCCGCTCCGCAGGTTTCCCCCGTTCACCGAGGGAGGTGAATCCCGCCACGGCGTGTTCATACTCGGCCTTGAGGAAGATGAAGGTCCCCTGCCCCGGCATCTTCAGGTTGCGTATGTCGATCACAACCGGGAGGTGCTCGCCGAGGTGCTGCCTCAAACGGAGGGTGGCGGCATGGGCCTGGCGTTCGGCAATGGTGACGGGGAGGTTCCCGACGGCGGAGGCGCCGACGATGCGGAGCAGCTTTCCGCGGTGGACCGCCTCCAGCGGCGAAAAGCTCGCGGCAGGCTCAATGCGGCAGCGGACTCTCCCGCCCCCTTTTGGGTAGAAGCCGCAGGAGTCGAGGGCGAATTCGAGCCGGGCGCCCAGCCGGGCCATCATGGGGGAGAAGACCTCGGTCAGGTATTCCCACGAGGGGCTGAAGGGAACGTGGGTCCCCCCGGAAAGGGCGATGCGGCTCGTCCCATGGGAGGTAAGGAGGGGCGGAATCAGGGTCTGCAGAACCATGGTCGCCGATCCGGCGGTGCCGATGGCTATGTCGTAGTTGGCGGGGGCCACGGCCTTCGATACGAAGGTGAGTTCGACGGAGCCGAGTTGGTCGCCGACAACCTCCGCGGAGGAGATGCGGGCCGCGGACTGCACCGCGACCTGGTGCTGCCGCATGAGGCCCGGTTTGGGGCGCAACCTGCGGATGTTGAAGATGTGAAACGGCTTGCCGGTGACGCAGGAGAGGCTGAGTGCCGTGCGCAGCATCTGTCCTCCACCTTCACCGAGACTGCCATCGATTTCGATCATAAAATCCCTGACATCTTTGAACGCGGATGACGCGGATGTGCGCTCAATCCGCGTCATCCGCGTTCGAATTGCCTTTTAATACAGGAACATCGGCTTCCCGAGGACGTGACGTACGCGTGGGCGGTACTCATCACTGTCATAGAGCTCCGCCACATCGACCCGCTTCCCCCCCTGCATCACGGTCCCGATCGGGATGTGACAGTAGGTTCCTCCCTGCAGTGCCACCATCCGCCCCGACATCCCCTCGTTGACCAGGTCCATCGCCATGTTGGCATAGTTGAAGGCGACCATCAGGTCCAGTGAATCGGGCGCTCCGCTCCGCATCAGGTAGGAGAGCTGCTGGTAGATGATGTGGGAACCGGTCAGCTTCCGGACCGCTTCGCTGACTACCACGCCGATCCCACCGAGTTTCTTGTGGCCGTAGGCATCCTCCTGCCCGTACTCCACGATCTGTCCGCCGATCATGGTGGCGCCCTCGGAGATGGTCACCATCGCATAGTTGCTCTTGTTCCCCCGCTTGTCCTCGGCGAGCAGGCGGGAAAGTTTCTCGACGTCGAAGGGAACCTCGGAGATCAGGGCACGGTCCACGCCGGAGAGGTAGGCGGAAACCAGGGAGGTCTCGCCGGAATTTCTCCCGAAGAGTTCCACGATGGCGATCCGCTCGTGGGAGCCGGCCGACGTCCTCAGGCTGTGGATGAAATTGATGCTCCGGGTTACCGCGGTAGAAAAGCCGATGCAGTAGTCGGTGCCGAAGACGTCGTTGTCCATGGTCTTCGGAATGGCCACCACGGGGAATCCCTCGCGGTGCAGCCTTTCGGCATAGCTCAGGGTATCGTCGCCGCCGATGGCGATCAGGGCGTCCAGCCCGAGGTGCTCCAAGTTCGCCAGCACGTGGGAGGTGAAGTCGTGGGGCTCCTTGGCCAAGGGATCGAACCCTTCCTGCTGCAGGAAGGCCGGGACCTCCGAGCTCCCCACCTTCCCCGGATTGGTGCGGCTCGTATGGAGAAAGGTCCCCCCGGTACGATCCACGGTCCGTACCGCCTGGCGATCTAGCGGGGTGACCAGGTTCTCCATGGTGGAAGGATCATCCCGGTTAAGGTTGAGCAGCCCTCCCCAGCACCTGGTGCCCGAGATCGGACGCCCGGTTAACGAGGGTCTTCAGCGCCGGATTCAGACCCGGCACGTCGCCACCACCGGTCAACACCCCAACCTTCTTAACCCTCTCTGGCATGGCGCTCCTCCCGAAGTAACGACCGATATATATTGGGAAACGTTAACTAGTATAGCGGAGGGGGTAACCATTTCAATCAAATCAACCCTCACCCGGCCTTCGGCCACCCCCTCCCGGAGGGAGAGGGCATCATCGCCCGGACCTCTTCCCGGGAGGGGCACTGGCCATTTTCCCTCTCCCTCCGGGAGAGGGGCAGCGGTGAGGGAGTGTAGGGCCTACTCTGACTTTTTCTGTATCCCGAGCCGGGCGATGTAGGCGGTCACCTCGGAGGCGACCAGGGGACGGGCGAAGTAGTACCCCTGCATGAAGCGGCAGTCGATCGAGGAGAGAAATTCCTTCTGGGCCTCCGATTCCACCCCTTCCGCGATGGCCTCCATGTCGAGACATTTGGCCATGAACATGATGGTGGTGGCGATGGCGGCGTCGTCCGACGAGGTGACCACATCCCGTACGAACGACTTGTCGATCTTCAGGGCCTGGAAATGGTAGTGCTTGAGCGAGGAGAGCGACGAGTAGCCGGTCCCGAAGTCGTCGATCTGGACGTTGATCCCCATCCGGTGCAGCCGCTCCAGCACCTCGAGGGACTCCGTCTCGTAGATCATGAGCGACTCCTCGGTGATCTCCAGGGTGAGCCGGTCGGGAGGGAGCCCGCCGTCGTGGAGTGCCGCCTGGATCGCCTGTTCCAGGTCCGGGTGGCCGAAGACCGAAGGGGACATGTTCACCGCCACGTTGATATCGAGCCCCGCCTCCCGGTACCACTCCCCCGCCTGCCGGCAGGCAGCCTTCAGCACCCACTCGGTCAGGGTCCAGATCAGCCCCGCCTTCTCGGCAAGCGGCACGAAACTCAGCGCCCCCAGCACCCCCAGGTGGGGGTGGTTCCAACGCACCAGCGCCTCCACCCCTATCACCCGCATCGCCCCGGTGTCGAGCTTGGGCTGGTACACGAGGAAGAGTTCGCCGTGGGTGATGGCGCGCAGAAGTCCCTGTTCCAGGTGCAGGCGCTGGTCCCGCTCCTCCCGCCACTCGCCGCCATAAAAGCAGAAGGTGGAGCGTCCCTGCTGCTTGGCCTGGTTGAGGGCGATATCGGCCATCTTGAAAAGCTCCATCACTTCATCGCTGTCGGCGGGATACAGGGCGATTCCGAGACTGGCGGTGGTCTTGATGGAGTTGCCATCCAGCAGGTACGGCTCGGCGAGCGAGTCCAGGATCCGCTGGGCGACCACCGAGGGGCCCTCCGGGGCCTCTGACTGGCGGAGCAGGACGGCGAACTCGTCCCCGCCGACGCGGGCCACGACGTCCTCACCACGACGGGCGCAGGTCTCGGTGAGGCGGCGGCCCACCTCCTGGAGGAGCAGGTCGCCGACGTAATGTCCGCGGCGGTCGTTGATGACCTTGAAGCGGTCGAGATCGAGGAAGAGAAGCGCGAAGGATTCCCGGTGGCGCTTCGCGTACTCCACCGACTGCAGCAGGAATTCGTCGAAGGCTTGCCGGTTGAAGAGGCTGGTGAGACCGTCCCGGGCTGCCTGTTCACGGATGCGGGCCTCGCTGGCACGGTGCCGGGCCTGGCTGATGGAGGTAAGGATATAGACGATGAGCCCCATGCTGAAGACGCCGAGGAGCTCGAGGACCGTCTCGGCCCAGGCGCGGAGCTCCGGCCGACCGGCCAACAGGCGGTCGATCGTGAAGGTGGCGATCAGGATCCAGCAGAGGCTTGAGAAAAGGTAGACGGAGGTGATGGCCGCCGGGGAAAGCTTGCCTAGCCACTGAAATGGTCTGAAGAGCCTGCCACTGATCATCAGGAGGTCCTCTTCCGCTGGCTAAAGGTTCCGCGGCCCGCCCATTCTCCCCTGCCTCCGCCACGGTTTCGACGGGCGTGCCCCACCCTCCCCCGAACGCGAGGTAGAAGAAGGGTGGGGCCAGGTTAGGGGCCGACAGGAGTTGGAGCGGGAGCGGGCGCGGCTAGTATCCCCGTTCGAGCACGTCGTCGACCCAGGAGAGCGCCGCGGCGGTGGACGGGAAGCCGATGGTGCTGGTAAGGACGAGCACCGCGTGACGGATCTCGTCGGGAGTGGCACCGGCCTCCAGGGCGCGAATAGTATGGCTGTGTGCGGAGCCATGGGACATGATGGCGGCCGAGGCGGCGAGCTGGATCAGGTGCAGGGTCTTCTTGTCCAGTGGGCCGGCGGCCTGCGCGGCGTCACGCAACGCCTCCACGGCGGCAATGACTCCCTGGTGACGTCCTTTCAAAGTCTGGTAGTGTTCGTGCGGTTCCCTGGCCATGGAACCTCCTTTCCCGAGGGTAGCTCTCAATGTGGTCATGAGGAAAATAGTGACGGTCGTGCGGTACTAACCCTCCAAAGTCTATCCGTTTTGGAACATTCGGCAAACCGGCAGGCGGTTGCCACCGTGGTGGCGCTTCCGGATGCGGCGCCCGCCCCGCATGCCCCGCCGAAGCCCCGGCATATCATTAACCGTAACAAATTGTAAAATGGCCAGCCGGTGGTAAGTTTCCCTTATTCAACGCGGCAGCTATCAAAGCAGAGAATACCGGAGATGGGGGTTCTCCCGGCAGAGCCTTTCGAGGCTTCCTCCCGGCGAGGCGAAAGCGATGACGATCTCGTCCGCCATCTCCATCATGAGGCGGTTGCGATGGAAGCAGGAATCCTCGCAGGCATGGGTCACGCTTTCCGCGTACCGTGTCACGATCAGCAGGCGCCCCTCTTCGAGCCGCTTCTCCATCCAGGGTTCCAACTGCCTCATGATGCCCCGGGCCAGCGCCAGGATGATCGGCTGGCTCCCCGGGACCAGGTGAATGAGCACGTCCTTTTCGATCCGCGAGTGAAAGCCGGAGATGACACAGCTCCCCCGCTCCCGCTGGGCGATGGCCCAGAGCCGGGACTTCTCGGCCGCCTCGGCCGGACAGTTGCGGGAACAAAGGAAGGCGACCTTGTGACCGGAGAGAAGTTCCCGGTTTCCCAAGGTATGTAGGGGTGGCGGATTCTTCATACCCACTCCCGATTTGCGGTTGATAGACGATACCAATTTTTGACCGGGTGACAATTACCGCCCCCTCCCGTCTGGGTCCGGGGCGTACCCGCGCAAGGAGAAAGCGATGGGACAGAGCGCGATACGGTTGAAGTACGTCGAGTCGGATACCTTTTCCCCAGGCGGCGGGATCACCGGGGTGAACAACACCATCGTCGCCGCCAAGGTGGAAAACCTGGCTTTTGCCAAGGATGTCGCCCTTCACTACCAGCAGCAGGACGGCACCTGGAGCGAAGCCCCCCTCAGCTGGCAGAAAAACTTCAACGACTACGACGACTTCATCCTCAACGACGACCAGTTCTACATCAGTCGTTTCGCCCTCCGCTACTCGGTGGACGGGGAGACCTTCTGGGACAACAACGGCGGGGCCGACTACCGGATCGACGAGATCCACCCGAACACCGTTGGTGGGAACGTGGTCCTCAACCTGGCCACCGCGCACCGCGGGACCGAGGCGGGGGGCGGCTTCGTCTTCACCACCTCCTGGGTGGACGGGGAAATCTACCTGAACAACCTCTCTTTCAACAAGAAGGTCGGCATCCGGCTGACGGCCGACGATTGGGGCACCTTCGAGGACACCTTCGCCGGCTTCGCGGGAATCGTCCCGGTCGCCGAAGGGGTCTCCGAGGTGGAGGTCTGGAAATTCAAGACTCCCGAGCTGAACCTCGACGAGAGTACCCCGGACTTCAAGTTCGCCATCTTCTACGTCGACCTGGACAGCGGAGAGACCTTCTGGGACAACAACTTCGGAAGGAATTACACACTGAGCAAGGCGGATCTGAGCTCGGACCAGTAGACTTTTTCTCTCCTCGCCCCTTAAGAACCTGCCCTCACCCGGCCTTCGGCCACCCTCTCCCCCAAGGGGGGCGAGGGTATAAATGTAGCGGCCTCCGCCTCAGTCATTGACGGAGGAACCGGTATCATGACGGGAGTCGAACTATGAGCGCGTCGCTGCTTCCCCTCACCAGTCTGGGGGCCATCGAGAACAACGGGACGGTCACCTTCGGGGTCTGGCTCCCCTGGGTTTCGGACGCCGACGGCAACTCGGTCTCGGTAAAGATCATCCACGAGGAGGACCAGTTCCTCCAGGCGATCCCACCCTCGGAATTCCCGATGGCCCATAGCGTCCGCCAGCCGTACGGGGACTTCTGGTCGGTCACCGTCCCGATCGCCGGGACCACCCCTCCCTCCCCGGGCTCCGCCTGGGGGACTCCGGGACGCTACGTCTACCGCTACCAGGTGACCAATCCCAACGTGGGGGTGCTCGACTGGGTGATCGATCCCTGCGCCCGCGAGTTCGGGGTCGGCAAGCTCTCGGCCTTCACCCTCGGCTACCAGCCCTACCAGTGGAGCGCCGGTGAATCGTCCTGGAAGCCCCCCCCCCTTTCCGACCTCATCATCTACGAGGTGGACATCGCCGAACTCGGGGGGGACCTGGAGCGGACCCGGGAGCTACTTGCCTACCTGGCGGACCTCGGGGTGAACGCCCTCGAGGTGATGCCCCTTTCCAACGTCGCCGCCTCGGTCGATTGGGGCTATCTCCCCATCGGCTACTTCGGCGTCGACGAGCGCTTCGGCAAGCGCTCCGATTTCCAGCAGTTCGTCGATGCCGCCCACCAGCACGGCCTGGCCGTCATCGTCGACGCGGTCTACGGCCACACCGGGGTCGATTTCCCCTACTACGATCTCTACACCCGTCTCCAGTACCACGAAAACCCGTTCATGGGCCCCTTCGCCAAGGACTACTTCAGCAACTTCGGCAAGAGCACCGACTACACCCGCCAGCTCACCCGCGACTACTTCTACACCGTCAACCACCACTGGCTCGAGGTCTACCACGTCGACGGGTTCCGTTACGACTGTGTTCCCAACTTCTGGGACGGCCCGCTCGGCGTCGGTTACGCCGCCCTGGTCTACGACACCTACCAGCTCACCAAGGGACAACTGGCGGCCGCCACTCCGTACTGGGGGCGCTTCGACGCCGGTGGCGGCGCCCCTGTCAACCTCATCCAATGCGCGGAGCAGCTGGAGGGGCCGGAGGAGGTACTCACCTCCAGCTATTCCAACTGCACCTGGCAAAACCGCACCTACGACGCGGCCAAGTCGGTCGCGCGCGGCGACCGGGGAAGGCTCTACGACTGGGGACTCACGCTGGGACTCTTCGGCTATCCGGAACAGGAGAACAGCAACGGCGACCTCATTCCCAAGAGCGCCCTCCAGTACATCGAGAACCACGACCACGAACGCTTCATCTGCAACTTCGGGGTCTACAACCCCGACGAGGCGGGGAATTACCTCTTTCAGGAGGGTGACCGGAGCCGCTGGTTCATGGTGCAGCCGTTCCTGATCGCCACCGTCATGAGCAAAGGGATCCCCATGCTTTGGCAGGGCGAGGAATTCTGCGAGAACTACTACCTCCCCGACCTCGGCTCCGGCCGCGTCGGCATCTTGCGCCCGATGCGCTGGGACTTCTTCTACGACACGGCAGGCAAGTCGCTGACCTGGCTGGTGAGACGGCTCCTCAAGATCCGCCGCCAACGTCAGCAGGTCCGTTCCGGACAATACTTCTTCTTTAACAGCTGGGATCGCTACCAGTCGAAGGGGGTGCTCCTCTTCGCGCGCTACCAGGGAGCGCAGTACACGCTGGTCGCCATCAACACCGGCGATTGGGACCAGACGGTCCCCTTCTGGTTCCCGGTGGGGGGCAACTACCAGGAGGAGCTCCACGGCCAGGCCAACCTGCAGGGGATCGTCCCCTACCAGGAGGTCGAGCTGACCATCCCGTCACACTACGGAAGGATCTGGACGGCCGGGCCCCTGGGTGCCACTACCGGTCGGCCGGCCGCGTGGTTTAAGAGTGCCCGCCGTACGAACGGCCCGCGCAGCAACGGAGGCCCACGATGACATTTCGGGTCGGAGACAAGGGAGTCCTCGTCAGGGGGCGGTTTCCGAGAATCGTGTACCTGGAGGACGAGCTGTTCGATTGGGTGAACGCCCCCTACCGTTTCCTCGGGGAATTGAAGGAGGAAGGGGTGGAGGGGGATCTCTTCACCTTCGTGCAGCAGGGGGTCGATGAGCGTTCGCCGAAGTTCGACTTCTACCACGAGTGGGAAAGCCTGGCGGTGCTCCCGATCACCTCCTTCGACGCGTGGTGGACCCGGCAGATCCGCACCCACGAACGAAACCGGATCAGGAAGGCGGAGAAAAGCGGCATCGAGGTGCGCCCGATCGAGTTCGACGACGAGACGGTGAAGGCCATCAAGCTCATCTACGACGAGTCCCCCGTCCGCCAGGGGAAACCGTTCTGGCACTACCAGAAGAGCCTGGAGACCTTGAAGAAGGAGAACGGCACCTTCCTCGAGCGGAGCCAATTCCTGGGCGCCTTCTACCGCGGCGAGATGATCGGCTTCGTAAAGCTCGTGCACGACGAGGGGGTATCGAGCCTGATGCAGATCATCTCGATGATCGGGCATCGCGACAAGGCACCGACCAACGCCCTTCTGGCCAAGACCATCGAACTCTGCGCAAGCAAAGGGATCCCCTACCTCCGCTACAGCACCTGGAGCCGGAGGGGGCTGGGGGACTTCAAACGTAACCACGCCTTCCAGCAGATCGAGGTGCCGCGCTACTTCGTCCCGCTCAACCTGCGAGGCCGGCTCGCCCTGCGGCTGAAGCTGCACCGCCCCATCGCGGAGCTTCTCCCTGAGAAACTGGTGGACGCCGCGGTCCTGGCCCGGAACCGGCTGAACGCGAGGATACTCCGGAGGAAGCAGGGACTTCCCCCCGGCGCGGCATTCGATGAGGAGCGGACGGACTGAGATAGACGTTTCGATAGCGGCCAAAACGGATGGCGGAGACGGCGAAGCCGACCACGGAGGGAGGTAGCGAATGATTCGATTGCCATCAAAGAAGATCCCGTGGGCCAGGCAATACGGAAGGAGGGAGCGGTGATGCGCAATGCGGTAATGGCTTTGGTGGCCGCAATCGGCTTGTTTCCCTCACCGGCCGGGGCCTGGAACGACCTGACCCACATGGCGGTGATGGAGGCGGCCGGGCTGGGAGATTGTTCGTATCTCGCGGTGGGCCCCGACATGGCCAAGGAGAAGGCGGGAGGGCACGAGGATGGCAACCACTACCGGGACAATCCCAAGGGGACCGTGGTGACCGCCGACCTGGTGCTCGACCAGGTCCGGGACTACAACTGCCGCTGCAACGGGGAGGGGCATCTCTACGGTGCGATCGTCGCCGCCCTGCACGACTACCGGGAAGCGCGCGAGCAGGGAAAGTACGCCCGCTACCCGCTGGGCTACGCCTCCCACTACATCGCCGACCTCTCGATGCCGCTCCACAATACCGCCTACGATGAATTCAACCGGGCGCATCACGCTGAAAATGACGGGGTGGTGGAAAGAGGCTTGACCGGGTCGACCAGGGAAAAGGTGGATCGCATTGCCGCCGGGATCAGGGAGCGGATGCAAAGGCTGGCGCCGTACCGCCTCCCGCCGGCCCGCGAAGGGATGGCCCGCTTCGACAAGGAGCTGGCAAAAAGGATCGCCAAGCTCGCCAATCGCTCGATGGCGCTCGGGTACCGAATGGAGGATAGGGCACAGGCGGTGATGACCGGCGAGGAGGCGTACGGGCAACTGGCGGAGAGTGCCCTTCTACTCAAGGAGGCCTACCGGGCGCTGGAATGAAGAGGTAGCCGGCCTTCGGCCACCCTCTCCCCTGAAGGGGCGAGGGTGTATTCTGGCGCGCTACCGCTTGGGAACCGGGTTTTGATAGCCGGCGCAGGACCCCATCAGCTTTTCGTGAATCATGTCCAGCATCTCGCGCTCGTCGTAGATCCCCGCCGAGGCCTTCAGGTTCAGCGCCAAGGGGAGAAGGCCCAGGAGGAGATTGCGGACGTTGCCGCACCCTTCCCCGCCGCCGAGCACCTCCACCACCTTCTTGTTGAGCCCCTTGCCGATGACGAAACCGATCAGCCCCTCCAGCCGGCGGGAAACGTTGCAACAGTCGGTGGTCGGGCTGCGGCGGAACTCGGCGGCGGTGGAGACGATCTCCAGGCTCTCCGCGTTCACCACCACCGTCACCTCCACATCGTGGAACCGGTCCTTCATGAGGGCCGTCAGCCTGGCGGTGCCGTCCTCCTGCTTCAACAGCCGATAGGTGATATCGCGCTGGAAATCTTCCATGGTGTTCAGTTGCATCGAAACATCCTTCCTGCCTTGATTTTCCGCACTATCCGGCCGCGGAGGCTCCCCTACTTCACTTTGATCTCGATCTCCTGCACCGGCTCTTTGAGCTCGAAGGCGGCATCCTGGAAACGGGGAGGCCCCATCCGGCCGCGGGCGCCCCGCGAGGCTCCCACCGGTTCCACCGGCCATCCGAAGATGCTCCGGTCCATCTCGCCGTTGCCGTTGAGGTCCTGGTAGGCGGCTACCGCGTAGACTCCCCTGGGGAGGGTGCCGATGGTCACCTCGGCGACCTGGCCACTGACCCGGACCCGCTTGCGGGCCACGGTAGTCCTGGCGTCGGTCGGAAAGCCGGCGGCATCCTTCCAGACCATGACCTCAACCTGTCCGGCACTATCCTTCAGCCCGACAATCCTGACCTTGAGGGTTTCAGCATGCGCGGCGGGAACAGCCATCATGAGGAACAGCAGACAGCACGGCAGGAACTTTACAGGGGATGACATCAACGATCCAAGACCTCCCGGATCTTCTTGAGCAGGACCAGCGGAGCGACCGGCTTCATGAGGAGCTCGATCCCCTCCTCCTGCAAGCCGCGGTTCTCGAGGAAATCGGAAGTGTAACCGGAGGTGTAGAGGATCTTGACCTCGGGATGGAGCGCATGGATCTCCTGGTAGGCGTCCGCGCCGTTCCTGTTGGGCATGATGAGGTCCATCAGCACGAGGTCGACCTCGTCCCGGTGCTCCTCGAACTTGCGGACGCACTCCTCGCCGTCCACCGCGATGAGCACCCGGTACCCGAACCGCGTCAGGACCTCCGCCACCATCTTGCGCACCGGCTCTTCGTCCTCGGCAATCAGGATGGTCTCCGACCCGTGCGGCGATACCTGGTCACCCGCTTCCTCGGCGGCCATTTCTCCGGAGCTCTCGACCAGCGGCAGGAAGATCTGGAACGTCGCGCCACTGCCTGGATGGCTCTGGACGTCGATGAACCCCTTGTGCTGGTGGATGATGCCGTAGACGATGGCCATTCCGAGACCGGTTCCTTTTCCGGGGCTCTTGGTGGTGAAGAAGGGCTCGAAGATCCGGGAGCGGACGCTGTGGTCCATGCCGCAGCCGTCGTCCTTGAAGGTCAGCACGGCGTAGCTCCCCGCCTCCCCGTTGCCATGGGCGTGTACGAACTCCTGGTCGAACCGCTGCAGCTCGGTTGTCAGGGTCAGCTTCCCCCCCCTGGGCATCGCGTCCCGGGCGTTGGTGGTGAGGTTGACCATGATCTGCTCGATCTGCCCCCAATCGACCATGACCGGCAGCGGCCCCTCCGACAGGACCGACTGGAAGACGATATCCTCCCCGATGATGCGCATGAGCAGCTGCTGCATGTGCCGGACGATCTCGTTGAGGTCGGCGGGCTTGGGGAGCATGACCTGCTTGCGGCTGAAGGAGAGGAGACTGCGGGTAAGCTGCCCGGCCCGCTCCGCCGCCGAGACGATCTGCTGGATCCGCTCCGTCTGGGAGCCGTTGAGGGTGTTGTCCATGAGGAGGATGTTGCTCAGCCCCGAGATCACCATGAGGATGTTGTTGAAGTCGTGGGCGATCCCCCCTGCCAGTTCCCCGAGGGCCTCCATCTTCTGGGACTGGCGGAGTTGCTCCTCGAGGTCCCTCCGCTCGGTGACGTCGTGCATGATGACGAGGATGCAGGGCTCCTTGCCGTCCATGAAGCGGACCGCGGTCGACTCCACCGCCCGCTCCTCGCCGCCGGAACGCACCACCTTCAGCTCCATGATGGGGACGCTTCCCCCCTCCATGGCGGTGGAGACCCTCGACTCGACGAGAGTCGTGAATGCGGGATGGATGAAGTCGAGCGGGGAGCGTCCGATGAGGTCATCGACGCTGGGAACCCCGAAGAGACGGGCGGTGGCATCGTTGGCGATGGCGATCGTCCCGTGCCGGTTCACGAAGACCGCCACCTGCAACGACTTAACGAGGCTGCGGTAGCGCTCCTCGCTCTCCCTCAGGGCCACCTCGTCTCGTTTCTGCTCGCTCACGTCCCGAGCCGTCATCACCGAGCCGACGATGGTCCCGGCGGCGTCCCTGATCGGGGCGAAACTCACGCTCGCCACCCAGCGCTCCCCGGTATCCTTGCGGCGCACCCCATACTCCACGTTGGTGCAGCTCTCGCCGCGCAAGGCCCGCGAAACCGCCCACTGCTCGACCGGGGCCGGCTCGCCGTTGGGGAGGTAGGCCTCCAGCAGGTCGGGGTAATCGCCCAGTTTACGGCTGCACTCCTCTTTGCTTGAGAACTTGTGGAAGGTCGCGAAGGCGTCGTTGAACTCGAGGAACTGCCCCTTGTCGTCGGTAATCAGGATGGCGTCGCTCATGCTGGCCAAGGCTGCCTCGAGCTTGGCGGCACTGGCGGCCAGGGCGGCCTCCATCGCCTTGCGCTCGGTGATGTCGATGAGGGTGACGACCAAACCGTCGACCCCGCCGTCCTGGGTCCGGAAGGGGAAAACCCTGGTGAGGAAGCAGCGCCCTCCCTCCAGGGATGTCAGCTCCTGCTCGGCCAGCTCCTCTCCGTTCAGGACCCGCTCGGCGTCCTGGGAAAAGGCGGGCCAGTCGATCCTGCCGGCAAAGTGCCGCAGCGGCCGGCCGTTGTCGGACGGGATCAGGTTGAAGAGGGTGGCGGCCGCCGGGGTGAACCCCTTGAGGTTCAGGTCGCGGTCGAGAAAGACGGTGGCGATCTCCGAACTGGCCAGCAGGTTCTCCATCTGGCTGGTGGCCCGGTTCAGTTCCTCCACCTTGCGCTGCAACTCGTCGTTGACGTTTTCGAGCTCTTCGTTGAGGGACTGCAGTTCCTCCTTGGAGGTCTCCAGCTCCTCGTTGGCCGACTGGAGTTCCTCGTTGGCCGAGTGGAATTCCTCGTTCATCGACATGAGTTCTTCGCTGGTGGAGAGGAACTCCTCGTTGGAGCTGTCGAGCTGCTCGCTGGTGGCCTGCAACTGCTCGTGGGTGATCCGGAGCTGCTCCTCGAGCTGGCGCACCAGCATGGCCCAGCGCTCCTCCCCCTCGGAAGGGGCAGGGATGGAGACCGGGGCGAGATTGCCACCGCCGTGGCGGACCGGCTCGAAGATGACCAAGAGGAGTTTTCCCTGGCCGGGGAGGGAATCCAGCGGCTTCACCACCACGTTGACCAGCGCGAGGTCCGGGCTATCCTCGACCGGCAGGCTGTTGAAGACGACTTCCGTCTGCTCCGTCAACGCCTTGTAAATCGCGGCGCGCAGGGCGGGCCTCAGTTCCGGGCGCGCCATTTTCAGGATGTCGTGGGTCGGCTCGCCGATGGGGAGTTCGAGAAAGTTCGCAATCCGGGAGAAGGTGTGCACCACCTCGTACCGCTCGTTCACCACCACGCTGGCCGGCGCGTAACTCTCCAGGAGTACCTTCTGGGCCAGGGTGGCGGGAGTGGGATCCTCGGGATGAGGCTGACGGAAACGCTCCTTGGGGGGGAACCAGAGCGGGTTCGGCAGCGGGATGGAGACGTCCAGCCGGTTCCCGATCTCGCGCCGGGAGAAGATCTTCCACTTCTTGTCCGCTGCCGAGAAGAGGTCGCAGTCGGCCCCGACGCTCTCGGCCACCCCGAGGAAGAGGTAGCCGTTGGGGACCAGTACCCGGTGGAAGAGGGAGATCAGCCGTTTCTTCAGGTCGGGGTCGACATAGATCAGGAAGTTGCGGCAGACCAGGAGGTCGATCCGCGAGAAGGGAGGATCCTTGATGAGGCTGTGGTGGGCGAAGACGATCATGTCCCGCAAAAGCTTGTGAACGCGCCATCCGTCTTCGGTCGGGGTGAAGTAGGCGGAGAGCCTCTCGTCGCTGATTCCCCGGCAGAGCTGTTCGCGGTAGATCCCCGTTCGGGCATGGTCGATGGCGGCCGCATCGATGTCGGTCGCGAAGATCTGGACGTTCGCGCTCAGGCGGTGCTCGGTGAGGAACTCCCGGACCAGGATGGCCATGGAGTAGGCCTCTTCCCCGGTGCCGCAGCAGGCGTGCCAGATGCGGACCGGCCGGGCGGGGTCCCGGTCCAGGAACAGCTGCGGCAGGACCTGCTCGCGGATCGCCTGGAAGGCCGCGGGATCACGGAAGAAACTGGTGACGCCGATCAGGATGTCCTGGGAGAGGGCCTCGGCCTCGGTGGGGTTCTCGCGCAGAAGGTCGATGTACTGCGCGACCACCTCGACGTCGTTGACCGTCATCCTCCGGTGCAGGCGGCGCAGGATGGTGGTTTCCTTGTAGGAGCTGAAATCGTGGCCGGTCGCAGACTGGACCAGTCCGAAGATGGTCTTCAGCTCGTGAGCAGCGGGGGGGGAAGCCGGCATGCCTAGGCGGGGGGTAAGGCGAATGTCGCCTCCCGCGTCGTCCAGGTCGTCCAGGTCGGATGGGGTCATGAGCTCAACCTCAGCATCAGGGGATGAAGAATCTGTACGGACCGGCAGGACGTCGACGCCGCACCCTGATGCCAGGGCCGGGCGCTAATAAGTACGGATGGTGTATACCACACATTAAAGGAAAAAAATACCCTTTCCAGGAAAAAATCTCGCCCAAAATAGTCGAAATTCCCTACCTGAAAATCAGGAGTCGCGAGACGGTCAAGGGGGGTGAGAAGAGTCGCCGGAAAAGCCAGGGCAGAGGGGATGGCAAGGTGGTAGAAAGGTTGCGGAAACGACGGGGGAAGCGGGAAAGGGCCGGGAAGATTCACCCGGGGGAGGCGCCCCAGCGATCGAGCTCCTGGAGGACCAGCTCGACCAAGGGCTCCACCTGCGCCTGGACGGCGGGGGTGAGCTCCATCGACATCTCGATGCTCCCGGGCTTCACCCCCAGGAGCACCATCTCGTCGGCCGTGTGCCCCATGAGGGAGGCGACGGTCAGGAGGTCCTTGAGTCCCATCTGGTGGGGAGAGACCTTGGTCTGCAGGGCGAGCGGGATGTCCTCGCCGGTCAGCCGCACCAGGGTCCCGGGCTCCCCGTCGCACTCCACCGCGTCCACCACCAGGAGCTTGGAGATCCCCTCGAGTTGGGGGAGGAGATCGAGACCGAGGGTGCCGCCATCGAGGACGGTCACCCACTCCGGAAAGCGGTGCCGCCCGGCGAGGAGCTGCACCACCCTCACCCCCACGCCGTCGTCGGCCATGACCAGGTTGCCGATTCCCAATACCAGTACGCTCATGCCGTCTCCCCAAACAGTAGGGTGGGCAGCCCCCTGCCCACCAGTCTCGGGGTCAGACCCGCGTGGGCACGGCGTGCCCACCCCACGGCTCCCCTTTCAGGCGAAGTGGGGAGGGCATCCGAAGACACCCTCCCCTTTCCCTCCTATCCAACACAATCCGGAGTAGCTGCCGGCGCTGCCGGCCGGTCGGTCTCCGGACCCGACCTAGATGACTCCTGAAATCGATATCCCCTCTCCAATTAGAGGGGCGGAAGCCATATCCCCTCGCCCTCCGGGAGAGGGGCAGGGGTGAGGGAGGTCTACCCTCACCCGGCCTTAGGCCACCCTCGCCTTCCGGGAGAGGGATTGATACCGGCTTAGCTCTCCCCTTCCTTGTGGCCGATCTGGTAGCCGCTGAAGATGGAGGAGATCACCCCGCCGTGCTCCTTGGCGTCCATCAGCCAGGCGCTGTAGATGTGGTTGATCGAGAAGGCGCAGAAGAACCACATGATGAGGTGATGGGCGAGCCGCAGCTGCTGGTTGCGGAAGATGGAGAACTCCCAGCCGAACAGCTTGTACAAGAGCCCCCCGGGAGCGTGCTCGCTGTAGAGGGCGAAGCCGGTCAGGATCATTATCACGTACAGGAGGAAGACCAGCCCGTACATGCTCCCGGCCAGCGGGTTGTGCCCCACCAGGGGAGGGATGCTGTGCTTGGTGAAGGTGTAGTAGCGGAAGGTGTCCATCACCCCCTTGCGCCCCTCCTTGGTGTAGAGGGGGAAGAAGACCCTCCAGGAGGCGTACTTGTTGCCGACGAAGGCCCAGTAGAAGCGGGCGGCCACGCTGACCGTGAAGCAGTAGGCGGCCACGAAATGGACGAAGCGGACCCAACCCATCACGTAATCGCTGGTGGTCAGGCCGAGGGACCTCGGGCTTCCGATGTAGATGCCGGTCACCGAGAGGAGCACGATGGCCACCGCGTTCACCCAGTGGCTCGCCCGGACCGGCACTTCCCAGACGTACCTTGCAATCCTGTCTACCATGGCTCGCCTCCTAGAGCACCTTTACCCGCACCATTTCGTTGCCGCCGGGGTCGAGCACGTGGACCGCGCAGGCCAGGCAGGGATCGAAGGAGTGGATGGTCCTCAGTATCTCCAAGGGCTTGCTCGGATCGGCCAGCGGGGTCCCGACCAGCGCCGCCTCGTAGGGGCCGCGCAGCCCCTTGGCGTCGCGGGGTGAGGCGTTCCAGGTGGAGGGGACCACCGCCTGGTAGTTCTCGATGGCGCCGTTCTTAATCTTCACCCAGTGGCCGAGCGAGCCGCGCGGCGCCTCGTGCCAGCCGTAGCCGGCGGCCTCGGCGGGCCAGGAGGAGGGATCCCAGCGCTCCCCGTTGTGGATCCGGAGGTCCCCCTTGCCGATGTTGTCGATCAACTGGTCGAGCCACTTCGGGGTCTGGCGGGCGATGAGGAGGCAGTCGATGCCGCGGGCGGCGGTGCGCCCGAGCGTCGAGAAGAGGGCCTCGGGCCCCACGCCGAGCTTCTTAAGTACCGCGTTCACGGTCTCCTGGGTCCCCTTGTCACCGGAGGCATAGGCGATCAGCACCCGGGCCAAGGGCCCCACCTCCATCGGCTGGTCCTCGTAGCGCGGCGCCTTCACCCACGAGTACTTCCCGTTCACGTCGAGGTTCTTGTAGGGGGGCTCGGGGCCGTTGTAGCGGAACTCGGTCTCCCCGTCGTAGGGGTGGAGCCCCTTCCCCTGCTTCCCGGGATACTCGTACCAGGAGTGGTCGACGTACTCGGTGACTTTCTCCTGGCTGACCGGGAGCACCTTGGAGATGTTCTTGTTTAGGATGACTCCGGGGGGGATCCACTGCTTGCCGCTCAGGGGATCCGGGAACTCGCCGTAGGAGAGGAAGTTCCCCACGCCCCCCCCGATGGAGGCCCAGTCCTTGTAGAAGGAGGCGACCGCCAGAAGGTCCGGGATGTAGACCTTCTCCACGAACTCCTGCGCCTTGGCCAAAAGCCTCTTGATGGTCTCCAGCTTGTCGGCGTTCAAGGCGTTCTGGGAGTCGGGGCCGATGGGGATCGACATCCCCCCCACCAGGAAGGTCTGGGGGTGCGGGTTCTTGGAGCCCAGGATGGCGTGGATCTTGATGACGTCCTTTTGCCACTCGAGGGCCTCCAGGTAGTGGGCGGTGGCCATCAGGTTGGCCTCGGGGGGGAGCTGATAGGCGGGGTGCCCCCAGTAGGCGTTGGCGAAGGGACCGAGCCTCCCCTTGGCGACGAAGGCCTTGATCTTGTCCTGGACACCCTTGAAGTAGGTGGCGGAGTTCAGGGGCCAGTCGGAGAGCGAGGCGGCGAGCGCCGCGGTCTTGACCGGATCGGCCTTGAGCCCCGAGGTGATGTCCACCCAGTCGAGGGCGTGCAGGTGGTAGAAGTGGATCACGTGGTCCTGCACGTTCTGGATGCCGATGATGATGTTGCGGATCAGCTCCGCGTTGGGGGGGACCTTGAGTTTCAGGGCGTTCTCGACCGCACGGATGGAGGCGATCGAGTGGACCGTGGTGCAGACGCCGCAGAAGCGCTGGGTGTAGTACCACGCCTCGCGCGGGTCGCGCCCCTTGAGGATGGTCTCGATGCCGCGGAACATGGTGGAGCTTGACCAGGCGTCGGTCACCTTGCCGCCGGAGACTTCGGCCTCGATCCTCAAGTGCCCCTCGATCCTGGTGATGGGGTCGACCACGATCTTCGTCATTGACTATCCTCCTTCTTATCCTTGTCTTTGCCGCGGAACGAGGAAACCACCGCGTGGGCGGCGAAGGCGGCCGCGGTCCCCGCTGCCACTCCGATGCCGATGGTGTTGGCGGTATGCTCGATGTCGAAGCCCGGGACCTTCGGGAGCCGGTTGTACATCGGCATCATGGTGTCCCAGAACTGGGGCTGGGAACAGCCGACGCAGCCGTGGCCGGAGCCGACCGGCCAGGAGGTCTTCTCGTTGAAGCGCTGGGTCGGGCAGTTGTGGTAGCTCTCCGGCCCCTTGCACCCCATCTTGTAAAGGCAATGCCCCTGCACGTGGGCCTCGTCCCCCCACCTTTCCACGTACTGGCCGGCGTCGAAGTGCGGGCGGCGCTCGCAGTTGTCGTGGATCCTTTTCCCGTAGGCGAACATCGGGCGGCCGTAGTTGTCGGTGGCGGGGAGTTTGTTGAAGACCAGGTAGTGGACGACGATGGCGGTGAGGTTGTCGGCGTTGACGGGGCAGCCGGGGAGGTTGATGACGGTGGCGCTGGGGACGGCCTCTTTGACACCGACCGCGCCGGTCGGGTTGGGCTTGGCGGCGGGGAGCCCGCCGTAGCTTGCGCAGGTGCCGACCGCGATGGTGGCGAGCGCGTTGCCGCAGACCTCGCGGGCGCTCTGGAGGGCGCTCTTGCCGGCCACGCAGCAGTAGACGCCGTTGTCCTTCAGGGGGATCGATCCCTCCACGATGGCGATGTACTTCCCTTTCTCCTCCCTGACCACCTTGGCGAGCGCCTCCTCGGCCTGGAACCCGGCCGCGGCCATCACCGTCTCATGGTAGTCCACCGAGAGGATGTCGAGGATCAGTTCGGCCACCGTCGGGTTGGCCGCCCGCAGGAGGGCCTCGGTGTCGCCCGCGCAGTCCTGGAATTCCATCCAGACCAGGGTCGGCCGCTTGGCCCCCTCCAGCGCCTCGGCGACCTTGGGAACGAAACTGGCCGGCAGTGCCAAGGCGGCGGTCACGCCGGTGCAGAACTTGAGGAAGTCCCTGCGGGAGACCCCCTTTTGCTTCAGGAGCCGGGGAAAATCGAACTCCTCTCTCTGGTCCTTCGCCATCACGCCCTCCTTTCGCAGCTTTGCCTTCGCCAGGAACCGATCGGGCCACGGGGAGCAGCCCCTAACCACCTTAAAGATAACATCGTTCTATATGACGATATTTTCTTTGTCAAGGCCTAATAACAGAAAATCCAGCCAGGTGGCGATCGGCTTGCGCTGCCGGACCCTCTCGGCGGCTTCGGGCAGGCATTCGATTCTAAAACGCCATCACCTACAGGATTGATTGCTCCGCCCCCGGATAGCGGTCCGCGGGCCGCCCCCACCCCGCCAGGGTGTAAAAGGAGCCGTGAAAAGTGAGCCGAGAAGGGAATCCACCAGGGAGACGAGCAGGGACAGGAAATACGCAGTAAACGCAAGGAGGAGGGGACCATATCGCCCCCCTTGGGAGAGGGGGGCTGGGGATGTTGCCCGTGAAAGCCGCTAGTTCTCCAGTGCCAACGCCGCCATGAACCACTCCTCCTCGGAGTCGAAGAGGAGCGTCATCACCTCGGGCTTCTTGGCCACGTGGATCACGTACTGTTTCCCGGAAACTATCGAGGGGGTCGAGAGCCTCACATCGAGGCTGCTGGCGGAGAGGTGCTGCTTGAAGGCCCCGGCCAGGATGTTGGCCATCTCACCCAGGGCGTCCTCCACGTCCTCCTCACTCGGGTTGGCCACGTCCAAAAGCTGCGAAGTGAGCCGGGTGGCCAGCGCGATGGGAACGTGCAGGCTGACCAGGCCGTTGTAGTGCCCCGCGAGCCCTACCAGCGCGCTTATGCAGTCGCTGAAGTTACTGGCCGGATCCACCGATATCGGCAGGTGCAGCAGGTGATCCATGCCGAGCAGTTCGGCGAACACCTTCCTCACGTCCTTGATCAGCGACCTCTCCATGGTCGTTTCGGTGGTCTGCAACCGTTTAAGTAGAGCGCTGGAAAATGCCATCTTTCTCTCCCTCCTTCGGCGCAGGTGCCGATTCAGCGTGCAGCCACCGCTTCCTTGAACGCCTCGAATTCCAACTCCAAAAGGCTCACCAGTTCCCGCGCTCCCGCGAGCGACCCGAGGATGGCAATGGACTCCATCGCCGTGGTGACCGCCTCCATCCGGTGGGCTGCCAGGGAAGCCGCGGTCCCCTTCAGCGTGTGCGCGATGGCGAGAAAATTGTCTACGTCCCCCTCCGCCACCGCTTCCTTGAGGCTCGCCAGGTGATTGGCACCGCTCACCAGGAATACCTCCACGATCTGGTCGACCGGGATCGCGTCGCCCAGCCGGTCCTCCAGTTCTTCCCGCGAAAAAACCTCTACGCCGTCACCGGAAATCGTTCTGTATTTCATTTGGCACCCCCTGAAGTACTCTGCGCGCTGCGTTGGACTCTGCGCTTTCGATGGCGGCAGCCCCATGTCCCGCGATGGGACAAATAGGGCGGTCTGCAACGTTTCTGCCCTTATACCTTTCAGGATGGATGCCAACGGAGCATTAGGCGTGATTTCAGGAGGTTAGCCTGGAGGGAGGGAAACCCGGCTGTCCCGTAGCGGGACAGCGCGGGCGTGGGTGGGACAGACGGGGTCAATCAGCGGGTAGTGGCCACCGGGAGTTCGAGAAACTCCCCCTTTTCCATCGCCAGCCACGTGTGACGGTCGTCGAGCGGCTCGGAGCAGACCAGGGAGGAGGTCGGGGAGAAGGCTTTGTAGAGCGAGTAGTAGTCGGGCTCCTTGGTGAAGTCCCGGTAGGCGTAGAGGGTAGTGCCGTCGCTGAAGAGGCAGTTCAGGGCGGAATAGCGAAGCCCCTCTTTGATCCTGGCGACGCTGTGCAGGAAGGCGGGTCCCAGGCCGGACTCGCGAAAGCTCATGATGTGGTAGAAGAAGACCTCGGTATCGAGGGCGTCGTCGCCGAGCCCGGGGAGGGTAATCTCGGGAAGCAGGGGCTGGTACTCGTACACGGTCCCGTTGTGGGCGAAGACCACGTTGTCGTGGTGGAACGGGTGGGCGTGGCGGGTGGAGGAACTGTCCTTCCAGGCCGACTTCCTGAGATGCAGGATCAACACCGGCGTCCGGCCGAGCCGCTTCAACGGCTCCACGACCCGCTCCCTCTCCTTGAGAAGGCTCTCGCCGCTCTTGTCCACCACGAGTTTGCCGTCCTCATAGTAGGCCATCCCCCACCCGTCCTCGTGCCCGGGAGGGTCCTCCGCCATCACCACGCCGCAGCGGGCGAGCTCGCAGAAGTTGTCGACCAGGCGGCCATGAAGTGAATAGTCGAAATTGGTGATGCCCAGGAGTCTGCACATTACAGGAAGTACCTCGCCACGGTTACCGCCACCACGATGCCGATGAAGTCGCCGATCAGGCAGACCGGCACCAGGTAGCGGCTCTTTTTGATGTTCACCGCCCCCAGGTAGACGGCGAGCACGTAGAAGGTCGTCTCGGCGCTTCCCACGATCACCGCGGTCAGTTTGGTGGCCACCGACTCGGGTCCGGTGGTCTTGACGATGTCGGTGAAAAGCGCGGTGGCGGCCGAACCGGAGAGCGGCTTGATGAGCGACATGGAGACCACCTCGATCGGGATGTCGAGGAAAGAGAAGATCTGGTAGAACCAGTTCTTGAGATAATCGAAGGCGCCCGATGCCTGGAATCCTTTGATCGCGATGAAGATCCCCACCAGGTAGGGGAAGATGTTGAGGATGACCTTGGGTCCTTCCTTGGCCCCCGCGATGAAGGAGTCGTAGACCCTGATCTTCTTGAAGGTCCCGTACCAGATGGTGAAGAGGATGAACAGCGGGATGAAGAGCAGGGAGACGTAGTTGACGTACTCGGTCACTTGAGCACCCTCCTGAAGGCGAACAGGACGGCGACCGCCGAGCTCGCGTGGATGATGGTGGCGATCATGACCGGGAGCACGATGGCGGTCGGGTTCTTGGCGTGGAAGCTCGCCAGGATGCCGATCAGCGAGAAGGGGATGAGCTGGACGCTGGCGGTGTTGATCACCGTGAAGATCATCATCTCGAAGGTGATGGTCCCCTTATCGTCGTTGAGGGTGTCGAGCTCCTGCATCGCCTTGATCCCCAGGGGAGTGGCGGCGTTGCCTAAGCCGAAGACGTTGGCGAGCACGTTCAGGGTGATGGCCGAGACCGCGGGATGGTCGTCGGGGATGCCGCGGAAGAGGCGGGAGATGAGCGGCTTGAAGAGATGGGCGATCCGGTAGATGAGCCCGGAGTCTTCGAGGATCCTGGTGATCCCCATCCAGATCGAGACGATCCCCAAGAGAAAGAGCGAAATCTCGACCGCCTGCTTGGCGCCGTCGAAGATCGCCTTGGTGAAGGGCTCGAGGTTGCCGGTAAAGATGGCGAAGATGACGCTGACGGTGATCAGCCCGAGCCAGACGACGTTCATGCATCCCCTCCGGGCCAGGCCATGTTCCGGATGAGGAGCTGCTTCTTGTGGGTGTTCAGCTCGACCTCTGCCCCGACCGGGAGGGTGATCTTGTTGGGGACGTGGCCGATGAACGGGCAGTGGATGACCGGGATGTCCAGCTCCATCTGCGAGGAGAGGATCTGGTACACCTGCGGGCTCCTGATCCCGCGGAAGTCGCCCAGGATGATGGCCCTCACCCCCTTGAGCTTGCCGGTGAGGATCCACTGGGTCAGGTAGCGGTCGACCTGGTGGAGCTTCTCGTCCACGTCCTCCAGGAAGAGGATGGCCCCCTCGAGGTTCACCTCCCAGTTGGTGGCGATGAGCGCGGTGAGGGTGATGAGGTTCCCTCCCTTGAGGATCCCTTCCGCGACGCCGTGCCGGTAGACCTTGATCGGCGCCCCCTTGAGGAGGTTCTTCTCCGGGTAGCGGTTGAGGGCGTTCAGGAAGGATTTCACCGTGAAGGCGGTGGGGGCGTCGAGGTTGATGACCATCGGCGAGTGCAGGGCGACCATCCCCGTCCGCTCGTAGATCGGGTTAAGGAGCGCGGTGAGGTCGCTGAAGCCGGCGAGGATCTTGGGGTGGTTCCTGATCAGCTCGAAGTCGAGGAAGGGAAGCGATTTCATCGCGCTGTAGCCGCCGCGCTGGGCGAGGATGATGTCGGTGCCTGGATCGCGGAAGGCTTCGTGGATCTGCTGGGCCTTCTCGGCGGGGGACGGAAGCCGGGCCGGAAAATCGGGATTGAGCACCTGGTAGCCGAGGGTGGCAAGCTGCTTGATCCCCTTGGCGTGGTCGCTCCTCTTCTTGATGAGGTAGCTCGGCGTGATGATCGAGATGGTGCTCACTGGACCTCCCAAAATTGATCGTTCCGTCCGCTCCGGCGAAATTTGCGGCAAGCCCTCAAATGTTTATCCGAGGGAAGCCGCCGGCGCAACGTCCCCCCCTTGTCAAATGGGGGACAGGGGGGATTTGCAGTTACCTCACCGGCAGCAAAGGCAAATCCCCCTAAAGTCCCCTTTGACTAGGGGACTTTGCACTCCCAGCTCACTGCAGCTGTTTTTTCCTGCTCTTTTCCTTGATCGGCCACCCGGTCTCATAACCGTCAGGGTAAAACCGCTCCTTGGTCCGGTTGAAGTAGCCGTACTGGATCTTTGGGAACTCTTTTTTGATGATCTCCAGCATCCGATACATCCCAATCCCTTTCTTTGAGACCCCCATCCTTTCGTTGTAGAAGGCGGGGTCGATGGAAAGGTTGCGCATCTGCAGCATGTCCACGCCGGTCTGGTCGATGAATTTGAGGAGCGCCTCGACCTCCTGGGGGCTGTCGGTCACCCCGGGAGAGACGAGGTAGTTGATCATGGTGAAGAGCCCCTTTTCCTTGGCCGCCTTCACCGACTCGACGACGCTCGCGAAGGTGTACCCTTTGGGGCGGTAGTAGCGGTTGTAGAACTCCTCCTGCACCGAGTTCATCGAGAAGCGCATGGAGTCCATCCCGGCGTCGCAGAGCATCCGGACACGGTCGGGGAAGGAGCCGTTGGAGTTGAAGTTGACCGTACCGCGGGAGGTGCCGGCTTTGAGCCTTCTGGTCGCCTCCGCGATGGTGTCCGCCTGCATGATCGGATCACCCTCGCACCCCTGGCCATAGGAGACGATCGGCTCCGGCGCCTCGTTCAGGTGGGGGAGCATCAGCTCCACGATCTCCTCCGGCGTGGGGACGAAGGGGATGCGCTCGTGGTTGGAGGGGCAGCAATCGGAGGGCTGGAGGCTGATGCACCCCAGGCAGCGCGAGTTGCAGACCGGGGAGGTCGGGATGGGGGCCTCCCAGCGGCGGAAGAAGAGGTTCTTGGCCGCGAAGCAGTGGTAGTCCACGGCGCAGCGGGAAAGCTGCTCGACGAGGCGGTTCTTCGAGTACTGGGCCACCATCTTGCGGACCAGCGGGTCGAGCAGGCGGTCATCGTAGTTGCGGGGAAGCCAGTTCTCGTTGTCGTCCACCCGGGTGGCCGCCACCACGAAGCAGTCGCGCTCCTCGTCCCAGCCGACCGCCGTGTAGGACCAAAGGGGGAGGTGCACCTTCTTCTTCGAATAGTCGCAGGCGGGGAGCAGGGTCCGCATGTACCCCGGGGCCATGAAGGCGGAGACGGCCTGGACCGGAATGCTCCGCCTCCCCTCGTTCACCCGCGACACCGTGACGAAGCGGCGCTCGCGGCCGTCCCACGCGATGGGGGGCGTGTTGGGGATCGTAAAGAGCCGGCTGTCTTCCGGCAGCGGGATCAGCTCCACGTTCTCCGGCAACACCGCCTCGTCGGCGCTCATCCCCGCCATGTTCAGGTAGGGATGGTCAAAGATATTCCCCTTGCTGTCCGCATACAGGAGCTTGGGAAGTTTTCTACCCTTCATAGTACTTACCGCCTTCCATATATCTCCCCCTCCCCCGGAGGGAGGGGGGCCGGGGGTGGGGGAGCCTCCACCTAGGAAAACCATCCGCCCCTCCACGAATTCCCAACCTCAGCACACTAACAAAAATCGCCCCTTACGGCAAGGCGCATCGCCAATGAATCCCTTTGACCTTTCACCTTAATGACTTTTCCGCTACAATCGCCGCCATGAAAATTCTTCTCGCCACCCTGCACGCCAAGTACGTCCACTCCTCCCTTGCCCTCCCCGCCCTGGCGGCCGCCTGCGCCGGCCTGCCGGGGGTCGAGCTGGAGATCCTCGAGCTGACGGTGAACGAGCACCGGGACCAGCTTCTCTCCCGCCTGGTGGACGCCAGGGCCGACGTGGCCATGTTCTCCTGCTACATCTGGAATACCGAGCTTACCCTCAAGCTCGTCTCCGATCTCAAGAAGCTCGATCCCCAGCTCTTCGTGGTACTGGGAGGCCCGGAAGTCTCCTTCGGCTCCTTCGAGCTGATGCAGCATAACCCGGCCATCGACTGCATCGTCCGCGGGGAGGGCGAGATCACCTGCCGCAGGCTCCTGGAAGCCCTGCTGGACCGCCAGCCGCTCGACGGCATTGCCGGCCTGAGCTATCGCGAGGACGAGGAGACCGTTGCCAACCCGGAGGCCGAGGTGGTCGCGGAACTCGACACCCTCCCCTCCCCTTTCCTGGCGGGATTGGCCGATCTCTCGAAGCCGCTCGTTTACTACGAGACCTCCCGCGGCTGCCCTTTCTCGTGCGCCTTCTGTCTCTCCTCTCTGGAAAAAGGAGTGAGATCCTATTCCTATGAACGGATCGAAGCCGACCTTGGTTTGCTGATGGAATCGGGGGTGCGGACCATCAAGTTCGTGGACCGGACCTTCAACTACGACGCCGGGCGGGCTAACAGGATCTGGCGGTTCATCCTGGAGAACAACCGGGAGAGCAAGTTCCATTTCGAGATCGCCGCCGACCTTTTGACCGGCGAGAACATCTCGTTACTGTCGCAGGTACCCGCCGATCTCTTCCGCTTCGAGATCGGGGTGCAGTCGGGAGGGGAAGAGACGCTCGCCAAGGTGGAGAGGAAATCGAGCCTGGAGAAACTCTTCTCCAACGTGCGCCGGCTGAAAGAGGAGACCAAGGTCACCGTCCACCTGGACCTGGTGGCCGGCCTTCCCGGGGAGTCATTCTCCGGCTTTCTATCCTCCCTCGAAAGCCTCTTCAAGGTGGCGCCAGATCACATCCAGGTCGAGCCGCTGAAGGTAATGAAAGGGACCCGGATGCGCGGCATCGCCCGGAGCGAAAAGTACGCGTATTCGGAGTCGGCACCGTACAAGGTACTGCAGACCCCATGGCTCAGCTACGCGGAGATCTGCTCGATCGAAAACATCAGCCGGCTGCTGGATCTGCTGTACAACAGCGGCAGGTTCGCCACCTCGTTGGCGGTGCTGGCAGAGCGGGCGCCGCTCTCGGAAATCTTCGTCGCCGCGGCATCTTTTTTCGAGAGCCAGGAGGTGGCCTGGAACCTCTCCCTCCCTCCCCTCTTCGAAACCCTCAACGGCTTCGCCGCCACCCGGCTTGCCGGCGAGGAACTCACCCGCTTCCACGATGCCCTCGCCTACGACTACTGCCTGACCGGCTATCCGGGAGGCAACCTCCCCTCCTTCTTTGGCCCCCCCCAGAAACCGGGAAGAGAGCCGCTGCCGTCGCTCCCGGTGGTCCGCAAAGACGAGCGAGTGAGATACTACCGTCGCACCTTCGCCCGTGACTATCGAGTCACCCCGTGGCATGAGCACCCCGCCACCGTAACCTTCGTCTACCGCTCCGCCCCCGGAGAAGGCCTGACCGTCCAGATCCTGTAGCCCGCCCTTTTCGCCCCCTCCCCAAGCAGCCTCAATATAATTAGCTACTATTAATCAAATCGACATAGCCTCCATGGAGATGCCACCCCAGCGGACCCTCCCCTTCGAGGGGAGGGTCAGGGTGAGGATGGGTTTACTCACATCGCCTGTTTGAGACTGAAATAAAGTGAGGTTCCGCATGGAATACTTCACCGTATCCTGCCAGCGCAAAGGAAAGGTTATCCTGGACGGATTGGATTTGGGAGAAAACCGGAGAGGAGACACCCTGCGCGTGTTTCAATGCGACCCTGGATTGCACGATGTGACACTGGAGTGTTTGTTGGGGGGAAGGTGCCGGGTCATGACACAGAGGGTCATGATCGCCGGCACCAATGCTATTTTACCGGTACAGGTACGCTTCGTCTGCATTCTATGAGCTATCAGCGCACCGCTTTGAGGATCTCGACAAGGAAGTCCCAAAACTTAGGGACCGAAGCGATATCGATTCTTTCGTCAGGAGAGTGAACCGCGTGGAGCGTGGGGCCGAAGGAGATCATGTCGATCCCGGGTATCCGCTCGCCGATGATTCCGCACTCAAGCCCGGCGTGGACGGCGGTGACTTCGGGTTCCTTACCGTAAAGGGCGTGGTATTTTTCTTTTGCCACGGCAAGGATGGGCGATTTAACGTTCGGTTTCCACCCCGGATATCCTGAGCCCCCCGTAACTTCAGCCCCACCCAAGCAAAGAGCCGCTTCCACTGTTTCGGCGACCTCGGCCAGACGGGAGGCCACCGAGCTCCTTTGGCTGGTGATCAATTCGATGGTGTCCTGGTGAGTCCTGATGACGGAAACATTGGTGGAGGATTCGACCAGGCCCGGCATGTCCGCGCTCATGTGCTGAACGCCAGACGGAAGCGCCGCGATCGTGCGGCAAAGGCGCTCCTGGAGAGAGGCCGTAATCACCTCTCCGCTCCCCCCCAGCTCTTCCGCAAGAGTGAGTTCGAGGTCGGGATCTACCGAGGCAAACTCAGCCCGATAGGTGGAGTTGAGCGAGTTCACCAAGGCCTTGGCATCATCGAGTCGCTCCTTGGGAAGAAACGCCACCGCAGAGCACTCACGAGGGATGGCGTTGCGCATGTTGCCCCCCTCCAGAGAAGAGAGCCGCAATCCTAGAGTCCCCAGCTGAATGATGGCTCGGTTGAGAATCTTGATGGCGTTGCCGAGCCCCCTCCCGATATCGATCCCGGAATGGCCGCCTTTCAGCCCACGCACCATGATGCGCACCTGCGTGAAACCGGTGGACGGTCTTTCTTTAGCGAGCGTCCACTTGCCAACCGTATCGCGACCGCCGGCACAACCAATGAAGATGACGCCCTCGTCCTCGGAATCAAGGTTAAGGAGAATGCGGCTTGTAACGAGGTCTGCGGTCAGGTTTAAGACACCGGTGAGCCCGGTTTCCTCCTCGACGGTGAAGAGCAGTTCGAGGGGACCGTGCTCGAGATCGGCATCCTCCATGATGGCAAGACTGGTCGCCACGCCGACACCGTTGTCGGCGCCGAGGGTAGTACCATCGGCAGTGACGAAGTTACCGTCGCGCAGCAACTCGATGGGATCCGACATGAAGTCGTGTGCCTTGGTAGCGTTCTTCTCACAGACCATGTCCAGGTGAGACTGCAGACAAACGGAGGGTAGACCGTCTCTCCGCTTGGAGGCAGGCTTTTTGACGACTACGTTACCGAAACCGTCCTTGCGGGCTTCCAGGCCAAGCGATTGAGCACGGTCCAGCACGAACTGGGCAGCGCGCTCCTCATGCCCGGACGGGCGCGGGATGCGTGACAGCTCAGCAAAGCAGCGCCAGAATCGTTCGGGTTTCAACCCGCCGATAGCGGGGCAGACGTTGAATTCCAATGGGCACCTCCCTGGGTAAAATCGGATCAGCTAGAAGATACCAGATTTTCCGTTTAAGGGAAGGCCAATTGGAGACAAACAACGTGAGGCTGGATGATCACGGAACCGGAACTGGAGGCGGTTTGGGAAGGCCCGGAGGGGCTGGCGGTTGCCACCAATGACAACCATAGAGAGAATTGAGGCCGAACAGGATAGCGATGAGCACCACGACGATGCGAAAAACTTTGTTCATGTCGCCCCCTCCGAAGTCCGTAGCTAACATGATGGTGAGAAGAAATGGACGAGAGATATTATTAGAATGTTATAATGTGATTGGGAATTGTGGAGAGTGAAAAAGAAAAGCCCCGCGCTGGATAACCAGGCGGGGCTTTCTATTAAATTCCCTGCGGCGACCTACTCTCCCACACCGTTACCAGTGCAGTACCATCGGCCCTGAGAGGCTTAACTTCCGTGTTCGGGATGGGAACGGGTGTGGCCCTCTCGGCATCGCCACAGAGAAACTCTTGGGGGCTGGCTCCGAAGGTGCCCGACCCCTTGTCTCTATGGGTCCTATAGGACCTATGCGTCCTATACGACCTATAACAATCGCATGCTCTTGATCTGTCGGCAGCTCTGGCAGTTTATATCGGGGGGGCTGGGTCCCAGCCCCCCCTTCAGTTAATTTTTATGGTCAAGCCTCACGACCGATTAGTACCGGTAAGCTGAACGCATTGCTGCGCTTACACACCCGGCCTATCAACGTTGTGGTCTACAACGGGTCTTCAGGGGATTGCTCCCGGGGATACCTAATCTTGAAGGAGGCTTCCCGCTTAGATGCTTTCAGCGGTTATCCTTTCCGTACATAGCTACCCAGCGACTGCTCCTGGCGGAACAACTGGAACACCAGAGGTACGTTCAACCCGGTCCTCTCGTACTAAGGTCAACTCTTCTCAAGTATCCTGCGCCCACGGTAGATAGGGACCAAACTGTCTCACGACGTTTTAAACCCAGCTCGCGTACCGCTTTAATTGGCGAACAGCCAAACCCTTGGGACCTACTTCAGCCCCAGGATGCGATGAGCCGACATCGAGGTGCCAAACCTCCCCGTCGATGTGAACTCTTGGGGGAGATCAGCCTGTTATCCCCGGCGTACCTTTTATCCGTTGAGCGACGGCCCTTCCATACAGAACCGCCGGATCACTAAGACCTACTTTCGTACCTGCTCGACTTGTTGGTCTCGCAGTCAAGCTCCCTTATGCCTTTACACTCTACGGCTGGTTTCCAATCAGCCTGAGGGAACCTTCGCGCGCCTCCGTTACTCTTTGGGAGGCGACCGCCCCAGTCAAACTACCCACCAGACAGTGTCCCCGACCCGGATGACGGGCCTGGGTTAGACATCCAAACAAACCAGGGTGGTATTTCAAGGTTGGCTCCACCGAGACTGGCGTCCCAGCTTCAAAGCCTCCCACCTATCCTACACAAGCTTATTCGAATGTCACTGTCAAGCTGTAGTAAAGGTGCACGGGGTCTTTCCGTCTTACCGCGGGTACTCGGCATCTTCACCGAGAATTCAATTTCGCTGAGCCACTGGTTGAGACAGCGCGGAAATCGTTACGCCATTCGTGCAGGTCGGAACTTACCCGACAAGGAATTTCGCTACCTTAGGACCGTTATAGTTACGGCCGCCGTTTACCGGGGCTTCGGTTCAAAGCTTCACCTTGCGGCTAACAAATCCCCTTAACCTTCCGGCACCGGGCAGGCGTCAGACCCTATACGTCGTCTTGCGACTTTGCAGAGTCCTATGTTTTTAGTAAACAGTCGCTACCGCCATTTCTCTGCGACCCCCCCTAGCTTCACGTGCGAATCGCTACACCTGGAGGGGCATACCTTCTCCCGAAGTTACGGTATCATTTTGCCGAGTTCCTTAACCAGTGTTCTCTCAAGCACCTTAGGACATTTATCCTCACCCACCTGAGTCGGTTTACGGTACGGTCACCTGCTGTCTGAAGCTTAGAGGCTTTTCTTGGAAGCATGGGATCGACGACTTTACGGGGATACCCCCTCGTCATCAGTTCTCAGCGTTGAATGGAAGAAGGGATTTGCCTCCTCTTCCCGCCTACGACCTTAAACCAGGACAACCAGCGCCTGGATCGTCTACCCTTCTCCGTCCCCCCATCGCAACAACAGGTGGTACAGGAATATTAACCTGTTTCCCATCAACTACGCCTTTCGGCCTCGCCTTAGGGACCGACTAACCCTACGCAGATTACCTTTACGTAGGAAACCTTGGGTTTTCGGTGACAAGGTTTCTCACCTTGTTTTTCGCTACTCATGTCAGCATAATCTCTTGTGATACCTCCAGCCGTCCTCGCGGTCGACCTTCGCAGGCTTACACAATGCTCCCCTACCACTCGATCCTTAAGGATCGAATCCGCAGCTTCGGTACTACGCTTAGCCCCGTTACATTTTCCGCGCAGACCCACTCGACCAGTGAGCTATTACGCTTTCTTTAAAGGGTGGCTGCTTCTAAGCCAACCTCCTGGTTGTCTGGGCATTTCCACATCGTTTTCCACTTAGCGTAGATTTTGGGACCTTAGCTGGCGGTCTGGGCTCTTTCCCTTTTGACCGCGGATCTTATCACCCGCAGTCTGACTCCCGTGATAACAGTTGATGGTATTCGGAGTTTGGTTAGGTTTGGTAATCCGGTAAGACCCCTAGCCCATCCAGTGCTCTACCCCCATCACTTACTTCACGAGGCTATACCTAAATATATTTCGGGGAGAACCAGCTATCTCCGAGTTTGATTAGCCTTTCACTCCTATCCACACCTCATCCCCTGGCTTTTCAACGCCAGTGGGTTCGGGCCTCCACGAAGTGTTACCTTCCTTTCACCCTGGACATGGATAGATCACCCGGTTTCGGGTCTACCTCCAGCAACTATGTCGCCCTATTAAGACTCGCTTTCGCTGCGGCTCCACTCTATGAGCTTAACCTCGCTGCTGAAGGTAACTCGCTGACTCATTATGCAAAAGGCACGCGGTCACACTGGGTTACCCCATAGTGCTCCCACTGCTTGTAGGCATACGGTTTCAGGTTCTATTTCACCCTCCTCATAGGAGTACTTTTCACCTTTCCCTCACGGTACTAGTGCACTATCGGTCAGAGAGTAGTATTTAGCCTTGGGAGATGGTCCTCCCGGATTCCCACCAGGTTTCACGTGCCTGGCGGTACTCGGGGACACCCTAGGGTGACTCAAGGTTTCGGATACGGGGCTATCACCCACTATGGCCGGACTTTCCAGACCGTTTTCCTACCCATTGTCAATCCCACGTCGGGGCCCCACAACCCCAAATCCACCGAAGTAGATTTGGTTTGGGCTGTTCCGCGTTCGCTCGCCGCTACTGACGGAATCACTATTGTTTTCTCTTCCTGGGGGTACTTAGATGTTTCAGTTCCCCCCGTTCGCCACGCATGGCTATGTATTTACCATGCGTTACTGGAGCATTACCTCCAGTGGGTTTCCCCATTCGGAAATCTCCGGGTCAAAGCCTGTTTAGCGGCTCACCGAAGCTTATCGCAGCTTACCACGTCCTTCATCGCCTCTCTCTGCCTAGGCATCCACCGTACGCCCTTAGTAGCTTGACCATAAAAAAACCT